>JBKJQY010000152.1:0-20683 GCA_046593725.1 Candidatus Limnocylindrales bacterium
CAGCGGCGTGACTTTGGTCTCACGACATTCCCAGGGACGTACGGCACACTGAGTCATGGCCCGGCACTTCCCCCCAGTGTCGGGCCACTTCGTATCCGGACCGGCGACCTGGCGTCACGCCTGGCGAAAGTCGTCCGTCACAGGTCAGGACGCCGGGCGATCACTGGCAGGCTGATCGATCGCCCGGCGTCTCCATGTCTCGAGTCACGATAGACTCGGGCGCGGGACTCACCCGCAGCCAACGGATCGGAGAGCGAAGCCCGCGTGCAAGCCACACGGATCCGGCCGGACACCGGAGCGATGGACCGCCGCCGCCTCGCCGTGGCGACCCTGTCGGCGGTGCTTCCGGGACTCGGCCAGGCCTTCAACCGCCGCCGCCGGCTGACCTTCCTCTTCCTGATCCCGTCCCTGCTGATCCTGGCGATCGTCGTGCTCGTCGCGCAGCTCCAGTCCCCGATCCGGATCGCGGCGTGGGTCATCACGCCGTCCGTCCTTGGGACCGTGCTGACCCTCAACCTGCTGCTGGTCCTATGGCGTCTGGTCGCGTCGTTCCAGGCCTTCCTCGACACTCGCTGGACCGGTCCGACAGGGCGTCTCGGGGTCATCGGGATGGTCGCCATCGCCATCGTCATCGTCATCCCGCACTTCATGGTCTTCCAGTACGGTCGCCTGCTGGGTGACACCTTCGGGACGATCTTCGGGGGGCAGGTCCTCGCTGCCCAGAGCGAACCGGCTCGAGCGGTACGACCCGTACCGGCAGATGGCGAGCGCATCAACATCCTGATCGTCGGGGTGGACTCCACCTCCAAGCGCAGCGCCACCCTGACCGACACGATGATGGTCGCGTCGCTGGACCCGGTCGGTGGCAGCGTGTCCATGGTGTCGCTGCCACGCGACCTGATCAACGTCCCGCTCGGCGATGGCGACATGTACGGACCCAAGTTGAATTCCCTGATGTCGTACGCGGATCGGCATGTGGCGGCCTTCCCGAACGGCGGGCTGTGGGCGTTGCAGGATGCCGCGAGTGCGCTGCTCGGCATCCCGATCCACTACTACGCGACGATGGACATGGCCGGCTTCATCGACATGATCGACGCGGTCGGCGGGGTCGACGTGACCGTCAAGAAGGGCTTCGAGGATCCCGGCTACGACGGCTACGGCACGGACCAGCGCGGGTTCAGCATCACGGCCGGGCCGCACCATCTCGACGGCATCGAAGCGCTCGCCTACGCGCGCTCGAGAAAAGCCAAGGGTGAGAGCGATTTCACCCGGGCTGCGCGACAGCAGGAGATCCTCGCGGCCCTGCGCCGTGAGGCGACGTCGGGCGGTAGCCTCTTCTGGCAACTCCCCGATCTACTCAAGGCGGTGGGGGCGTCCGTTCGCACCGACCTGCCCACCGAGCGGCTGCCGGCGCTGGCCGCGATCCTGGACGAGTCCGGGAACGACACGATGATCCGCGTCGTGATCAAGTTCCCACTGGTCCACCCGAAGCCCACGCAGTTCGGCGACGGCCAGGATCCCGATCTTGCGGGGATCCTGACGATGGCCGCCAGGCTGTTCCCGCCGCCAGGTGACGTGCCGGTCGGCTGGCCGGAGGGGTCGCCGTCGCCGTAGGTCGAAGTGAGGCGGGCCGAGCCGCCGTCTGGGGCCGGCCCGCGGTACTTGCTCAGAGCCCCGCACTGGGTGCCCGCTCAGAGCCCGAGGATCCGGTCGATAGGCGGCAGTTCATGCCCAGATGCCCGCTCAGAGCCAGCGAATGGCTCGAACGGGCCACCATTCCGCCCGAATCGCCCGCTGAGAGCCGGCATGCGGCGGAACCGAAGGCCCAAGTGGCGGAATCTCGGGCTCTGAGCAGTTCGGGGCATGCTGGCTGGCTGGCTGCCTCGCCGTCGCAGGCAGCCTCGCAAGTCGCCGTCGCAGGCAGCCTCGCCGTCGCAGGCAGCCTCGCAAGCAGCCGCGCAGGCAGCCTCGCCCTCGCCCTCGCCCTCGCCCTCTAAGGGTCGAAGCGAGGCGGGATCGGCGCCTGATGGACGACGATCCGCGGGTTCGCGGCGCTAAGATCGATCGTGGCGCGCCGCGATCGAGCCGTTCGTCGCGCCCGAGACGACAAGATCGCGAGCGCATGCTGTTCGCGCGGTCCCGGCAGAGCACGAGGGCCGCGTCCGTCGTTTGGGAGACGACGACCGTTCGAATCGGTCAAGTGAGCGGCGGAGCGCCCGCGACTAGAACCCGAGTTCGGCGAGTCGTGGCGCCATGCGACGCGCCGCCCGTGCGCGGTGCGAGATGGCGTGCTTCTCCGCGGGCGACCAGAGACCCAGCGTCCGACCACCCGGCGGCTCCGACGCCGGCTCGAATATGGGGTCGTAGCCGAACCCGCCCGCGCCGCGTGGAGCGACGGCGATCCTGCCGCGACACGTCCCCTGGGTGAACGTCAGGCCAGGCGCGCGCGATGCCCCCGAACGCGACGGCACGGGCAGGGCCAGTGCCAGGACGCAAACGTACCGACCGCCCCGCCGCTCGGGCAGGAGATCCGCCAGGGTCGCGAGCAAAAGAGCGTTGTTGTCCGCATCGGTGGCGTGCTCACCGGCAAACCGACGCGTCCGCACGCCGGGGCCGCCATCGAGGGCATCCACTTCCAGGCCGGAGTCGTCGGCCAGCGTCGGCAGACCGGACGCCCTCGCCCCGAAGCGTGCCTTGATCGCCGCGTTCGTCCGGAACGTGGCACCGGTCTCCTCGGGGTCGCCCGGGATCCCCAGGTCGTCCAGCGTGACCAGCTCGCCATGCGCCAGGTGGAGCAGTTCACGCAGTTCGCGCAGCTTGTGCTCGGAACGCGTCGCGACGAGCAGGCGCGGTCGGCTCACCGCCGGACGGTGGCGAGGATGGCGGCCTGGGCCTCGAACAGCTGGACGAGACCGGCATCGGCGAGGTCCAGCAGGCCCGTCGCCGCGGCCCGGTCGAAGGGCTTGCCCTCTGCAGTCCCCTGCAGCTCGACGTAGTCGCCGCCGTCCGTGCCGACGACGTTGAAGTCGACATCGGCGCGCGAGTCTTCCGGGTAGTCCAGGTCCAGGTAAGCCTGGCCGTCGACGAGACCCACCGACACGGCCGCGATCTTCGAGACGAGGTGGCGGTCCATGCCATAGGTGATCATCGCGGCGGCCATCGCGACGTATCCGCCGGTGATCGAGGCGGTCCGGGTCCCGCCATCCGCCTGCAGGACGTCGCAGTCGACGGTGATCGTCCGCTCGCCCAGACGTGTCAGGTCCACGACACCACGCAGCGAACGCCCGATGAGGCGCTGGATCTCGTGGGTCCGACCGCCGATCTTGCCGCGCGCGGATTCGCGGTCGCTGCGCTCCTTGGTGGCCCGCGGCAGCATCGAGTACTCGGCGGTGACCCAGCCGGTCCCCTTGCCGCGAAGGTGGGGCGGGACGCGGTCCGCGATCGTGGCCGCGCACAGGACCTCGGTGTCGCCGAAGCGGACGACGCAGGAGCCCTCGGCCCATTTCTGGACGCCCAGCGTGAAGGAGACGGGCCGCAGGTCGCTCGGCCCGCGTCCGCCGGAGCGCTCGGGTCCCGGCCGGTTGCCGATCGTCATGTCGTTCTCTCCTCAGCCTTGGCGTTGTCCCACAGGGTATCGAGTGCGGCGAAGTCCAGGTCGCGCAACGCGACGCCCTGGACAGCGGCCTGGCGCTCCACGCTCCCGAACCGCCGCCGGAACTTCGCATTGGCCGCACGCATCGCGGCCTCCGCCTCCACGCCCTGGTGGCGCGCGACGTTGACGAGCACGAACAGGAGGTCGCCGAATTCCTCGGACCAATGGCTGGGCGTGACGGCCTCGCGCAGCTCCTGGGTCTCCTCGATCACCTTGTCGAGGATGCCCTCGATGGACGGCCAGTCGTAGCCGAGGTTGGCCGCCCGCTCCTGCATCTCCTGGCTGGCGGCCAGGGCCGGCAGCGATCCGCTGATCCCGTCCAGCGCGCTCTTCAGCTGGGCGCCGGTACTCCGGTCGGCGGCGCCCGCGTCCGTCTCGCCCTCCGCGGCCGTCGCCCGTTCTGCGGCCTTGATGCGCTCCCACTGTCGGTTCACGTCGCTGACCGTGGCGACCTCGGCGTCCCCGAAGACGTGCGGGTGGCGACGCACGATCTTGGTCGCGAGCGCAGCCTGGACGTCGGCCAGGTCGAAGACGCCGGCCTCCGCCGCCAGTTGGGCGTGCAGGATGATCTGGAGCAGCAGGTCGCCCAGCTCCTCGGCGAGTGCCGGCGTGGCGCCAGCCTCGAGGGCGTCATAGACCTCGTAGGTCTCCTCGAGCAGGTGCTTGCGAAGCGAGGCGTGGGTCTGCTCCTGGTCCCACGGACAGCCGTCCGGGCGGCGCAGCCTGGCGCTGATCCAGGGCATCGCCCACGGCCCGGCGACCGCGAGTTCCGGGGCGACCGGCCGGAAATAGAGCGCACCGGCGAGATCGGCGGCAGCGAGGGCGCCCACCGTCGTGGCCTCCGCCTGCCCGATTCGACCGACCGGGTGGTCCGCCGGGTAGAGGCGCCCCAGGACGACGATCGGGTCCGCGCCGCCCGGTCCGTTGCGGCCCGGCAGTGGCTCAGCCGGGCCGTCGGTCGTCGCACCCTGGCGCATCACGACGAGCGGGACCAACAGCACGGGGCACGACGCCTCGAGCGGAGTCCCGATCAATCGCTCTGTGGCGATGACCTGGAGACCGTCCGTGGGATCCAGCCCCCACCGCAGCCGGGCCTCGGCGACGAGCGCGTCGAGCACCGGACCTCCTGTCTAGCTGCTGGTCCCCACGATGGCCGGGTCGCGCGTGATGGTCGCGGCATCCTTCTTGGCGCCATACCAGTCATCGAATGCCTTGGCCCTGATGGCATCGAGCTGGCGACCCTCCGGCGTCCGCGTCTCCTCCTCGAAGACCTTGAAGAGGTAGAGCCCGTCACCCGGGATGCTCACGATGGCGCTCGTCTTGCCCACCGCCGCGGCGAAGATCGCGTCCGTGGCGAGCGTCCCGACCTGGCCCCTGGCCAGCCAGCCGAGGTCGCCGCCCGCGCTGGCGTCCGGTGCCTCCGAGAAGTCGCGAGCCAGAGCCCCGAAGTCGGCGCCGGCGTCGGCCTTGACCTTCAGGGCGGTCAGCTCATCCTGGTTCGTGCCCCCGTACAGGATCTGGATGACATGCCATCCGAAGCCGGACTTGATGGGGGCGAGGAGGTCACCCGGCTTGAGGCCCTCCTTGAGGATCGCCGCCTTGAACGCTTCGTCGATCTGGCTGTCCTTGTCGTAATACGGCAGCTTGCCACCACTGCCGGACGCGCCCTTGGCACGACCCTCATCGCTCGCGGCACGGGCGATCGAGTCGAACAGCGACGGATCCGCCTTGATCTTGGCATAGGCCGCATCTGCCTCGGCCTTGGCGGCGGCCCAGGCCGGGTCTGTCTCAGGCAGGTCCGCGGCCGCCTGCGCGTCGTCCTTCGGTGAGTACAGGATGTGGCGGACCTTGATCGAGCCGACCTTGTCGGTGGCGGCGCCGTTCTTCGCGTCCGCGGCCGCGTCCTTGATATAGATCTCCGCGACCCGGCGCTGCGGCCCCGGCTTGGTCGCGTCGGCGACGACCTTGTCCTCGAGCTTCTGGCGGATCACATCGCTCGCGACGACCGCGCGGTACTTGCCGAGGTCGATCCCGTCGTTGACCAGCTTGGCCTGATAGTCGGCGTCCACGGTCTCGGTGGCGATGCCTGTGAACCGGCCGATCCGGAAGATCCCGTCAGCGCCTTCGATGATGGCCGTCGGCGTGTTGACCGCGGCGGCGAAGACGGCCTTCAGGTAGGCCTCGTCCGCCTGGGTGTCATCGGCCCGGATCCAGCCGAGGTCGCCGCCCTGGAGGCTCGAGGACTCGGTCGAGTCCGTCTTGGCGACATCCTCCCAAGCCTGGCCGTCCTGCAGCTTCTTGAGCGCGGCTTCAGCCTTGGTCCTGGCCGTCGCCTTCTGCTCCGAGCTGGGTTGCACGGCCCCGGACGAGACGACGGGCTCGATGGCGATGACCCAGGCATGACGCGTTTCGGGGATGGTGGCCTCGACGACTAGGCGGGCGTCGACGTCCTCGGGCGTGACGGTCACGCCTTCCTCGACGGCCAGGCCGGCCTGGAGCCGGCCATCGATGATCCGCTCCAGCGTGGTCTTGTCCAGGGCGTTCTGCTGGGTCGCGATGGCTTGCAGCTCAGCTGTCTTCTGAGCCTCGGTCAGTTGCCCCGCGACGCCTGCGGACCGGACGCGCCGCTGGGCCTCTTCGAGCCGGCGCGCTTCGATCTTGTAGCGATCCCTGAACTCGTCGATCGTGATGTTCTGGCCGTTGACGCTGCCCACCGGCGAGAGGTGGTCGTTGTACCAGGACAACCCGGCGGCGATGAGCAGGATCGCGACCGCCGTGACGACGACGACGCCGAAGCCGAGGTTGAGGTACAGATTGCGCCGGTCATTGCTCTCCCACGACGGCTTGTGGGAGCGCTTGACGACGGGCTTGGCTCGGAAGGTCATGTGGGTCAGATGATCCTGCTGTGAGTCGGTGGACGGCGTCCGGCGAGGCCGGGCGGTCGGTAGCGTACCGCAACTCCCAATCGGACCCGGCAAACGAACGGTCAAGGTTTGCCAATGCCGCCGCGACCCCAGCGTGCGTCAGCGGGCGATCAACCGCTCGACGAGCGCCAGATACGGCCGCGAGGCGTGCTCCCAGGCGGCGTCGACCACGATCGAAGCCGTCCGCGCGACAGCGGCCTCACGCGCGAGCGCATCGTCCGACAGCCGGATCACGGCATCGGCGAGCGAGCTGGCGTCGCCGGGTTCGTAGGTCGAGACGCTTCCGTCCGGGAACGTCCGCTCAACGAGCGGCAGGCGGCTGGCCACCACGGGCTTGCCCATCGCCGCGTACTCGTACACCTTGGTCGAGAGGCTCAAGTCCGTGAACGGGTCGCGGCGTGTGGGAGCGATCCCGAGGTCCGCGCCAGCCACGGCAGCCGGCACGTCATCGATGGGGATCCGGCCGTGGAAGGTGACCCGGCCGTCCAGGCCCGCGGCGGTCGTCTGGTCGCGCAGCGCCGGCTCCGAATCGCCCCGGCCGTAGACGTCGAGCCGAACGTCAAGGTCCGGCCGCTCCACCGCGAGGAGGGCCACCGCCCGGATCACGACATCGAGTTCGTAGGTGGGGGTCAGGCCACCCGTGTAGATGAGGCGAAGGGGGCCACCCTCGCGGAAGGAGCGCCGCGGGAAGCGGTTCGCGTCGAAGCGGGCCAGGGATGGGCTGTTGATGACGACGTTGACCTTGTCCCCGGAGACGCCCAGGCCCACGAGCCTGTCGCGCATCGCCTCGTTGACAACGAGCGTCGCGGTCGAGAACGCGATCGACAGCCGTTCCTGCCACAGCAGCAGGCGGTGGGGGATGGGGTTCGAGGCTTTCGGAAACCGGCTCCGGAAGAACTCGGGCATGGCCTCGTGGAGGTCCAGGATCACCGGCACGCCGACAAGGCGAAGGGGCAGGGCCGCGAACACGAGGTAATCCGGGAGGGACGCGACCTGTACCAGTGCGAACCGCTCGCGTCGGTGGAGGCGAGCCGCTGTCCAGCCCGCCCGGATGAGGAATGCGGCATATTCCGCGAGGTACGTGAACAGGCTGGCGCCCTGGTGGCGCTGCACGTCGAGGCTACGGATGCGGACCCCGGCCAGCTCGGCCTCGGCCGGCTCGCCGGCCCGGCGCAGGCCCAGGACCAGGACCGGCCGGCCTGACGCCACCACCGCTTCCGCCTCCCGCCGGACGCGCGGATCCTCGTCGTAGTAGCTGTGGACGATCATCAGGACCGGTCGGGGGGCCTTCGCCCCGTGGCCGGCGCCGGCGCTCAGGCGCTGCCTCCCCGACCCGACCCGACCGTCAGGCCTGCGCCGACCATCCGGCGCCCAGCCGAAGGACCTGGCGCGGTCGCGTCGATCGCCCACGCGATGCATCCACCGTGTCGACGATCAAGGAACCCTGATCGAAGGTTCGGTCCCAGTCGATGGCAGTGTGCGGCGTGACGATGACGATGATGTCGGCCCAGCCAAGGAGCTCGTCCAGGCCGGTGTTCTCGCGCACGATCGACTGGGCGTCCCTGAACGTGGCGACGTGCGGATCGTGGAAGCGGACCTCGGCGCCTCGACCGGCGATCCCGGCGATGACGTCGGCGGCCGGCGAGTTGCGGGCATCGCGGACGTTCGGCTTGAACGCGACGCCCAGCACGCCGACCTTGGCGCCCTTGAGCGCCTTGCCCCGGTCGTTGAGCGCCTCGGCGACGAGATCGACGACATGCCGCGGCATGGCGAAGTTGATGTCGCCGGCCAGCTCGATGAAGCGATCGATGAAGTCGAACTCGCGCGCGCGCCAGGCCAGGTAGTAGGGGTCTACGGGGATGCAGTGACCGCCGACACCGGGGCCGGGCGTGAACTTCATGAACCCGAACGGCTTGGTCGCCGCGGCGTTGATGACCTCCCAGACGTCCAGGCCCATCCGCTCGCACAGCAGCGCGAGGTTGTTGACGAAGGCGATGTTGACGTTGCGGAAGACGTTCTCGAGCAGCTTTGCGAGCTCCGCCGCATCCGGCGAGGACATCGTGACGACCTGGTCGTTGATGTTGCGCAGGAGGGCGGCAGCGCGCTCCGTGCCCGCCGGGGTGGTCGCACCGACGAGGCGCGGGACGCCCTTGCTGGCGCTCGCGGGATCGCCCGGGTTGACGCGTTCCGGCGCGAAGGCCAGGTCGAAGTCGGCACCGGCCTTGAGGCCCGTCCGCTCGAGGACCTCACGGAACGGACCCGTGGTGGTCCCCGGGAATGTGGTGGACTGGAGGATCACGAGCTGGCCGGCCCGCAGGTGACCGCGCACCAGCTCGGCCGCGGACAGCACCGGCGTGAGATTCGGGTCCTTGGTCGTCGTGATGGGCGTGGGCACGCACACGAAGATCGCGTCGGCCTCGGAGATGTGGGCATCCTCCGGCGCAACGACCGACAGGCCACTGGCGAGAGCCGCGGCCAGGCGATCGTCGGAGACGTCATCGATCGGCGACGACCCGTTGTTGAGTTCCTGGATGCGCGGTGGGTAGGCGTCGATGCCCTCGACGGTCAGGCCGGCCTCGACGAACGTGATCGCGAGCGGTAGGCCAACATAGCCGAGGCCGATGACAGCCACTCGACGGTCTTGCGTCACGGTTCCCTCCCAGGATCAGCCGGATCGGTTGCGCCCGAAGGATAACGGAGGTCGCCGCACCGCCGCGGCAGCGCGCAATCTCGATGCCAAGTGAATGTGCCAGTGCTAGCTGCCAAGTGACTTTGTCAGTCCCCACCGATGGAGACGATCACGACGGGTTGGCACGATGGAGGTTCTGTGCCCGGACGGTCATCGCGAGGTAGGATGGCCAGCGCGAACCGATTGTCACGTCGGACCGTGCCGTGGCGGCGTTCCCGAGATCCGAGAGGCTAACTGTGAGACTCCCCACGCGACGACGGTCGCGGTTCGCGGCCATCTTCGCGGTCCTGGCTGTCGTGGCGATCACCGTGAGCATCGGTTGGGTTGCCGTCGCGCAGCCGGCGATGCTCCCTCCGGAGCCCAGCATGCCGCCCCTGTCCGCGGACCTACTCAAGCTCCAGGACTACTACAAGTTCCGCTTCCTGCCTGACGGGTATCCCGGGAAGCTGGAGGGTGGAACAGTCACGGCGCAGCCCATCTACGGCCGGTATGTGATCGCGGACTATCTGCGCCAGTACAACGCCAACCCGACCCCGGTGCTCAAGGCCGCGATCCTCAAGGTCGCCCACGCCGCCATCGACCGGATGGAGCCGCTCAAGGACGCGCTGGTCTTCTGGTATCCGCCTGAGATGCATGTCTCGCGACAGCCGGAGAAGCACTACTCCGGGCTCACCCAAGCCTACTACGCCGAGGTCCTCTACCAGGCCTATCAGGCGACCGGCGACGAATCGCTCAAGACAGCGAGCGATCAGTCCTTCAGGGGCCTGCTCATCCCGCAAGCGGACGGTGGCGTCTACTACGAATGGGAGGATGGGGTCGCGCTGGCGGAGGTCCCGACCTCGCCGCGGGACCTCATCCTGAACGGCTGGCTGTCCATCCTGGTGTCCGTCCATCACTACGCCGAACTGACGGGATCGAGCCAGGCCCGCGACCTGTTCGACCGGAGCGCAGCCACGGTCGCCAGATTGCTCCCCTTGTACGACGACGCGGCACTACACAACAGCCGCTACAACCTGACGGGACCGCTGAGTCTACGTCTCGAATTCGACGGATCGCTCGATGGGATCCAGGTGGACGACCTGCGTGTCGACATCCCGAAAGAGGGCGTCTATCCGGTCCCGGTGCAGTCCGCGACTCGGTGGGAATACTGGGTCAACCCCGATACCGCCACCGCGACCAATACCGGCTTCAACCCGAGGAAGTCGAAGGTCCTGGTCAACGTCGTCCTCAGCCGGCTCCCCTATCCGACCGAGAACGTGATCCGCTTCGCGATCGACTCTCCACGCGCGACGAGTGTCACGCTGTCCGCCTATGTCGGCAAGTACGACCCCCTGACCAGCGAACAGAACGGCGAGACGTGGCAGCCTGTCAAGACGGTGCAGGTGCCGGCCGGTCACACTGAGGTCGACGTCTCGCTGCCATGGGACAAGGCGGACCTGATCTCCTATCCGACGAACTTCATCAAGAAGATCTCGGGCAAGAAGACGAACGTTTACCACGTCATCCACATCCTTCGACTGCGTACGCTGGCCGAATGGGTCGGGAACCCGGTCTTCACGACCTGGGCCGACAAGTGGCAGGCGTACGTGTGCGACTGGTCGACGATGCCGCTCTACAAGGGTCTGTCGGTCCGCGACTACCGCGCCGACTCCGCCGACATCGCTTCCGAGCCTGCGTCGTTCTGCCCCTGAGGCGGGAGAGTCAGGCCGGGCGACGGAACAGGAGGATCTTGCCCGTCGGGGCGACACCGGTGCGCATGAGCGGTCGGTCCACCAACGACAGGATGCGCCCGGCAAGGGCAGCGCGGCGCGGCCCTTTCTTGGCGTTTCGGACGGCGGTCCGCCACGACCACACGAACCGCCCGATGCTGGGCAGCCCGTGCTCGATGGGGTTGTTCGCGACGACCGTGCTAGCCTCGGCAACGACGAACTCGAGGCCGGCCGCTTCGAGCACGGCCCGGTAGCGGGCGAGCGGGCGCGCCATGGAGCTCGCTCCCGGCTTGACCGGGCGAACCGATGCGTCGAGGAAGAGGGCGGGTTCCACGAGGAGCAGGTGTCCCCCCGGCCGCACCGCGCCGGCAACGTGACGCGCTGCCGCAGCGAACCGGTCCTCGTCGGTGATGTGGAGCAGGACATTCAGGACTGTCACGAGGTCGTACTCGTCAGCCTGCGGCACCACCCCGTCCTCGGCGATGTCGCCGACGATATACGTGGCGTCCGGAAAGCGCTGGCGAAGCCGGTCGATCGCCTCGTCCGCCAGGTCGCACCCGTCGACGCGTTCGGCGCCGAGGTGATACCAGAACGGCGTCCAGTAACCGGTCCCGACGCCGACCTCGAAGACGCGCCGCGGCGCGGGATCGAGTAGCCGATGTCGTCGTAGGAACGACCGGAGATTGCGTTCCAGGACCCGGTACAGCCACGCGTTCATCTCGATCGGAAGGCCGGACTGCCCGACCGATCGAAGGCTGCCTTCGCGGTGGAGTCGCGTCCAGTACGACCGCGGATCGTAGGGCTCCGATGAGGTCATCGCACCGGTCTGCCCTGGCCCGTGGCCGATCTGATCCGTCTCACGATGCCCCGGACCGCCGTTGATTGGCGCGTCAAGGGCGACTTCGTCGGCATAGTCGGCAGCGCTGCCGACGCTGGCGGGGTTGGCGGAGGGATCGATCCGTCGCGCTCGAGCACGAGCTGTCGGTACCGTTCCTGGACGGCATCGCGCTGCGACGCATCGCGTTCGCCGAGCGAATCCGAGACGTTCTCCGCGTGCCGTCGGTAGAGGAATGTCGGTTCCGTGAGGCGGGTGAACCTGACGCCGCGGTAGAGCAACTCGAGCCAGATCGGGTAGAAGATGACCTGTTCGAGGTCCGGGTCCCAGGTCAGCCCATGGACTACCTCGGTTCGGGTCATCGCCCCATCGTTGATGGTCATCCGACCGACCAGTAGATCGCCCAGGTTCGCTTCAGGTGGGACGATCTCGCGCGTCGGCCGTAAGAAAGCGTCCGTGCGCGTAAACGCCGTACTGCAGACGTCGTTGCCAGCCTCGAGTGCCTGCACGTGCGCCGGGATGAACCTCGTCAGCATGATGTCGTCATCCCCGAATACGGAGTAGTAGCGACTGTTCACTAGGGCGAGGCCCTGCGCGATCGCCGACGCGGGGTTGTTGCGGCCATCGTGGACATCGATCCGGTGATAGTCCACGCCAAGCTCATCGGCCAGACGCTTCGTCGAGTCGGTGGGTGACGCGTCGTCCACGACCAGAACGCGAGATCGCACACCGGCAAGAGCCGCCTCGGCAACACTCGCCAGGATCGAATGGAGCGAGGGACGCAGGTAGTCCGGTCGCTCTCGGGTCGGAACGACGATCGTGACGTCTTCCATCAGCTCGTGGTTTCGGTCGGAGCCATCGCACCGGGCCTGAAGCGCAGGATCCGGGCCGGTACGCCGGCGGCGATCGCGTAAGGGGGCATGCTCTTGGTCACGACTGCTCCGGCCCCGATCTGGACGCCCCGCCCGATCGTCACGCCGGGCAGGATGACCGCTCCCACGCCGATGTCGGCATCGTCGTGGATGACGACTGGCGAGAAGTCGAGTCGGCTTTGGAGGATCGGGGTATCGATGCCTTCCTCCGCGTGACTCGACGTGATGATCCGCACCGCCGGGCCGATCCCGACGGACCGACCGATCGTGATCCCGCCAGCCGCATTGAGCAGCGCTTGCTCGCCGATCCAGGTCCCATCGCCGATCGTCAGATTGTTGAGGTGATAGCCCTTCAGGATGGCGTTATGACCCACGTACACGCCTTCGCCGATATCGATGTGCTCGGGGTGGAAGACCAGCACATCCGCCTCCAGGTACGACCCGATACCCATCCGGGCAAAGCTGGCTGGCGTCCAGCGCCCATCCCCGTGGCTGGTACGTGCACGCCGTTCCGAACCGCTCACAGGGCTCCGAGGAGACGATCCACGACCGTCCCTTGCTCCTCCTCGGTGATCGCCGGGTGGAGCGGCAGCGTGAGCGCCCTGGCAAAGATCGCATCGGTCACCGGGAAATCGCCAGGCTTGAAACCGAAGCGCTCGCGGAAATACCGCGTGAGCGGCATGTGGTATGTGCCGATCTGCGTCTCGACCTCCCCACGCCGAAGCCGGACGATCAGGCTATCGCGATCGACTCCGGCGGGCAGGAGCGTGACGTACGACTGGTAGACCGCGCGATCTCCTGGGCGGACGATCGGAGGCCGGACCGGTGTCCCTGCCAACAACCTGTCGTATCTGGCAGCGGCCGCGGCTCGAGCCGCGACGATCCTCTCGAGTTTGGTCAGCTGGGTGAGGCCAAGGGCCGCCTGGAAGTCCGTCATCCGGTAGTTCAGGCCGGCCAGGATGAAATCCGGAGAGGCGGCATCCGGGTCCAGTCCGTGGTTCCGCAGAGCCCGGATCGTGCGGACGGATGCTGCATCGTTCGTCGTGACGGCGCCGCCCTCGCCCGTCGTGATCGCCTTGCGTGGATGGAACGAAAAGCAGCCCATCGAGCCGTAGCTTCCGGCGGGGCGCCCATCCCGTGAGGCCCCCAACGCCGCCGCGCCGTCCTCGACGACGGGTATCCCTGGTGCCGCGGCGGCGATTCCCGCCATGTCGGCAAGTTGACCGAACGGATGGACCGGCATCACGGCGGCGATCCGCCGGGACTCACGGACGACCTGCTCCAGCCGTTCCGGATCGATCGCGAATGACTCCGACTCGATGTCCACGAATACCGGCGTTGCCCCGACCTGGACGATCACATTCGCGGTGGCCTGGAACGAATACGCCGGCAGCGCTACGCGATCGCCTCGGCCGATGCCGAGCGCAAGGAGGGACAGATGCAGGGCAGCCGTCCCGCTGCTGACCACGACGGCATACGTCGTGCCGGCGAGCCTCGAGATCTCCGCCTCGAGCGCAGCGACCCGTTGACCCTGGACCAGATACCCGGAGGCGAGAGCGTTCAGCACCGCGTCGAGATCGTCCTCCTCGATCGTCGGGATCGTCAGGCGGATCAAGCGCTGATCGCTCGAAAGTGCTCGGCCGTCCGCAGGATGCCCTCCTCGAGGTCCACTTTGGCGTCGAAGCCAAGGAGCTCAGACGCCTTGCTGACCGATGGCACGCGCAGCTCGACGTCGACGTACTCCTTGCGCGCGAACGAGATCGCGGACCGTGAGCCGAGGACGCGCACGACCGCATTGGCCAAGCCGTAGATGGTCACGACCGCGCGCTGATTACCGATGTTGAACGACTCACCTAGAGCCCGCGGGGCGGTCGTCGCAAGAAGGACTCCGTCGACGAGATCGTCGATAAAGCACCAGGCGCGGATCTGGCTCCCGTCGCCGTGGATCTCGATGGGCTCGTCGCGGATCGCTCGCATGATGAATGTGCGCAGCGCACCCTCTCCGACCTGTCCCGGGCCGTAGACGTTGAACGGTCGGACGACCGTCGTCGGGAGCTTCATCTCATGGAAATACGCGATCGCTAGGTGCTCCTCGGCGAGCTTGCTGACCGCATAGGTCCAGCGCGCTTCACCGACGGCGCCCATGACGGTGGCATCGGACTCTGCCGATCGGAAGGCATGCTGTCCGAAGACTTCGCTCGTCGAGAAACACACGACTCTGTCCAGGCTCGGGAGTCTCGAAGCCGCCTCGAGGACGTTGGCCGAGCCCACGATATTGACGCGCATCGTGGTGACCGGCCGTCGGATGACGGTGTCGATGCCGGCGATCGCGGCGCAGTGGATGACGATATCCGCACCGACCATCGCCGCCCCGAGCGCCGGGGCATCAAGGATGTCGCCGGTGACGAGCCTGAGGTTGGGATGATGGCGAAAGGGGCGGTCCTCCAGCGAGTTGCGCGAAAGGTTGTCGAACAGGACGACCTGATTCTCGTCGACCAGCCGTCCCGCCAGCGTGGAGCCGATGAAGCCCGCGCCCCCGGTGATGAAGACCTTCTTGCCGGAGATCATGTCGCCAGTATAGGAGTGTTGCTGCTTCGGTCTGTCCTCTCCCCAAGGAGCTCGAGGCTCCTTACAGCCGGCTATTCACCGCCACGGACAGGTAATCCACCCCGATCCGTTCCGCGACGAGGCTGGTGTCGTTCTTTGGATGGGCGTCGTCCACCACCAGGACCCGAGTCGCGATGCCATGCTGACGACCCATGGCAGCACTCGCGAGGATCGAATGGAGTGACACCTCCAGCCACGCTGCCCTGTCGAACGTCGTCACGACGATCGTGATGTCGTCAGCGGCCACGGCTCGCCAGTCGGTCGACGAGCTCCACGTAGCGTGCGCCCTCGTGCTCCCATGACATCGCTGCGTGCTCGATCGGATCGTCGACCAGACTCATGATGGCCGCGGCCAGGTCGCCCGCACTTCACGCCGTACCCTCGGGTCCTCCTCGTCGTAGCCATGGGGCAACATGCCGATCGGGCGTCGGCGGACAAGCGCAGCGGCGCCTCGGCCCAGCACAGGGTCCGGGGTGCTCTGCGGTAACTCGCGCAGATCAGTGATGGTCGGCCTCGAACTGAGCGGCGACCCGGCCGAAGAATGCGTCGCCGGTCATCTTCATGAGCTGGCGGAGCTGGCCGATGTGAATATGGTGGTATTTCGGTGAGGGCACCCCATGGCGCAGGCAGTACCGGCTGATGCCACTTGGATCGCGGAACTCGGGGAGGTAGGCCTGAAGGGTGGTCAGGCCGCCCTGGAATACCCGGACCGCCTCGGGATCGTGGGTGGTGGCCTCGTAGTCATACACCCCGTAGAGCGCGAACATGAACCCGTTGAGGGTATGGTCGGGCGGCGTGCCCGGATACTCCTCGATCCACAGATAGCGCTTCTCGACCCAGCTGACCCACGGCCCGGAGCGCTGCCCGACATGGACGAAACTGCGGAAGACGCGCCGGGCATCCGCCAGGTAGCCGGAGGCGCCGGTCAGGTCATACAGGCGGGTGACGAGCGACAGGACCTGCCCCTGCGCCATCCCCGAGTACCATGGTGCCTGCATGAGATCGGCCCTCTTGCCGTGCAGCGCGAAATCGAATCGGTACGGGATCCAAAGCGCCCCGTCCACATCCACGGCGGCCGCGATCAATGCGTCGGCGATGACCCGTGCCCGTTCCAGGTAGATGGCTTTCCGTGTCCGGACGTAGCTGCTCAACTGGCGCAGACCCTGTTGCGCGGCCGATACCGGGTGCAGGTATGTTCGCCCGTCGCGGACGTACTGCGGGACGCCGTTCGCGTCGGCCGGGTAGTCGACGGTGAGCGGCGCGTCGGGCTGGTCCGAATAGGCGCGATCCTGGATCTTGAGTGAGACGAGGTCGTAGGCATGCACGCGGAAGCCGCTGGCCAGCGACGGCGGCAGATCGGGCCCATCGATCGAGACGGCCGGGGCGGGCGACGGTGGCGGCTCCGTCGAGACCATTGGATGGGCGGTCGGCGAAACGGTCGACGTCACGGGCGCAGCCGACGGGCTCGGCGACGGATGCGATGAGCCGCAGCCCACCAGGACGATCGCGGCCAGGACGAGCGCAGTGCGACGGATCGAGGAGGTCACGCCGGCGTGGAATCGGTCGGGTGCACGGCCGTATGGTATCGGATGCGCCGCGAGGGGTCGTGCTACCCTCTCCGTCCACATGTCGATTCGAGAGGCGGCGGCCTCGCTCCCTTCATCAGCCGTGCGCCGCGGTCCGCTCGACCTGCTGCGAGACGCCGTCAACGACATCCAGTCGCGCCGCCGACTCATCCGCTATCTCGTGCAGGCGGACGCCAAGAAGAAGGGCGCGGACACACTCCTAGGGAACATCTGGTGGGTCCTCGATCCGCTCCTCCAGATGCTCGTCTACGTCATCCTCGTTTCGGTCATCCTGGGCAACACGACGCCGGATTACCCGCTCTTCATCTTCGCCGCGATCCTGCCCTGGAAGTGGTTCACGAGCTCGGTCAATGAAGCGATCGCGTCGGTCACATCGCAGGATCGGCTGATCAAGCAGGTCCAGTTTCCCAAGATCGTGCTGCCCACGGCGACGACGGTCGCGGGCGTCGTCGGCTTCGTCTTCGGCCTCGTCCCGCTCGGCGCCCTGCTGATCCTCTTCTACCACGACCGGATCTCGCCCAATCTCATCTTCATCCCGGTCATCGCGGCGGTCCAGTTCCTGTTCACGATCGCCCTGTGCTTCATCGTGGCGGCCCTCAATGTCTTCTATCGGGATGTCTCCAACCTCAGCCGACATGTCCTGCGGTTGTGGTTCTACCTGTCACCCGCCCTGTATGGCACGGCCGCGCTGGCCAAGATCGCCGACGCTCATCCAACGCTCGTCCAGCTATTCAAGCTCAATCCGTTCTACGTCCTGTTCACCTCCTACCGCAACGTCATCTACGGCACAGCGTCGGGCGCACCGAGCGGCCCCGATTGGATCGGGCTGGCGGTCCTGACCGTCGTCTCGCTGGTGTTCCTGGCCCTTGCGACCATCTTCTTCAAGCGGCTCGAGCCTGCGTTCGCGAAGGTCCTCTGATGTCCATTGACCTGAAGACTGGCGTTGCTGAATACGCGATCGACGTCCGCGATATCGGTGTGCGCTACGACCTGCGACTGACGCGCAAGAACACGGTTCGCACATCGTTCTCTCGCCTGGCCCGGCCCAGGAGGGGCCCGGATCGGAGCTTCTGGGCGCTGAGAGACGTGTCGTTCCGCCTGGTGCACGGCGAATCGCTGGCGGTCATCGGGCCGAATGGCGCCGGCAAGAGCACGCTGCTCCAGGTGCTTGCCGGGATCATCGTCCCATCCGAAGGATCGATCGACGTTCGCGGCCAGATCTCCAGCCTGCTGACCCTGGGCGCCGGGTTCGATCAGGAGCTCACGGGTCGCGACAATATCCTGCTGGCCGGCGCCTTTCTGGGCATCGAGGACGCCGAGATGCGGCGACGGGCGGGCGGGATCATCGAGTTCGCCGACATCGGTCAGTTCATCGATGCGACGATCAAGACCTATTCGTCGGGGATGCGCGCGCGCCTGGGCTTCGCCATCGCCACCTCCGTAGATCCCGACGTCCTGTTGCTGGACGAGGTGCTCGCGACCGGCGACCAGGTCTTCCGGGCCAAGAGCAAGGCACGCGTGCTGGAGATCGCCGCGGCCGCGAAGGCGGTGGTGCTGGTGACCCACGACATGCACTGGGTCACGGAATTCTGCAACCGGGCGATCCTGATCGAGAAGGGCCGCGTGGTCGCCGAAGGCGACCCGGCCGAGGTCGTGGCGATCCACGAGGAGCGATCGGAGCGCGATCGAGCCGCAAAGGCCGCCGAGGCCGCACGCCTGTTGGCCGCCGCCCGGAGTTGAGCGTGGCGTCGCAAGATCGAGCCGAGTACCTTCCGGCCGATGGACCGGGCGACCGATGGGAGATCAGGCGCATCCTGGTCGTGGCTCGCTGGTACCCATCGCACGATTCGCCGTCGCGTGGCAGCTTCGTCGCGGACCAGGTCGCCGCGTATCGGTCGCTCGGGATCGAGGTCGTGGTCGCCTCTTGGGAACCGGCGGGCATCCGCCCGGTCGACGGCTTCCGGTCAGAGGTCGGGGTTCGGGCCTCGGCCGCCTGGGCACGGGCGGTCTCCGCTCCCGAAGCCTCCAACCGCACGTCGAGTTGGGGGGCGACGGGCGTACCGGTCGCCCGACTGCCGGTGGTCAGCCCGAGCGGTCCGCAGCCTCCTCTTGACACGATCGCGGCCCACGCAGCAGCGCTGGTCCCGTTCGGGACGGCACTCGCCCAGCGGTGGCCATTCGATCTGGTCCATGCGCATGTCGGACTGCCGGACGGCGCTGCGGCCGCTCAGCTCGCGACCGCCCTGCGCCTCCCCCTCATCGTCACCGAGCACTCATCCACCTCCGTCGGCGGCCTTGAGGAACCTGAGGCTCGTCCCGCGTACGCACGGCTGCTGGAGTCGGGCCGGGCGGTGGTGGCCGTCAGCGCCGACCTCGCGCGGGCGCTCGAGATGCGGCTCGAGTGCGCTCGCGGGACGATCGCGGTGATCCCGAACCTGGTCCCGCTGGACCTGTTCCCGTTTGCGGGGGCGGCCGATCGCGACCTGGATGAACTGCTGTGGGTGGGGGCACGACGGGAGTCGAAGGGGATGGAGACACTTCTGCTGTCGGTCGCCCGAGCCCGTGAGGTCCAGCCGGCACTGCATCTTCGGATGATCGGCGATCCACCAGACGCCGCGACCGAAGATCGCTGGCGCACCCTCGCACACGAGGTCGGGCTCGACGGTGCGGTCGCCTTCGAGCCGGCGACCGACCGGGCGGGCGTCTCGGCCGCCATGCGTCGAGCGGGCATCTTCGTGCATCCCAGCCCGCGGGAGACCTTCGGGATGGTCGCCGCGGAGGCGCTTGCCAGCGGGCTGCCGATCGCGACCCGCCGTTCGGGTGGGGTCGAGGAGATCGTGGCCGGCGTCGGTGCCGGCGTGAGCGTGGCTGATCCGGACGACGCCGATGGGCTGGCTGTCGCGATCCTCCGCCAACGGGTAGGTCTCGACAGCCTGGATCGCGCCCAGCTTCGAGCCGCGATGGTGGCCCGCTATGCGCCGGATCGCATCGCCCAGGCGCTGCTGGACCTGGGTCGGTCCGCCGCCCGGACCGTCGCGATCGGTCGTCCCGAACAGCTCGGCGGGGAGCGGACCACCACCGGCCGCGATATCCAGCCGGCGGCGACGACGCTCCCTCTGGCGGTCGTGGTCGTCGGTCTGCGTCGGGCCTGGATCGCGCGCCGGATCGCGACGCTGCCATCATCACTCGCGAACCGGGTCGTGGCGATCACCGAGGTCGGAACCACGGGCCGCCCGATACCCCTGCCTGGGGGTCCGCGCTGGCTGGAGATCGACCCGGACGTCGACTACGCGCGCCGGCTCGACGCCCTCGGAGGCCCTCCCGTGCAAGGCCGTAACGCGGTGAACCGCCTCGTGACTTCCGCCCTCCATCCGGCACGCACAAGGCAGCGGCGCGAACTGCTCGATGACCGCCCTCGGCTACGCCGCGATGCCGTTCGAGCCGCAGTCCGCGACATCGTCCAGGAGATCGCTCGGGTGGCGGGGGCGCCGGTAGTGCTCATCGCGCTCGATGCCGAGGACATCGAAGCGTCGGCCGACACCATCGGAACCAGTGCGAGCCTGGCGCCGGGAGCCTTGCGCTGGCTGGTCGACGCCTGGGATGCGGCCGGACAACCGTGACGCCGGCGGGGCGCCCTTCACCATCGGTGCCCGGTGACTTCGCTGTAAACCTCGAGCAGGCGCGCGAATTGGGTCTCCCAGTTCCAGCGTTCGTGGGCCGCACGCAGACAGCGCGCCCGGAGATCGGCCCGGGCCAGTGGGTCGAGCTCCAGGATGGAGCGGATGGCCTCCGCCAGGGCGACCGGATCG
>JBKJQY010000060.1:0-15705 GCA_046593725.1 Candidatus Limnocylindrales bacterium
TTCGGGCGGCCAGGGACGGATGGGGCCGCGTGATGGGGATCGCCTTCGACGCGCCACTGGCGATCCTGCTGCTGATCCCGGCCCTGCTCCTGACGATCGGGCTGCATGTCGGAGCACGGCGGCGGATGGGGGCGGGTCGCCGACGGGTCGCGCTCGTCGTCCGGTCACTACTGCTTGCCGCGCTGGTGCTGGCCCTCGCCGGCGTTCAACTCGTGCTGCCGGTCGATCGGCTGGCGACCGTGTTCGTCGTCGACCTTTCGGACTCGGTCGGCAACGCCGGGCGAGAGGATGCGTTGGCGTTCCTGCGCGAGACGCTCAAGGTCAAGGGCGACGAGGATGTCGCGGGGATCGTGGCCTTCGGCAAGGATGCGCTGGTCGAACGCCTGCCATCGGGCCTTGATGAGATCGACCGCATCGCCTCCACGCCGGTGAAGACGGCCACGGATATCGGGTCGGCCCTTCGTCTCGCCTCCGCGCTGTTCCCGGACGATGCCCAGAAGCGGATCGTGCTCTTGTCCGACGGCAATGACACGACCGGCGGCGGCCAGACCGAGGCGGCGCTTGCCGCCGATCGCGGCATCCAGATCGAGACCCGCCGCATCGGCCCTGGCGCGATCGATGAGGTTCTGGTGGAGCGTCTCAGCACGCCGTCCATCGCGAGGCTCGGTGAGTCCGTCCAGGCCGTCGCCGAGATCCGGTCCTCGGTCGCGCAGACCGCGACGGTTCGGCTCTTTGCGGACGGGACCCTGGTCAAGACGCAACCCGTGGATCTGGCCGCTGGTTTGACCCGGGTCACGTTCGACCTTACCCCGGCCGAGGCCGGCTTCCACACCTTCCGTGCGGTCGTCGAGGCCGGACGAGACACCTTTAGCCAGAACGACCGTGCCGACTCGAACACGATCGTCAAGGGTGAGCCGCGGATCCTGATCCTGGCCGGCGACGACAAGGTGGCCGCCGAACTCGTCAAGGCGCTGGAGCAGCAGCGCCAGCAGGTCGACACGATCATCCCCGAGGCCCTGCCGACCGACTTCGCCAGCCTCGCCACCTACGACAGCGTCGTCCTGGTCGATGTCCCCAGGCTGCGCCTGTCGGACCGCCAGATGGCGGCGCTGCAGGTCTACGTGCGAGACCTCGGCAAGGGCCTGGTCATGGTCGGCGGCCCGCGCAGCTATGGCGCCGGCGGGTACCAGAAGACGACGCTCGAGGAGACGCTGCCGGTCGATATGGGCGTGCGCAATCGGCAGAAGCAGCCGGACATCGCGCTCGTGGTCGTCATCGACAAGTCGGGCTCCATGGCCGCATGCCACTGCAACACGTTCGGTAGCGGGGCCGGCGGCGGGACGGGCATCGGGGGCGTCCAGAAAGTGGACATCGGCAAGGAGGCGATCCTGCGTGCGGCGGCCGCGATGACGGCGCGCGACCAACTTGGCGTGGTGGCTTTCAACGAGTCGGCGCACTGGGTCGTCGACACGCAGCCGCTTGGCAACGTCACGGACCTCCAGGGCCAGATCTCGGGTATCAAGGCCGATGGGCAGACCAACATCTACGCCGGTCTCGACGAGGCGGTCAAGTCGCTCGAGGGGGTCAGCGCGACTCGCCGGCACATCATCCTGCTGACGGACGGGTGGTCGTCGTCCGGGCAGTACGACGCGATCATCGCCAAGATGAAGGCGGACGGGATCACGCTCTCGACGGTCGGCGCGGGCGGCGGCGCCAACCCGTTGCTGGAGCAGCTCGCGAAGCAGGGCGGCGGCCGTTTCTACGCTGCGTCCAATCCCGCCAGCATCCCGGACATCTTCCTCAAGGAGACCCAGCAGGTCTCTGGCCAGCAGATCGTCGAGGAGCCGTTCTTCCCGATCCTGACCTCCTCGTCGCCGATCCTTCGTGGCCTCGACGAAGGCCTGCCCAAGCTCCTCGGCTACAACGGGACGACGGCCAAGCCTGCGGCCCAGACCGTGCTCGTCACAAGCCGTGACGACCCGCTCCTCGCACAGTGGCAGTACGGCCTTGGTCGATCCGTCGCGTGGACGTCGGACTCTACCGGTCGGTGGGCCAGGAACTGGCTGGGCTGGAAGGACTTCTCGCGCTTCTTCAGCCAGCTCGTCAGCTGGACGTTCCCGGGCGAGGAGACCGACGGGCTGGAGGCGACGTTCCAGACCGACGGTGGCGAGACCACCTTGCATGTCGAAAGCGTGGAGGCGGACGGGTCGGCGCGCGACTTCTTCGCCACGAGCGCCGTGGTGATCGGGCCGGGCCTGGAGCCGGTCAACGTGAACCTCGTCCAGGTGGCCCCAGGCGTCTACGAGGCACCGCTGGGTGAAGTCGACCCGGGCGCCTATGCGGTCCGCATCACCCAGATCAAGCCCGGCTCCTCGCCGCTAGGGCGGACCGTGGGGCTGGTGGCGCCCACCTCCGCCGAATATCGGCTGCTCGGTGGCAACGAGCCGTTCCTGGCCGCCCTGCGCAACGCGACCGGTGGCCAGGAAATCCTGACGCCGGCCGATCCGTGGCTGCGCGACCTGAAGAAGACCAGCCGCTACACGGACCTGTGGCCGTGGCTGCTCATCCTGGCCCTCCTGCTGTGGCCGCTGGACATCGCGCTGCGGCGTGTGTCGGTCGGGCGACGCGAATTGTCGGCCGCCCGGGTATGGGTCGTCAGCCTGGGGGGTCGGCGTGGACGACGCGCGCCCCGTACGGCGACCAATGAAGGACTCCTGGCGGCCCGCGGCCGGACGGGCAGTGCTGCGCGTTCAGCGATCCGCGTCGATGCGTCGACGGCATCGACCGTCTCCCCGATCAAGACGACTGTACCGACTCCGACCGCGCCACGGCCCGAACCGACCACCGCCACGCCCGAACCGACACCGAAAGCACAGGCCGCGCCGTCGATGCCTCCAACAACCCCGACGACCTCGGCTGTGCCCGCCGAGACCGACACGATGGCCCGTCTCCGCGAGGCCAAGCGGCGTGCCCGGGAACGCTGACCCGGTCGACTCGCCAGGCTCGGTCGGCTCGCTCGCGGCGCTCCTACCAGATGCGATCGGGGCACGAATGAGCGTGGAACAAGTCCCGGAACGACAGGATCTGCAGTCTGGTCAAGCATCCACGAGCGGTTCGTTCGCGGGATGCATCTGACAGATGCACAGCCGGCCGCGCCGCAGCGGCCGAGCGGTCGGGATCGTGGCCGGGCCCAAGGTGGGACCGCTGACGTCAACCCGAGTGACAGGGAGTAGACGGACGAGCGTGGCCGGCCCCTGAGTTCGTACAGGTTCTGTCGGAATCGACCGATCGCCACGCTCGCTCATGCCAAGGTGGTCAGCCGAGATGACCGACCGCCCACGATCCCGCACCACCGAGCCGACATCGAGCTCGTCTTCACCCCGACCTTGGTACTAGTCACTTGCGGCTGCCAGGACCTGCTTCCGGACCTCCGGGAACGTCTGTCCATCGAGATCGAAGAGCCACGCATCGTCCAGACCGATCGGTGCATCGATCCGGCCATCCACCTCCCGCAGGTAGCCCTGAGGACCTTGGATCGCGTAGACGTCATACCCGGCGAGTGGACCGTTTGGATCCTGGCCGTGCCGCTTCGCGTCCAGGCCCTTGTTCATGAGGAAGAGGATGACCCGTTCTGAGGGGATCCGGGACGTGTAGCGCGGCAGGAGGCGGGCGTCTCCCATGAGAAACTCGACTGAAACGATGCCTGGCTTCGTTTCGACCGGCTCGCCGCGAAGCACCTCCTCGATCGACAGCGCGATCGTGCCCAGCCCGTATCCCTCCGCGCCGGCCTCCGCCGGGATCGGACGTCCATCCGCGATCTCCGTCACGCGCCCGATGACGACAAGGTCGACGCCTTTGGTCATGTCTGTCAGGGAAGGGTAGACGTACAACGCCATTCCCCCGGGGGACACTTGCAGCCAAAACTCGTCTGCAGGCCAGGGGCTCAAGTCCAGGACCTCGGGACTGCCAACGCCGGAGTCAGTCACCCGGCTCGCCTCGGGGGTGAGTGAGGAGGTCGATCCCGTTTGACCGGGTGTGGCCCCAGGGCCAGCGATCGAGCACGACGCGATCAGGACTGCGGCCACGATCGCGACGGGCCACGGATGGCGGTTCGCCCGGCGACCGCTCTCAGGGGAAGGTGTATCGCTCATCGAGTTTCACCCGATCATGAGCGTCGGTATTGCCCCATGGGTTGATGTACACGGGTGTGATCGTGGACGGAACCATACAGGTGTAGTTGCCGACCGGGGTATGACGGAGCCCGAGAGTGTGACCAAGCTCGTGACACGCCCTCGGTTCAGTGATGAGTGGAGGTGGGGGTCTCATCGAATCTTGGCAGAGAGGGAGCGCTTCTCCGGCAGGTCCGAGCGGGTGGTGATAGCCTCCGGCCGTGACCACCCTGCGCTCTCGGCCCGGGCTGCTCGTCGCCCTGCTGCTCGTGGCGGCGTTGGCGGTCTCGTCCTGTGGGGCGATCACCACCACGGCTCCGGCCCCGACGCCTGAGGACTTCCAGGGGATCGCCGCGGAGATCGTGAGCCGCGGGATCGTCATCGACCGCCTCGTCTCAGGCGACTCCGGATGCACGGACCGCACGCTGACCCAGACGGCGATCGGCTTCGATGCGAGCGGACTGGATCAGACGGGAGTCGTCCGGCTGCGCATCTACATCTTCCGAGATGCCGAGGCCTACGCTCGGCTGCGCAGCACCATCGACGCATGCGCCGCGATGTACCAGACCGACCCGGCCACCCTCGAATCCATCGACGACTCGCCGTTCGTCCTCGTCGGCCAAGGGCCCTGGGGCGCGGCCTTCGAAGCGGCACTGCGCGAAGCCCTGGATGTGGCCGCCGGAACCGGCGGCTGACCCGGACCGAACCGGACTCCCACAGACATCGCTGGACCGAACCGGACCTTCGTCCCGGGTCCCGGCCATGACCGTCCCTCTGTCCCATGGGCTGACCGGACCACCGGGCCACGGTGCGCGGGCGCGCCAGCCGGGATGCTCCGGTCATGGTTTTCCATCGCTCCTCGTTCCGCATCGCCGCGCCGTCGCTGCTGCTCGCCCTGGCCCTCATCTCGGGATCCGCGGCACCCGCGATCGCGCGCGACGCGCATCCCGTCGCCGGTGCCGTGCATGGTGGCCCATCCTCCGCGTCGGCTCGTGCCAGTGACGCGGTCGCTCGCCTGGGTCCGGACCGAAGCACCTGGCGGCCACACGAGGCGGCGCGCACCCGTGACGCTGCCCCCACACAACCGACCAAGGAAGTCCGGCCATCGACGCCTGATGTCCCGGTCGCCAGGCCCGTGGCGCTGTCGAAGGGCACGGATCGTTCGACATCCAACCGGACCGCCGACACGACCGCCACCAGCTACCACGGCCGCAACCACGTCTGGATCCCAAGCCTGGGCGTCAACCGCTCAATCTCGTTCTTCTCCTGCTCGAGCAACGCCTATCCGGGTGACCGCGTGTACCGCTGGGGTTGCGCCGGCTCGAACAACGTCTACCTGTTCGGACACGCCAGCAGCGTCTTTGCGCCGCTCCGCGACGCGTATGTGTCCGGTCGTCTGCGCAAAAGCATGGTCGTCTTCTATGCGGGCAACGACGGCGTCGTCCACCGGTACTCGGTCCGCTGGTGGAAGGTCACCACGCCCGACGAAGGCGCCTGGGCGTATGCCTCACAGGGCACGCCCAGCCTGACCCTCCAGACGTGCGTCGGAGCTCGAAGCCAGTTCCGCCTGATCGTCCGACTCGTCGAATCGGGCTGATCGACGGCTACCTGAACGCCGGCTATCACCCGCTGGCTACAGGACCCGCAGGCCCAGGATCCGTCGCGCGATGACCAGCCGCTGGATCTGGCTGGTCCCCTCGCCGATCTCGGTCAGCTTGGCGTCGCGCAGGTAGCGCTCCACCGGGAACTCCGTGACGTAGCCGTAGCCGCCGTGGATCTGGATGGCGTGGTTGGTCGCGCGTGAGCTGACCTCGGACGCGAACAGCTTGGCCTGCGCCGCGACCAGCCCGTAGTCGCGCCCCTGGTCCTTGAGCCAGGCGGCGCGCCAGACCATCCCGCGCGCCGCCTCGATCTCGGTCGCCATGTCGGCGATCATGAACGCGACGCCCTGGAACGACCCGATCGGGCGACCGAACTGCTCGCGCGTCTGGGCGTACGGGATGCTGGCATCGAGGGCGGCCTGGGCGAGCCCCACGGCCAGTGCCCCGATGCTGATCCGCCCGCCGTCGAGGATCCGCAGGAACGTCTTGAAGCCGCTGCCCTGCTCGCCCAGCAGGTTCGCCGCCGGCACTCGCGCCCCATCAAACAGAAGCTCCCCGGTCGCCGAGGCGTGCAGCCCCAGCTTCTCCTCCAGGCGCCCCACCGAGAACCCGGGCGTGTCGGCCGGGACGATGAACGCACTGATCTCGGGGCCGTCGTCCGCGCGTGTCCCGGTCCGAGCCGTGACGATGTACGTGCCCGCCTGGCCGGCGTTGGTGATGAACCGCTTGGCCCCGTCCAGTACCCAGGTGCCGTCGTCCGGGCCCGGCTCGTGACGACCCGTCGTCCGCGTCCCACCTGAATCGCTCCCGGCACCCGGCTCGGTCAGCCCGTAGGCGCCGATGACCTCGCCGCGGGCCATCGGCATGAGATAGCGCTCCTTCTGCGCGTCGGACCCGGCCATGTGCAGGGGGCCGCAGCCAAGACTCGTGTGCGCTGCCACGATGAGGCCAAGCGACCCCCAGACGCGACCGATCTCCTCGATCGCGATGGCATAGGCAAGCGTGTCCAGGCCCGCTCCGCCCTCGTCCTCCGGGATCGGGATCCCGAGCCAGCCCATCTTGCCGATACGGCGGACGATCTCGAGCGGGAACCGTCGCTCACGCTCGTGCGCCTCGATCACGGGCGCGACCTCGTCGAGCATGAACGCGCGGATGGTGTCGCGCAGCAGCCGATGCTCGACCGGCAGGTCCAGGTCCATGACGGCGAGCCTACCACCGCGACAGCGCATCCCGGCGACCGATGCTAGCCTTCGGGTATGTCCGAGCCCACGGCAGCCGCCGCTCCCGCGCGCGCGTCCGCCGAACCGCCTCGCGACCCACTTGTCGTCGGCCTGAGCAGCCTCCGGCGCGACCTGCTGGTCCGACTGCGCATGGACGGGCCAAGTTCGCCCGATCAGCTCGCGACGCGCATGGGCGCCAGCCGAACCGGGGTGCTCCAGCAGCTTCGAGCGCTCGAAGATGCCGGCCTGGTCAGCCGCCAGACCGTCAAGCACGGGGTGGGCCGTCCGCGACACTTGTACGACGTCACGCCGGACGCGCAGGACCTCTTTCCTTCCACGTACGACGGCCTCGCAAGCGGACTACTCTCCGCGATCATGGCAGTCGGCGGGAACGACCTGATCGAGGAGGTCTTCGCGGCCCGCCGCCGGCAGCTCAGTGACCGGGTGCGCGCTCAGCTGGCCGACCGCGTCCCCGCGGATGCCCCGATGGACGAGCGTGTGCGCGGCCTGGCGGAGATCCAGGCGGCCCAGGGATACCTCGCCGACAGCATCGTCCATGCCGATGGCACGGTCCAGTTGCGCGAGCACAACTGCGCCATCTATCACGTGGCCAAGGGGACGCCATCCGCGTGCCAGGCCGAACTGGACCTGTTCCGGGATGTGCTGGGCGCCGAGGTCGTGCGCGAGAGCCATATCGCGGCAGGTGACCGCTGCTGCTCCTACCGGATCTCCGAGCGCGCCTAGGCCTCTTCGCGCTCCACGACGGTTCGAGCGGCGGGCTCCAGACGAGGCGCTGGGACATCGGTGACATTGGGCACGAACGAGGCCGCCAGCGACGTGGCCGCAGCGTTCTCCTGGTCCTCGACCGACAGGATCCCGAGGCGCCCCAATTGCGCCATCTCATCACGGATGTAGGTCTTGAGCATCTCCGGGCCGTCCGTGTTGATCGTGAATCGGACCTCGTTGCGCCGGAACGTGTCGAAGATCCAGCGGAACTCCTCCCAGCCGGACACGACCCGGGTATTGAGGTTCGATGTCGGGCAGATCTCGAGGACGATGCCGCGCTCGCGGATCATGTCCATCGCTCGTGGGTCGTAAGCGGCCTTCACGCCGTGCCCGATGCGGTCCGGCTCCAGGAGTTCCACGACTCGGGCGACCTCGTCGGCCGGGCCGGACTCACCGGTATGGACGGTCAAGCCCAGGCCGTACTGGCGAGCCCGACGGAACAGGCGTCGGTAGTCGGCAACGCGGAAGGTCGCGGATTCTGGGCCGGCGATGTCGATGCCGACGACGCCGCGGTCACGCCACAGGATCGCCTTCTCGGCGATGATCTCGTTGAGTTCAAACGGGAACGCACGATCCAGGCAGAAGATCAGGCCCGGCTTGACCGGGTATTCGAGCGTCGCCTTGTCCATGCCGCGGACGGCTGCCGCGACGATGTGGTCGAGGTCCTGCTCACCGCCCCGGTTTCGCTTCATCGGGTTGAAGCGGAGTTCCATCGTGGTGACGTTGTTCTTGCGATAACCGCCGCCGATGACCTCATAGACGGCGCGCTCCACGGCCAATGGCGAACTCTGGATGAGCTCCGTCCAGTGGAACAGCTGCAGATATCCGTCGAATGACCGGTTTCGCCGCGTCGAGACCGTGATCATGTCGCGGAACTCCCAGTAGTCCTTGGTCGGGAGCTTGATGCCCTGCGAGTGGGCGATCCCCCACATGATCGAAGGCGTCACGGCGCCGCCCAGGTGGCAATGGAGTTCGGCGAGCGGGATCTTGCGCGAGAGGAGGCGCGGCATGGCCGCAAGTCTAGCCGACGACCGCCGTCAGCTCGCGGGCAGCCCGATGCAGATGGTGTACCCCGGGGCGTCCTGCCCCACGCCGGCGCGGAATCCGTAGGACGCGGGGCCGCCGAACTCCGCCGTGGCGACTGGTACGACCAGGGTGAGGCCCGGGACGGAGCCGCTCGCGGTCAGTACCTCGAGCCGTCGCTGGTCCGGAAACGGGTACAGGATGCGCACGGCGACCGGGGTCAGCCCCGGGTCGGCAGCACCGACGATCCCGATGACCTCCGGGCGACCCAGGACGTGCGTCGCGCCGCAGCCGATCAGGTCGCTGCCACCCAACCCCGGGTACGTCGTCCCGTTCGGCGGTTCGATCCCCAGAAGCCCGACGTTCGTATCGGAGATCCCGTCATCTCGCTGCGTTGTGCCAAGCAACACGCCGGTGGATCCCACGTAGCGCGCCCAGACCCGCGTCGCAGACAACAGGACGGGCTCAGGAGGCAGCGGACCCGGGCGAAGCTCCACGTGCCAGACGGCCTTGTGCGCGCCGTCGCCATCCGTCCAGCCGATCGACATGCTGTAGACACCCGGTCGCCATGCCACCGCGTCCGGGCGCTCGAACGCGACGTAGGTCAGGTCGCCGAGCGACCCCGTGATCGTTGCTGCAGCGAGATCGGTGTCGGCATCGAACGGCGCGATGCCACGGACGGTCGCCGACCGCACAGTCGCGGAACTGGGCAGGACGACCCCGATCCGCGCAGCATCGGGTTGGTAGGTCCTCGCCACGAACGAACGCCTGTCGGCAGCCGGATCGACGTCCAGCCACGCTTGGATCTCGTCCAGAGCCGGGCCGGCCGTCGCGTCCAAGGCGTCGGCACGACCATCCCAACAGCAGACGGAGAGGTCACGCGTGCCCTCGGCGAATGGCCCTATAGCCGCCCCGTCCAGCGCGGTGGGGTCGAAGGCGCCTGTCGCCGGGCGCACCTCCGGCCACGACTCCGGCGCGGGGACGACACCGGTCGTGCCAGCTACTCGAAGGTTGATACGTTTGATCCCGCCGCCAACGAGCACGTCCATTCGATATCGCCCCGGTGCCCACGCACGCACCGGTGTGCCCGCCAGGGCTCGCCGAACGAACAGGTATGCGCCCCGGGCCGGGACGTCGTTGATCGGTCGAGCATCCATCCACTCGAGTTCGTCGCCCGCGTGCACCAGCCAGATCCGGACAGCCAGCGGGGTCTCGCCCTGCGGGAATGTCACACCCAGCGCGACGACCGATGCCTTTCCGGGGGTCAGGCTCGCAGACGCGCCGGAGCCATTGACCTCCTCCGCCGCCACCCACTGCTCCGTGTATCGCTGTGCCGCGACCGGGGACGCAGGCGACGATCGGTCAGCCGTTGAGCCGAAGAGGATCGAACGGATCCCCCAGGACGTTCGCGGTGCGATGACGGACGCGACGTCCGCCCAGGCCGGCGGGTCGGGCGCCACAACAGGCGTGGTGAGCGACGCCTGCGGTCGTGGCGACTGCTGCGACTGGGATGGGACGGCCGCGACCCCCTCCCCACCGTCACCCCACGGCTTGACCAGAGCGAGCAACATCGCAATGGCCACCAGCACGATACCGATCATCAGGGGATCGACCCGCCGCCTGCCCGGACCAAGCCTGACCGGCTCGAAGTCCGCCGGTCCTCGTCCGTCGACGCTCATCCCGTGGCTGCGATCAGCCGGCCAGCGGGACGATCCGGCCCTCGGCATCGATTGTCGCCTCGCGCCGAAGCCGCTTCAGTTCGGCTCCCGGAACCTGGTCGCGGGCGTGATAGCTGGAGCGCACCATCGGTGCGGACTCGACGTGCTTGAACCCGAGCGCAAGCGCCTCGACCTTCATCTCAACGAACTCGTCGGGGTGGTAGTAGCGCTCCAGCTCCAGATGCTGGAGCGATGGGCGCAGGTACTGGCCGACGGTGAGGATGTCGACATCGACCTCGCGCAGGGCCTCGAATGCCTCGTGCAACTCGTCTCGAGTCTCGCCCAGCCCGACCATCAGGCTGGATTTCGTGTGCGCCGCATAGCCGATCTCCGCGGCCATCTCCTTCGCCCGCCGCAGGACATACAGGCTGCGGTCCCACCGAGCGCGCTTGCGGACCGGCTTCTGGAGACGCTTCACGGTCTCGAGGTTGTGGTTCAGGATGTCGGGCCGTGCGTCCATGACCGTGCGCAGGCGATCGTCCGACCCGTCGAAATCCGGGATGAGCACCTCGATACCCATCCCGGGCGAGGTCTCGCGCATCCGCAGGATGGTCTCGGCGAAGACGCTCGAGCCGCCGTCCGGCAGGTCGTCGCGGGCGACACTGGTCACGACGACATGTTCGAGGCCCATGGCCGCCACCGCTTCGGCCACCCGCCGCGGCTCATCGGCGTCGAACCAGGTGGGTCGCCCGGTCTTCACGGCGCAGAACCCGCAGGCCCGGGTGCAGGTGTCGCCCAGGATCATGATCGTGGCGGTGCGCTGATCCCAGCACTCGCCGATGTTGGGGCAGCGGGCTTCCTCGCAGACCGTGTTGAGCGACAGGCCCCGCATGAGGCCCTTGAGCTCGTGGTAGCCGTCGCCGGACGGCATCCGGGCACGGATCCAGTCCGGGTGACGACGAAGGGGCGTGGGTTCGATCTGCGCCTGGACCGGGACGGGCGATACCGACGCGGACGGTTCGAAGATCGGTAGCTCGCGGGACATGGCGAAAGTGTAGACCCGGTCAGGCCGTCGTGGCGCCTGCGCCATAGGCGGCGGCGAAACCCTCGGCGAGGCCGCGCGGTGCGTACCCCAGCTCGGATCCAGCACGGGCGGAGCTGGCCCAGAATGTCACGCCGATGGACGTATCCACGATCTCGCGCAGGTTCGGATCGAGGCCGAACCAGCCGCCTCCGTTCGGGGCGAGGCGTGCGCCGACCCGGAGGATCCAGTCCGGCACGTTCAGGCGCGGCGGCCGGCGGCCACCAGCGGTCGCGGCCGCGGCCATCGCCTCGGTGAATCGGACGTTGGGCCCGCCCAACACATACGACCGACCGGACTCGCCGCGATCCGCCGCGGCGGCGATCCCGGACGCGAGGTCGTCCACATGGACGAGGCTCACGCCCAGGCCGCCCAGGCCGATGAACGACGATGTCCCGCGGAACGCCGCCTCCAGCTGGTGTCCCACCCCTGAGTGGTCGCCTGGCCCGTACACGAACCCGGGCAGGACGATGACGACGGGCGCACCTGCGGCGATGCGCGACTCAGCAGCAAGGTGCGCCAACCATTTCGATTCGTCGTAGTAGCTGAGGTACCCGTTCGCCGGGTCACGGCGGTAGGACTCGTCCACCACGCGACCGTTGGTGTTCCCGAAGGTTCCGATACTCGACAGGTAGACCATCCGTGGCACCCCGGCGGCGATCGCCGCGTCCAGTACCCGCTCGGTCGTCCCGAGGTTCGCGTCCAGCATCGCCGGGCGCTCTGCCTTCGTGATGCCGGCCCGATAGGCACCGGCTGCGTGGATCACGACATCGGCTCCCGCCATGAGGATCGTGAGCGCCGCGACGTCGACGAGGTCGCTGATCGCCACGTCGGCGCCTAGCGCTTCGACGCCGGCCGCGGCACGGGGATCGCGGACCAGCGCGACGACATCATCACCGCGGTCGACAAGATGGGCCACCACGTGGCGACCGATGAACCCGGACCCGCCGGTGACGACGATGCGCATCGGGCTTGCTTTCTGGGCGCGGGGCGCGGAGTCGGCGCCGCTCAGTAGACCGGCGTGTCCGGACCCACGGCCTCAAGGCCCGCCTTGACCGCCCGAAGGAACGCGGCCGCCTGGGCGCCATCGTTTGCTCGGTGGTCGATCGCCATGACCATGTTCATCATCGGGCGGATCGCGATGACGTCACCCTCGGCGGTCTCGCGGACGACCGGCCGTTTGATGATGGCCTCCATCGTCAGGATCGCGACCTCAGGCACGTTGATGATCGGCATCGTCAGGTTCGACCCGAACCAGCCGGTGTTGTCGATCGTGAAGGTGGTCCCGCCGTAGTCGTCCAGGCGGAGCTTTCCAGCCCTTGCGCGGGCGGCCACGTCGGCGATCGCCCGATTGAGGCCACTGATCGAGAGTTGGTCCACGTCGCGCACGGCCGGGACGAGCAGGCCGTCGTCGACGGCCACCGCGACGCCCATGTGGATCCGCCGCTTGGCCAGAACCCCGGCCTCGGTCCAGTGGGCATTGAACGTGGGGTACTGCTTGAGGGCCTCGACCGTCGCCTTGATGACGAACGGGACGTAGCTGAGCGAGATGCCCTCGCGGGCCTGGTATTCGCGCTTGGCCGCCTCGCGTGCGCGGACGAGGCCGCTCACGTCGACTTCCATGTGGACGTACGCGTGCGGGACGAGCAACGCACGGGTCATCTGCGCGGCGATGCCTTTGCGCATCTGGGTCATCGGCAGCAGGACTTCGTCGACGCCCTCGGGAAATGCGATCGGCGCGCCGATCGGGGCCTTGGCCGCGGGGGCGACAGGGATCGCGACCGGTTCACGGCTCGACGCCGGCACCGGCGCGGGTGGCGCGGATGGCGCGGATGGGGCCGCGGATGGGGCCGTGCCGCCGGTCCGGATGACCTCGACCACGGCGAGCACGTCGTCGCGGGTGATCCGTCCCCCGCCGCCGGTTCCGACGACCTGGGCGGGCGCGAGGTCGTGCTCGCGGAGAAGTCGTCGGACGGCGGGTGTCATGCGGGCATCCGGGTCCGCCGAGGCGAGGGGAGGTGCACTCGCGGCGGCTGCTCGTCCTGGGGCAGTGGTCGTGGCCTCCGTCGCCGCCGCGATGGGACGCTCATCGGAGCCGGCCGGGCCATCGGCGGGCTCGACACGCGGATTGACGGCGGGCTCGGACGAGACGACCGGGCCGGTCGCTGCCGGAGCGTCGCCGTCGGAGGCGGTCTCGATGATGGCGATCTCGGCGTCGTTCGGGACGGTCGTCCCCTCCTCAGCCAGGATCTCGCGCAGGATGCCTTCGAAGGGCGACGGGACCTCGGCGTTGACCTTGTCCGTGATCACCTCGAGGAGCGGCTCGTACTTGGCGACGTGGTCGCCCGGCTGCTTGAGCCACTTGCCGATCGTTCCCTCGGCCACGCTCTCGCCGAGCTGCGGCATCGTCACCTTGGCCACTGATCTCAACCTCCGGTCGCGCGCGGGTCGTTGCGCGTAGTGTCGCCCATTCCCACGATCCCGACCAGCCGCCCCCGCGACGCCCCGGGTCGCGGGGCACGCCGGTTCGCGCTACCGTCCCTGACACCTACGCCCCCGGATCGTCCAGGTCCCGGTCCGGCGGCAGACGGGGCGGGATCCGCGATCCCGGCCAGGGGTCACGAGCGTGGCTTGATCGTCTGGATGCGCCGCGGGGCCTTCGCGGGCTGCCCGGCACGTTGGCCAGCCGCATCTGACACAAAGGCGATGCCGGTCATCGAGCCGATGGGGGCCGCGAGCCAGCGCCGCACGGCAACGGTTCGGAGTGCGTAGGTCCTCGCAAACAAGGGCTCGTGGCGCGCGATCTGACGGCGCGATGTCCGGTCGGCCGGCAGCGCCAGCAGCCGCGACGTCGATCGAGCTTCCCAACCGAATCTTGACACCGCGATCGCCGGAGCCAGTCGAACCTTCGCGTCATGGCGTCGAAGGGTCTCCTCGACCGAGGTGATCTCCGTCTTGAGCTCGATGACGAGCAGCGCCCGCGAGCGAGCGTGCCAGCCGAGCAGGTCGATGGACCCCCGCTCCCCGTACACCGAGTACGACACCTCTGGCTGCAGGTCCCACCCAAGGGCCGTCAGGTGGCTTGTGACCACCGAACCGAGGGCGGCGTGAGCCTTGTCCACGAGCCGATCGATCTCGCCTCCGCGCCATCGAACCACGAGGACCACCTCGGCATCGAAGACCGCGAAGAGGCGGCGAACGCGTCGGATCGGCAGACGGTCTAGGTGACCCCGTTCGACCAGCGAGACCGCGCCCTGACTCATTCCGGCACGTACTCCGACATCCGTTTGCCGCAATCGAAGGCGCTGACGAAGCGCCCGCGCGAGACGACCGACGACGATGTCCTGCATGGCCGATCACGATGATCCGTGAGGCTCATCACGTACTCACCAGTCACGCACCCCGGACTCACTCCGGACTCACTCCGGACTCACTCCGGACTCACTCATGGCTCACTCATGGCTCACTCGGCTCAGCTCGGATCGCGCGATCCAGCGATCCGTGACAGCTACCCACCCACGTCGTGGTGGACCCTTGTGACGCAGCAAGTCAGCCCTATCGAGGACGAGCTGAGCGTGGGTCGAGTCCGCAGCTCCGGCTCAAGGACGATCCAGCATGACTACCACGACCCCCAGGCGTGGCTGTCACGGATCGGAGGCGAGCCGGCGCGCGGAGCCGGCGCGCGGAGCCGGCGCGCGCAGCCGACGCGCGTCGGCTCAGCGCTCAGTACGCCGCGAGCGCCCGGATGCCATCGGCGATCTTGTCCGGGTTGACCATGAACCAATCTTCCAGGACATGGTTGTACGGGACCCCCGGAACCTCAGGTCCGGCGATCCGGGTGACCGGGCCGTCCAGGTAGTCGAACGCCTCCTCGGCGACGATGGCGGAGACCTCCGCGCCATACCCGCCGAACCGGTTGTCCTCGTAGACGACCAGGCACTTGCCGGTCTTGCGCACGGATTCCAGGACCGTCTCCCGGTCCAGCGGCCGCAACGTGCGCAGGTCCACGACCTCCACGCTGATGCCGTCCTCCGCCACCCGGTCGGCGGCCTCAAGCGCGTAGTGGGCCATCAGCCCGTAGGCGATGACCGTGATCTGCGATCCCGGATGGGTGACGGCGGCGCTGCCCAGGGGCACCACGTAGTCCGTGTCGGGCACGTCGCCGCG
>JBKJQY010000025.1:0-2652 GCA_046593725.1 Candidatus Limnocylindrales bacterium
CGGCAGGACGGGGACCGCCGGGATCTTGCCACCGACCTCGGCGAAGATCCAGATGAAGTCGACGTTGAAGCCACCGCCGCTGTGGAGGGACTGGGCGACGTCCACGTAGTAGGCCGAGTCCGGGTAGGCCGGGTAGGGGAAATGCCAGATCAGCAGAGCCCGGACGGCCAGGGCGAGCCCGTACAGCAGCAGGGGAGTACGCACGGCTGGTGCAGCGTAGCACCAGGTCCCCCGTCCGCCGACGGTACGAAAGGGCTAGCCCGGATGGCGTGACATGGGACCCTCATGGGACCTTCAAAGCGGGCCTGCGCGAGTAGGATGCGGCCCGTGTCCAGCATGGAGCGAGCATTCCAGTCACGAGGCGTCCAGGTCGTCCTGGTCGCCTCGGCCGTGCTTGGCCTAGCGATCGGGATGCAGACCCTGATCCTGCACCTGACCCTGGACCCGCTCGCCGACGTCCATGCCTATTACGACGCCGGAGCCCGACTCAACGCCGGCCTGCCGCTGTACGACCAGGCCGCCGGCACGGACGATGCCGCGTTCTATCGCTACCCCCCGTTGCTGGCTATCGCGTTCCGCCCGCTGGCACTGCTGCCGTTCGAGACGGCAGCAGCGATCTGGGTGGCGTTCCTGGTGGTGCTGTTTGCGGCGACCCTGGTCCGGTCCGGGCTGCGGAATCGCTGGACCTGGCTGGTCGCTGGCTGGCTTGCCGCACCGATCGCCTGGAGCCTCGCCATCGGGCAGGCTCAGATCGTGGTGACCTTCCTGATGATCCTCGGGACACCATGGGGCATCGCGCTCGCTGCCAACCTCAAGCTGCTACCGCTGCTGATCGCCATCTTCTGGGTGGCCCGACGCGACTGGCATGCGATCGGTCGGCTGGCCCTGTGGCTGGTCGCCCTGGCGGTGCTCCAGTTCGGCCTGGAACCCGCCGGGACGATCGCGTACCTCGGGTTTCCCAGCCTCGCCCAGGTCGGTGGTGTGGAGAACCTGTCGCTGTATGGCCTGTCGCCGGTGCTCTGGCTGGCGTTCGTCGCCCTGCTGTCCGCGCTGGCGTTCCGGTTTGCACCCACCCGGGCCGGCTGGGCACTGGCCGTCGCGTTCTCCGTCCTCGCCAGCCCGCGGCTGCTGATGTACCAGCTGTCGACGTTGCAGGCTGCTGTCCGCGGCCCGGATCCAGACCGCGGGCCCGAGTTAGGCCGCGGCGGGTTCGCGGATGGCGGGCCAGCGGAGGCCAAGGACCATGCACCCGACGACGATGGCGATCCCGAGCCACAGTCCCTCGGCGGTGTAGCTGGCAGTCAGGATGGCGGCGACGAGGGCGAACTCCCGACGGATCAGGAGCATGGCGGGTAGCAGGAACACGCCGTTGAAGTCGTGCATGTTCGGGGTCACCAGCAGCATCAGCAGACCCAGCCAGGCGCCGGTCTCCGGACCGCGGATGCGCAACGCCAGGACGAACGAACCAAGGGTGAGGCCGATGAACGCGATCCGCGGAAGGTAGGCGAGGAGCGACGGCCCCATCGCCGGCCAGGCCGGATCCGAGGCCCGGACCACCTGGTCCAGCCACGAGACATACAGCCCGATCCCGACGAGCGGCAGCGTCACGACCACGATCGCGATCCAGGGGGTGAGGCCAAGGAACGCCGATCGCGGCGATCGCACCACGACCGCCAACCATGCCTGGATCTGGGAGATCTTGACGCTCCCGACGGCGGCCGCCAGGAAGCCCGTCCAAGGGGTGACCGCCCCGGCCGCATCGAGGTCGACCGGGTCCGTTCGCAGGTCGTGGTGGGCAGGGCCGCGCCAGAACGCAGCTACGAACGCGGCGAACAGGATGATCTGGAGGTTGCCGCCCCAGATCCCGCCCAGCATCGGCGCCCACAGCAGGACGCCCGGCACCAGCCACCAGGGGATCGCCAGGCGGCGACATGCGAATGCGGCCATCGCGAGGGTCAGCGCGAACCAGCCCCAGCGGACCAGCAGTTCGGGGAGAAGCGTGAACGGGGCCACGACGGGCAGCACGAAAGGTGGGTACAGGAACGGCGGCAGGACCTGGAGGTCGGTGAAGCCGTCCGGTACGTAGACGATGCCACCGGCCAGCCATCGCTCCGCCGCCTTGAGCGGGATGATCAGGTCGATGGCGACGGGGAAGGTCGTCACGACGGGGATCGCCTGGGTCACGAACACGGCCACGGCGATCACGGCGAGGGCTACGCGGATCGCTGTGGTGGCGCGGCTGCCAGGTCCCAGCAGCGGTGCGGCGGCGGCGGCGGTCACGCCGGAAGTATCGGCTGCCGGACGAGCTGGCGTGCCCGTACCATGGTCGCGTGTCGACGACCGGACGCCAACGGATCGCGCTCCGAGCCGTCCGCGACGGCTCGGTGGTCGCCGGGCTCCTGTTCACCGCGTACCTGTTCTTGATCGTCGCGCCGCAGCAGGGCACGGTCGGCTTCGATGCCTACGCGTATTGGTCTGTCGATCCATCGAACCCCTACGTCGTCTCGCCGGGCGGGCTCGGCGCATTCAACTACGCCCCCCCGATCGCCTGGGTCTGTGGCTTCTTCGGGGGCCTCGACTGGTTCACGTTCCTCTGGCTGTGGCTCGCCCTGCTGCTTGGGACGGTCATCTTCCTGGGCCGGCGCGGGTATC
>JBKJQY010000071.1:0-31762 GCA_046593725.1 Candidatus Limnocylindrales bacterium
TCGCCGCCCAGCTGGGGCTGGACCTCCAGATCCGCCCGATGCGCCTCCAGATCGTCCAGACCGAACCGATGCCGCCGCGCCTGGAGGTCCTGCTGTACGGGCCCGCGGCCGTCAAGCAGTACGCGATCTTCCAGGACCTCCCGTCGTTCCGGACGGAGACGTTCGCCACCGAGCTCGAGGCTCGTCTGGGTCTGGCCCTGCTCGAGTCGGCCTGCCAGACCGCCGATGGGTCGTACCTGCTGGGGATCGCGATGGACTTCATCGGGTTCGACTGGCAACCGGATCTGGCCGGCGTGTCGCTCATCGGCGAGGGCATGACCGCGGCGCTCCCGGAACTCGCCGCCGCCCGGTTCGCCCGGGCCTGGGCCGGCGTCCTCCCGCTGACAGCGGACAGCCTGCCGATCATCGACCGCGCGCCCGGCTTCGACGATCTCATCATCGCGTCCGGGCATGTCTTCGGGAACGCCGCAGGTCCCACCACGGGCCGCCTGGTGGCCGATCTCATCTGCGGGACACCGCCCGCCATGGACCTGACCCCATTCCGGGCCGATCGGCCCAGCCTGACCCCGGTCGCCGCCGGGGCGACCTGGTAGTGGAGGGCATCGTGGAGCGACGCATCGCATTCATCAACCCGTTCGGCACCGCAGCCTTCGACGCGATCATCCAGGAAACGCTCGTCCCATACGCCTCGAACGGCACGGCCGTGGACGTCATCCATCTCGACGGCGTGCCGGCCAACATCGACTATTACTACCCGATGCACCTCATGCAGCTGGCGATCTTCGACGAGGTGCGCCGACTCGAGGCGGCCGGCTACGACGCGGTCGTCGTGGGCTGCTGCTACGACCCCGGCGTTCGCGTCGCGCGCGAGCTCGTGGACATCCCGGTCGTGGGGCCGCTTGAGGCAGCGATGAACCACGCGTCCTACTTCGGCCACTCGTTCACGGTCGTCACGGACCACGCCAAGGCGCGGCCGTGGCTGGAAGACCTCGTCCGGATCCACGGCGCGGGCAACTGTCGTGGCGTGCGCTGCATCGACTGGTACGTGACGGACATGATCGAGGACACCACCTCGGTCGCCGACGACGCCGCGGCCGCCTGCCTCCAGGCGCTCAAGGACGACCAGGCCGAGGTGATCATCCTCGGCTGCACGATCATCGGCGGCTGTCTCGAGCGCGAGATCATGACGACCGGACGTCATCGCGATCTGCCGATCCTCAACCCGAACCTGCTCGCGCTGAAGGCCGCCGAGACGTTGGCCGACCTCCACAAGATGGGCAAGTACAACATCAGCCGGGTCGGGCTCTACCAGCGCCACGAGCAGCACGATGCGGCCGAGGCTGAGGAGGTCCGACGTCGCTGGCGGCTGGTGGACCTGGAAGCCGCCGAGGCGCGCCCATGACCGAGGGTGGAGTGGCAGGCCACCCGGCCACAGGCGACGCGGCCACGGTCGCGGAGATCGCGGACCGCGTGGTCGGGGCATACCTGGGGATCGCGCCGGGCGAACGGTTCGCGATCGTCGTGGACACTCGAACAGATGTCGAGATCCCGACCGAACTCGTCCGCGCGACCCTGGCACGGGGCGGCGACCCGATCGTGGTGACCATCGTGCCGCGCGCCCGGAGCGGGACCGAACCGCCGGCACCGGCCGCCGCGGCGATGGCCGCCGCCGATGTCGTCCTGTGCGCCGCCAGCACGTCCCTGTACCACACGTCGGCCAAGGCGGCGGCGCAGCATGCCGGGACCCGCGGCGTGTTCAACGCCCCGTATCGAGCCGACGCCTGGCGGAACGGCGCGATGACCGCGGACTTCGTTGCCGTGCGCCGACAGGCGGAAGCTCTCGCCGCGCTCTGGCGCACCGCGAACGAGGTCCACATCACGTCCCCCGCCGGCACGGATCTGCGAGCGACGGTGACGGGGCGTGAGCCGATGGCCTGGCTGACCGGGATCTGCCGGAACGCCGGCGAGGTATCGGCGTTCCCGGGCGGCGAGGTCTCGCTGCCGCCACTGGAGGGCACGACCCAGGGCGTCGTCGTGTGGGAACGAGTCGCGTCGGACCTGGGCGCGCTCGAGGCGCCGGTCACGATCACGATCCGCGACGGCCGTGCCGTGACGATCGAGGGCGGGCCGTCCGCCGACCGCCTGCGGGCGATCGTGGCCGAGATCCGTGACGCCGACAACATCGGGGAGATCGGCATCGGGCTCAACCCGGCGGCCCGGATCGCGGACGAGATCACCGAGGCCAAGAAGGCGTTCGGGACCGTCCACATCGCCCTCGGCGACTCGGCCAACGAGTACGGCGGCCTGGTCGAGTGCGATGTCCACCTCGATGGCCTGGTCATGGAGCCGACGATCGAGTTCGATGGTGTCGCGGTGGTCGTCGGCGGGCGCCACGTCTACGAGTTCACGCCATGAGCCGGTCGGACGTTGTGAGCTCGTCGGGCGTGGCCGCCGGTCCGTCGGTCAGCACGCCGTACCCCGGGCCTCGGGCACGAGCCGTCATCGAGCGGATGCGGGCGGTCGAAGGCGCCGGACCGCGGACGGGTGGCGACGATCCGCCGCTCGTCGTCGAGTCGGCTGTCGGGTCGATCCTGACCGACCCGGACGGCAACCGCTACGTGGACCTGGCCGGCAGCTTCGCGGCCGCCACGATCGGCCACTCGCATCCGGCGGTGACGGCCGCGGTCCGCGACCAGCTCGAGCGCGCCAGCCACGTCTCGTCCGGGTCGGTCAGCGAGGCTCGTGTCGCGTTCGAGGAGGCACTCGTCGAGATCGCGCCGCCGGGCCTGGACCGCGTGCTCCTTGGCCTCAGCGGATCGGACGCCAACGACACGGCCGTCAAGCTGGCACGAACGCTGACCGGACGGCACGAGGTCATCGCTTTTTCCGGCGGATACCTCGGCCGTTCCAGCGGTGTCATCGGGTTGAACGGCAAGTCGCGCTTCCGGGATGCCTCCGGGATCGCCCCGGATGCGCACTTCCTGCCCTACCCGTACGCCTACCGCTGGCCGCTCGGCGCGGACGCCGATGCGGGGGCCGGCGCGCTCGCGCTGGTTCGCCATGCCATCGAGGATCCCGCGTCGGGCATCGGGCTGCCGGCCGCGATCGTCGTCGAATCGGTCCAGGGCAACGGCGGCATCGTCATCCCGCCCGATGGGTTCCTGGCGGGCCTGCGCGAGCTCGCGATGCGCCACGAAGTCGTCCTCATCTTCGACGAGGTCCAGTGCGGCTTCGGACGGACCGGGCGGACGTGGGCGTCGGAGCACTGGGACGTCGTGCCAGACCTCATGACGGTCGGCAAGGGCATCGGCGGCGGGCTCGCCGTGTCCGCGGTCGTCGGCCGCGCGGCGTTCATGTCGCACTGGACGCCGGGCACCCACACCTCGACGTTCATGGCGAACGCCGTCCACCTCACAGCCGGCTCGGCGGCCATCCGGGTGCTGCGCGAGGAACGGCTGGCCGAGCGGTCCGCGGTGCTCGGGGCCCGGATGCTCGCGCGCCTCCAGAAGGGGCTGGCCGACGTGCCGACCATCGGCGAGATCCGCGGGCTGGGTCTGTTCGCGGGCATCGAGAACGTGACCGACCGTGCGTCTCGAACCCCGGATGTGGCGCAGACCGCGGCGGTCCGGCGTGCCGCCTTCGAACGTGGCGTCGTGCTCGGCGTCGGCGGCTCATTCGAGAACGTCATCAAGATCTGCCCGCCGCTGACCATCGAGGAAGACCTGCTCGATCTCGCGCTCGACCTGACCATCGACACCATCCGAGGGACCGTATGACCCAGACCACCTCCACCGTGATCACCGTCGCCAACTACATCGACGGCGGCTGGTCGCAGGCCGCCTCCGGCGGAACGATCGAGAGCCGCGATCCGGCCACCGGCGACCTCGTCGCCATCGCGCCGCGCTCCGGCGTGGAGGACCTGGACGCGGCGATCGCGGCGGCGCGGCGGACGTTCGATGACGGCGCCTGGCCGGCGACGTCCGGGCGCGAGCGGGCGGCGATCCTGCTGGAGCTGGCCGGTCTGCTTCGCGCCGAGGCCGAGCCTCTCGCGCGCCTCGTCGCGGTCGAGATGGGCAAGCCGATCCGCTACGTGCGCGAGCGCGAGATCGCCCCAGCCATCGACCGGATCGAGTTCTATGCGGCCGCGGCGCGGATGATCCGCGGCGAGGTGACGGTCTCGGCCCCGAGCCACCTGTTGAACTTCATCCTCAAGGAACCCGTCGGCGTGTGCGGGCTGATCACGCCGTGGAATGACCCGGTCGACCTGCCGCTGCGCAAGATCGGCGCCGCCATCGCGACCGGCTGCACGTTCGTGCTCAAGCCGGCCAGCGACACGCCGGCTTCGTCCATGGCCATCTTTGAGCTCCTGGACCGCATCGAACGACTGCCGAAGGGTGTCGCGAACGGGGTGGTCGGCGCCGGCGACGTCGTGGGCGAGGCGCTCGCGAGCGACCCACGCGTCGACAAGATCAGCTTCACCGGGAGCAGCGAGATCGGCCGGCGCTTGATGGAACTCGGCGCGAAGACGTTCAAGCGTGTGTCACTCGAGGCCGGCGGCAAGGCGCCCGTCATCGTCTTCCCGGACGCGAACCTCGAGAAGGCGATGGACGCCGTCGCGGTCGGGATCTTCCTGTACGCCGGGCAGTCGTGCACCGCGGGATCCCGCCTGCTGCTGGAACAGTCCATCCACGATGAATTCCTCGAAGGGCTCATGGAGCGCGCCCAGGCGCTGCGGGTGGGCTGGCCGCTGGACGACGAGACGCAGCTTGGACCGATGGTCTCGCATCGCCAGCTCGATCGCGTCCTCGGCTATGTCGAGCGCGGGCGCGAGGAAGGGGCACGGCTGGTTCTCGGCGGCAGCCAGGTCGGCGGGGAGTGGGCCGGCGGCTCGTGGATGGAACCGACCATCTTCGATGCGGTCGATCCGTCGATGACGATCGCGCGTGAGGAGATCTTCGGACCGGTCCTCTCGATCATCCCCTTCGATACGGAAGCCCAGGCCCTGGAGCTGGCGAACGACAACGACTTCGGGCTCGGCAGCGCGGTCTGGACGACCGACCTGGACCGGGCGATCCGGGTCGCACGGCGGCTCCGGGTGGGCGACGTCTGGGTGAACACCCACTATGTCCGGCTGGCCGAGAGTCCGTTCGGCGGCGTCAAGCAGAGCGGCATCGGGCGGGAGCTCGGGATGGAGGGCCTGGACGCCTACCTCGAGTCGAAGCGCGTCTGCATCGACAGCTCACCGACCTTCCACATCCGCTGAGGTGACGGCCCGACGGATCCCCGGATCGACGCCGGGGCCGCTCGTCCGGTTCACGTTCGACGGCGCCGAGATCGAGGGCGTCGAGGGCGAGCCGCTCGCGGTCAGCCTGCTCGCGGCCGGGCGCCCGATCCTGTCGCGCAGCTTCCGGTTCCACCGCGCTCGGGGCCTCATGTGCTCGACCGGCCAATGTGGCTGGTGCGAGTGCGAAGTGGACGGGCGTCCCAGCGTCCGGTCGTGCCGGGTGCCGGTTCGCGAGGGGCTGGTCGCCCGCGGTGAGCACGCACTGCCGAACGTGTCGCGCGACCTGCTTTCGCTTGTCGGGCTGGTTTCGCGCTGGATCCCACCGACGTTCTACCACCATCGGTTCCTGCGGCCCAGGGCCCTTCGCAAGCGATACCTCGACGTCCTGCGCTGGTTCGGGGGGCGCGGGCGGCTGCGGGTCGGGCCACGACCCGCAGCCGCTGGGCGGGCCACGCGGCGGGTCGACGCGGACGTGCTGGTCGTCGGCGGCGGCCGAGCCGGGCTCATCGCCGCGATCGCGGCGGCGGAGCAGCGCGACCGGGTCGTGCTGGTCGAGTCTGAACACGAGCTCGGGGGATCGTGGCGGGCGGTGACCGGCGACGAAGCCAGCTCGGGTTCGGTCTCCGAGCTGATCGCCAGGGCGACGGCGGCTGGCGTGGAGCTGCTCACTGGCGTGACCGCCGCGGGCTGGTACGACGGGATGGTCGCCGCCATCGGCGACGACGCCCATCTGGAGATCCGGACGGGATCGGTCGTCGTCGCGACCGGGTCGTACGAGCGCGTGCCCCTGGTGCCCGGCGCGGACCGGCCGGGCGTGCTGGCGGCGCGCACGGCGATCGCGCTGGTCGATCGGTTCGGCGTCATCCCCGGCGCGACGGCGCTCCTCGTCGGCGAAGGACTGGAGCTCGACCGGGCCGCGGATCGACTTCGGCACGCGGGCGTCAGGATCGAGACCGGACCGGTCCCGACGCTGTCGCTCGTCTCGATCCGTGGTCGACGGCACGTGACGGGTGCCGTCACACGGCACGGCTCGAAGCTAGAGCACCATGCCGTCGATCTCGTGGTGTTCGGCGACCGGAGCCCGAACCTTGATCTGGTGCTCGCGGCCGGGGCCGCGGTGCAACGCCACGGCGACACGCTGGTCCCGATCCTCGACGCGTCGGGTCGGACGACGATCCCGTCACTCAGCGTGGTCGGATCCGCCGTCGGGCCCGCCGCCGGGATGGGATCGGAGCGCAGTCATCGCCACGCGGCGGCGCCGGTCACACCGGGTGCCCCCATCGATCCAGGCGCGATGGTCTGCTTCTGCGAGGACGTGCGGGCCGGCGAGGTCCGGGCGGAGCAGGCGGCGGGCTACACGGATCCGGAACTCATCAAGCGACGGACCGGAGCCCTCACCGGACCGTGCCAGGGCAAGTACTGCCTGCAGTCCTTCGCGTGCCTGGTCGGGACAGCCGCCGATGAGGAGGCTGTCCCGCTGCCGACCGCGCGACCGCCACTCCGCCCGATCCGCCTGGGCGACCTGGTCGCTCGCGAGGAGGGCGTGCCCGCGGTCGCCGTCGCCGCCACCGACCCGGGCGACGACTCGTGACCCGGCCCTACGGCAGCGCCTTGCTGGACCACGGACCCTTGCCGGCCTCCGCTGAGGTCGTCATCGTCGGGGCCGGGATCGGGGGCCTCGCATTCGCGCGGGAGCTTTCGGCTAGGGGCGTGCGCGACGTCGTCATCCTCGAACGCGGCTATCCGGGCAGCGGCGCGACCGGCCGCAACGTGGCGCGCATCCGGGCGATGCAGTTGACCGAAGAGCTGACCCACATCGCGCGAGCGTGTCAGGCGAAGTACGACCGCATGGGCGAGGAGTTGGGCTTCAACGTCCTGTTCTATCGGCTCGGGTACGCGTGGGTCCTGTACGACTCCGACGAGGTCGAGCGGATGCGCTCGATCGTGTCGATGCACCACCGGATCGGCGTCGCGAGCCAGTTCTTGTCGCCGGACGACACCCTCAGGCGTCTGCCGATCCTGCGCGGCGGTGACCCGGTCGCGGGAGCTGTCCTCAACGACGATGCGATCGTTCACCACGACGCGGTCGTGTGGGCGCACCTCGAACACCTGGCGGGCACGACCGTCCGCATCCTGCCCGGCGTCAACGTCCAGGCGATCGTGACGGACGACGCGGGCGTGGCGGCGGTCGACACGGATCGCGGGCTGATCGCCACGCGCGCGGTCCTCAATGCGGCGGGCGGCTGGTCCACCCAACTCAACGCGCTGGCCGGCGTGTCCGCGCCGAATCGGCCGCTGCGCCGGGAGGTGCTGGTGACGGCGCCGGTCCAGCGTTCGATCGAGGCCGCCGTGACCTTCTACCGACCGAACGAGGGCTGGTTCAACCAGACCCTCCGCGGCGAGATCGTGATGGGCGTCGTGGACCCAGGGGAAGCCAGCGGCGTCGATCAGCGCTCGTCGTGGGACTTCCTGCGGCGGACCGCCACGCTCATGACGCGGAAGGCACCGGGGCTAGCGGAAGTCTCGGTGATCCGTCAGTGGGGCGGCATGTACGACGTCAGCCCGGACCACCAACCGCTCATCGGACCAACCCGGCAGCTTGACGGCTGGTGGCAGGCGAACGGCTGGAGCGGCCGCGGGATGCTCCTGGCACCGTACCTCGCCGAGCTTCTGGCCGAGCGGTTCGTGACCGGCACCACGGCACCGCACCTCGCGATGTTCGACCCGGACCGCTTCGCGCCCGACCAGGGCGCCGAGGAGTCGGCGGGCGACTACTACGCCCGGTACGCCGGCGGCGCCCACGATGCGGCCAGATGACGCAGTCCTCGGAGTCGGCCTGCGCCGACACAGGACCGCCGCTGTCCCCGGACTACGCGCCGGGAGAACCCGATCGCGATGGGCCGCCGTAGCGCGATGCCGATGGCGACCCACGTTTCGACGGAGGTCCGCGCTCCGTGTCCGCGCTCGAGGTAGCTGATCTCCGATTGACCGAGTCCCACAAGACGCGCGAGATCGGCCTGCGTCAGACGGCGGCGCTGTCGAGTCGCCTTCGCGTCCCGGCCGAGGTTGGCGGCGATCGCCTGGGCCTCCCGGCTTCCGGTCACGACTGCCGGTGGTCGCCTGATCCGTCGCATATCGACGCCATCATTGCCGAGCCTGCTTTACCGACCTTTATCGCCGCGTGAACCTGAAGTGAGAACCGCGGCACGCTTGGGAACGGCGCATCTAGAGGTCGCCTGGCCGCTTGAGGGTCACGACCGTCCTGGCGCTAGCGATGGCGTCGATATCGACGGCGCGATGCCGTGGCGTGCCGGTCCGAGCCTGGTGCCGCCATGGGCGGCCCGAAACAGCCTAAAGCAGCTCCCCGTGAGCGGACGCCGTCGGCTCGCCCTCGCGGGGTCGGGGTTCCTCGCCGGGTGCGTACTCGGGCGCGAAGACTTCGGCAGCCGCTCCGGGAGCGCCGGCCTCCAACGCCGGGAGCGCCTCCCCCGCGGTGCCCTGGATCGCGCCGACGCCGAACGGGACCCACTTGGACGGGTCCTGCAGCCGGTGCGCCTCGGTGTTGCCGCGTGAATGCGTCTCCTGGAAGCCGCGCGGCTCGATCCACATGCGCTCACCCTGGAGCAGCCCCAGGACGCCGGACTGACCGGGCTCCGGGCGCTCGTTCTGGCAGTACGCGCAGGCCGTCTTGTCGTGCTGTCGGTAGGTCGCAGGCTCCTCGTACGTGGTGATGTAGCCCTCGTAGTTGCGCAGCACGACCTTGTGGTCGCTGTAGCTGATCAGGTAGTTGGGCATGACCGGGATCTTGCCGCCGCCACCGGGTGCATCGATGACATACGTGGGGACCGCGTAGCCGGACGTGTGCCCGCGCAGGCCCTCCATGATCTCGAGGCCCTTGCCCACCGGCGTCCGGAAGTGGCCCGAGCCTTCGACAAGATCGCATTGGTACAGGTAGTACGGCCGGATCCGGTTCGCGACCAGCTTGTGGACGAGGCCCCGCTGGATGTGGACGCAGTCATTGACGCCAGCCAGGAGCACGCTCTGATTGCCGACCGGCAGGCCGGCCTTGGTCAGCTTGTCGACGGCGCGGGAAACCTCAGGCGTGATCTCGTTGGGGTGGTTGAAATGCAGGTTGATCCACAGCGGGTGATATTTCTGCAGCATCTCGCACAGCTCGTCGTCGATGCGCTGGGGCAGGAACACCGGCACGCGCGAACCGATCCGGATGATCTCGATGTGCGGGATCTCGCGCAGGCCGCGCAGGATCTTCTCGAAGAGCTTCGGTGCCAGCGTCAGGCCGTCGCCGCCAGAGATGAGCACGTCGCGGACCTGCGGCGTCCGGCGCAGGTACTCCAGCTGGGCCTCGTGGTCCCGGCTGTTGAAATTCTGGGTAGGGTCGCCCACGATCCGCGACCGCGTGCAGTACCGGCAGTACGACGCACACTGAGTCGTGACCAGCATGAGGACGCGATCCGGGTAGCGATGGACCAGGCCCGGGACCGGGGAGTGGCGATCCTCGGCCAGCGAGTCCTCCATCATCCCGGTGAAGGCGCCGTGCTCCTCGGCCGTGGGGATCACCTGCAGGCGGATCGCGTCGTTGGGGTCGGTCGGGTCGATCAGGCTCATGAAGTACGGCGTGATGTCGACGCGGAACCGGTCCGGGACGGACAAGCCCTCGCGCTCGGAATCCGTCAGCTCGAGTATCTGCTCGATCTCCGCGAGATCGTTGACCCGGTGGCTCAGCTGCCAGCGCCAGTCGTTCCACTGCTCGTCCGGCACGTCGGCCCAGATCGGGGCACGGCGACTGACCGCAGGGCGGCCGTCGGTTCCGATCGTCTTCGCCGGATCGAACGCGTTGACGAACGGCGCCTCGGCGGCGGCTCGGGCCGCGACCTGATGAGCGACGGCGGTCTTGATCTCCTGGGCGTCCACGGGCCGACCTCCGGGCTGCAACGCATAAAGTCTATGCAGTCTGCAAGTCCGGGCATGATAGCGCGAGGGTGTCGAGCGGTCCATGGGTCGCCGTCACAGGGGCGGCGCCGGGCCCGGGTCAGCGAAGGACGAGGAAGGCGTCGACGTCCACGATCGGGCGGCCACTCGTCCCAAGCGCGACCAGCCGGATGAGGTGCGTGCCAGCTGTGGCCCAATGTCGACGGAAGACGACCCGGCGGGGCGAATCGGCTGTCGCATTGAGATCCACGGTCGCGACATAGCTCCCGTCGATGTAGACCTTGGCGAGGCCGTGCCCCGGGCCGCGCTCGGCCGCCCACGCGACGTCCCGACCGAAGAAGCTCAGCCGAGCACTGGCACCTGCGGCCGTCGTCTCATCAAGCGCCATGCCGAGCGCCGTCACGTCAGCGACATTCGTCCACAAGCCGGTCTGGATCACCCCGGCGCTGGTCTCCTGGATGATGGTCGGACGGAATGTCGGACCGTAGTCCCAGTCGCCGATGTTTCCCGCCTTGTCCGTGGCCCGCACGCGGAAGCGATACGTGTGACCGGTCGAGAGGTGCCGGACCACGATCCGCGCCTTGGTTGTGGCATATACCGTCGCCCAGGCAGCGCCGTCCACACTCTGCTGGAGCCGGTAGCTGGCGATCCCCCAGCCGACATCGGATGCGGTCCAGGTCAGCTCGACCGGAGCGCCCGCCCCCAGGTCGCCGCTCGTGATCCGCTGCACGGGTGCCGTGGTGTTCGGCCGGGTCGTATCCCGATGCCGAACGGGCGGATCGTAATAGGCCCCGAGGAGGAAGCCGGACGAGGTGTTCCAGCCCACGAACATGTCACCTGTCGTGGGCGGCGTGATCGTGAACGTGGAGGCTGTGGTCCATTTCTCCCAGACGATCGGGGTCTCGCCACTGCCGAGACGGGCGGTCCAGACCGGTCGGTCCGCGGCCGTGACCGTGGCACCACCTATGAGATACCGCGTGTAGGTGATCGGCAGCCCGGCGATCGGCGTGTAGGTGTTCGGCAGGACCTGGACGATGGGCAGCGTGGAGGAACGGATCCGCCGGTCCGTGCCGTCGACCGTGGCCAGCACGAGGTTGCGGTCCGGCCACTGGCTCGAGCGGACATCGCCGGCACCCGGGTTGTCAAAGTTGAACTCGAATCGTGGCTCCGGGACCCATGGCAGCGTGAAGGTCCAGTCGCCGCAGTAGCCCTCGCTGGCCGGGCCTTCGAACATCATGCCGCCGAAGGTCTCGTCGAAGTCATTGTCGCGGAGCGACCTGATGCTTCCCCAACGGACCTCCCAGCGGCAGATGTCCGTGGGCTCCTGCACAAAGCCCGGCGAGTACTGCGGGTGGACCGTAAAGGGATGACCCGTCCGTGCCTCCGATGGGTACTGGAGGGTAAAGGTCGGGTAGACGCCGACCTCGAGGCCGTATGGACCGGCGATGCCACCCGCGCCATTGACGACCCGAACCTGCATCCATCGTTGGCCGTATCCGGCGCAGCCACCGGCAGACGGGTCGAGACCTGGGACGAGGAGACGGGTCGAGTATGGATAGCTCGCCTCCGGCCCACCGTCGCACGAGACCAGGGCTGAGGCGAGGCCGCTCTCCGGGTCGGCGAACGACAACTTGAGTTCGACGGACCCCGTCGCGCGGTGGAAATCCTGAAACTCGACCGGTTTGGCGCTGGTTGGCACGGGCGGGGTGGGATCGTCGACCGCCGTGGCCGCCGCAGGTGCAGTCATTGCGATCGCCATCGCGATCGCGGCCGAGACAAGGATCGAGCGGTGGGGGCTGCGCATCGGATCCGAACCCAGAAAGATACGGCGATCAACGAGTGACAGCGGATGCTACGCGCCCCGCTGCATCAGGGCAAGGGGTCGGGTCGGTCCGGTGGGAATGGGCCGAATGGCAGGGGACCGGCGCGCCCGGGCCGACCTACCGTCGATGACGACGGGCCCGTCCGGGCCCGACCACTGGAGATCGCGCCTTTGCTGCCACGTTTGATCCAGGGTGGGATGGGAGCCGGCGTTTCGAGCTGGACCCTCGCCCGAGAAGTATCGAAGCTGGGGCAGCTCGGCGTCGTCTCCGGGACCGCGCTCGACTCGATCCTGGTGCGCAAGCTGGGTGATGGCGACCCGGACGGACATGTCAGACGGGCCATGGCGGCGTTCCCGTCGCCGACGATCGCGGCGGCCGTGCTGGACCGCTGGTTCCGTCCGGCCCCGACCACGGGCACGCCCGGCGCCGGCGCGCGATACAAGCTCGCTCCCCTGCTGCGCGCGCCGCTCAAGCGGGAGCGAAACGAGCTCATCGCCCTCGCCAACTTCGTCGAGGTCTTTCTGGCCAAGGAGGGCCACGACGGGGTCGTGGGGATCAACTACCTGGAGAAGATCCAGCTGCCGACGCTGCCCAGCCTGTATGGCGCGATGCTGGCGAACGTGGATGTCGTGCTCATGGGTGCGGGCATCCCGATCGAGATCCCAGGCGTCCTGGACGGGCTCGCCGAGCACCTGCCGGTCAGGATCGCCCTGGACGTCCTCGAGGCCGGCGACCGTCATTTCGAGCTGACCTTCGACCCGCGCTCGATCGGGCTCGGCGATGGGATGGCCGACCTGCGTCGCCCGGCCTTTCTGCCGATCGTCTCGGCCGCGACGCTCGCCAAGGCGCTCCTGCGCAAGTCGCCCGGCGGGATCCAGGGCTTCGTGGTCGAGGGTCCCATCGCCGGTGGGCACAACGCCCCACCGCGCGGCCAGTTGCAGCTCAACGACCGTGGCGAGCCGATCTACGGCCAGCGCGATGTCGTGGACCTGGACCAGATGGCGGCCTTCGGGGTCCCGTTCTGGCTGGCCGGCGCCTACGGGAGTCGAGAACGGGTCAAGGAAGCCCTCGCGGCGGGGGCGCACGGCGTGCAGGTCGGGACCGCCTTCGCGTTCTGCGAGGAATCCGGGCTGGATCCAGCGCTGCGGGAGCGCTTCCTCTCGAGCATCGTGAATGGCCAGGGCGACATCTACACCGACCCGGTCGCATCGCCGACGGGGTTCCCGTTCAAGGTGGCCGACCTGGCAGGCACCCTCTCGGACGAGGCCACCTATGAGGAGCGCCCGCGGCTGTGCGACCTGGGCTACCTCCGCCGCGCCTACGTCCGGGCGGACGGTCGGCTCGACTATCGCTGCCCGAGCGAGCCGGTGGATGACTACGTCCGCAAGGGCGGTCGCGAGGAGGACACGGTCGGGCGCAAGTGCCTGTGCAATGCGCTCGTGACGAACATCGGCATGGGCCAGCGTCGAGCGGACGGTTACGAGGAGCTACCGCTGCTCACGGCGGGTGACGACATCGCGTCGGTCAGGGCGTTCATCAGCCCAGGGCACCTGTCGTATCACGCCAGCGACGTCGTGGCGTCGCTGCTACCGGCGGAGATCGCCTAGCGCTGGCCGCCGCTCAGGGCTGGGCTGCCGCAGGCCGGGTCACTCGCCGATGACGGCCCACAGGAAGCCCATCATGATGAAGAAGCCGCTGAACAGGGCGATCAGCCCGATCCCGCCGTAGGGCGAGTTGGCGCCGGTGTGCGGCACCAGCTGCAGGCCGATCCCGAACACGACCGCCCAGCCGATGAACAGGAACGCGAACAGGAACTTCGCGTTCGGGTTGGTGATCTTCTTGACCCAGGTGGAGCCGCCCTCGGCGACCATCGCGGACCGCAGGATGATGCCGATCATCAGGATGACGACGGCGGCCGAGATCCCGAATGGGATGGGCTGCTGGAAGGCGATCAGGAAGAGCTGCATCTCGGGGCGATGCTAGCAGATGGCGTGCGGGCCGGTCCGGGCGTTCGCGACTACGATTGACCAACCGATGTCATTGTTCGCACCCCCGCTCGCGCCACCATCCGCGGCGTCCGCGTACCCGAACTGCTGACGTGAACCCCTTCGATCGCCTGGGCCGGTTCATCGTGCGCCGCGCATGGTGGGTGGTGGGCGCGTGGGCGCTCCTGCTCCTCGCGGCGCTGCCGCTGGCGCCACAGGTACCGGGCTCCCTGCGGGCCGGCGGATTCATCCTGGACGACCTCGAATCGGCCCGGGCCAAGGCTCTGCTGGGGACAGAACTCGACCTGCCGCCGAGTGCCCTCGTCATCGTCTTCAGCAGCCCCACCCTGGAGGCCGGCACGCCGGCCTTCGAGATGGCTGCCGCGGGCGCCGTCCAGGACATCGCCACCGCACCCCACGTCGCCCGGATGGTGACCCACCTCCTCTCGCCGCGCCAGATCTCGACCGATCGGCACACCGCCTACGACATCGTCTTCCTGGACCTGCCGCCGGACGACTCGCCGCAGGCCCTGCCGATCCTGCGCGAGCGCCTGCGTGATGCGCCCGGGCTGGACGTGGAGTTGGCGGGCGGGCCGGCCTTCTACGGCGACGTCCAGTCCGTGTCGGAGAAGGACCTGCAGCGGAGCGAGCTCATCTCCCTGCCCCTCGCAGCGCTCGCCCTGGTGGTCGTGTTCGGCTCCGTGGTCGCGGCCGGCGTGCCGCTGGTCGTGGGCGGCTCCGCGGTCATCGTGGCGCTGGCGGCCATCTTCCTGGTCGCTCAGGTGATGCCGATGAGCATCTTTGTGCTCAACCTCGCGACCCTCCTCGGACTGGGCCTCGGGGTGGACTACTCGCTGCTGATGACCAGCCGATTCCGCGAGGAGCTGGCCCGCCGCTCCGGCAGCGAGACCCAGGTCGCCGACGCCATCCGGGTCACGGTGGCGACTGCCGGCCGCGCGGTCTTCTTCAGCGCGGTCACGGTCCTGCTCGGGTTGCTCGGCCTGATCCTGTTCGAGTTCATGATCCTGCGCTCGGTCGGGATCGCCGGGGCGATCGTCGTCGGGCTGGCAGGGGCGGCGGCACTGACCTTGCTGCCGGCGGTGCTGATGCTCCTGGGCACGCGGGTGGACCGCCTGGCCGTTCGCTCGGTGACGGGCACCCCGGAGCCGGATGGACCCTGGTCGCGCCTTGCCCGACGGGTGATGCGGCACCCCGTCGCCGTGCTGTTGCCGACGCTGGCGTTCCTCCTCCTGCTCGGCCTGCCATTCCTGCACGTCCGGTTCAATGCGCCGGACGCCTCGATCCTGCCGGCGTCCGTGCCGTCGCGCGCCGCATTCGACAGGCTCCAGCGGGAATTCGGCGAAGGGGAGTTCGCGCCGCTGGTCATCGCCGTCCGAACGGACGGACCAGCCACGTCGCCGGGCAACCTGGCGGCGTTGTACGACTATTCGAGGCGACTCGCGGCCGACCCGCGCATCACCCGGGTGGCCAGCCTGGTCGACGTGGACCCGCGCCTGACACTGGGCCAGTACACCCTGCTGTACGGCGATCCGAACGGCCCACGCGATCGCTACGTCGCCACGACGCTGGCCTCCACGACGGCCGGTGACCTGACCGCCTTCACCGTCTACACGCCGTATGGACCGAATCGGGACGAGGGCAAGGGTCTGGTGGCGGCGATGCGCGACCCCTCGAGCGCGCTCGCGCCGCCCACCGGCGTCAGCGTGCTCGTCGGGGGCGGCGCTGCCGACGTCACGGACGTGGTGGACCGGGTCGCCGCCGACTTCCCGCGGACCGCTCTGTTCATCGTCGTGACGACGTATCTGGTGCTGTTCGCGCTCCTTCGGTCCGTCGTGCTGCCGGCCAAGGCGCTGGTCATGAACACCCTGTCGATCGTCGCCAGCTTCGGGGCTCTGGTGTGGATCTTCCAGGACGGCAACCTGTCCTCCGTCCTGGGATTCCAACCGCTCGGCTACGTCGAGACCACCCAGCCCGTCATCCTGTTCTGCGTCCTGTTCGGGCTGTCCATGGACTACGAGGTCTTCCTGTTGTCACGGATGAAGGAGGTCTGGGATCGGACCGCGGATAACACGGAGGCCGTTGCCCGCGGCCTCGAGCGAAGCGGCCGGATCGTCACGTCCGCGGCGCTGATCGTGGTCCTCGTCGCGGGGTCGTTCGCGTTCGCCGACATCGTCCTGATCAAGGCCCTGGGGATCGGCATGGCCATCGCCATCGCTCTCGACGCGACCGTCGTCCGGGCACTGCTCGTGCCCGCCACGATGCGACTGCTGGGCAAGTGGAACTGGTGGATGCCCGAGTGGCTCGGGCGGGTGGTGGCCGGCCGTCTGCCGGCGGCCGAGGCGGACATCGAAGCGGCGCTGCGCCCGTGACTGGCGGGCAGAGGTGGCTGGCGGTCCTTGCGTTGGGTGCGATCACCGTGGCTGGCTGTGCCGGCGGCGCCCCGATCCTGGCCAACCCGACGGCGCCGCGCTCGTCCGCGCCGCCCCCGACGACCCCGCCCGTCGCCATCGCCGACCCACTCCCGGTGGTCCTGCCCCGGGACGACGGGCCGCACGACCGCCTGACCGAGTGGTGGTATTACACCGGACACCTGCGGGCGACGAACGGCGACCGCTTCGGCTTCGAGTACGTCATCTTCCGCGCCGAGCGCGGCGCGTTCCCGACCTCGTGGGTGTCGCACCTGGCGATCACCGACGAAAGTGGCGACCGATTCCTGTACGGCCAGCGCCTGGAGATCGGGTCGCAGGTGGATCGATCGCCGGCGGGGCCGAATGGCGCCCCGACGGGGTTCGACCTGGCGCTGTCCGGAGCGGATCCATCGAACGCGGCGACCCTTGGTCGACTGCCCTGGTCGATGGCCGGCTCCGGCGGGACGGATCACCTCAGCGCCGCCTTCGCCCCGGACGAGGCGACGGCCGCCGGAAGCCCAGGTGGCCTGGGCCTGGACCTGATGCTCGAGGCGACGAAGCCCGCCGTCCTCCACGACCGCGATGGCTGGATCGACTTCGGGGCGGCCGGCGGGTCGTACTACTACTCGCGGACGGCGATGACGGCAAACGGCACGCTGACCCTGGACGGCGCCCCACTGACGGTGGAGGGGATCGCCTGGTTCGATCACCAATGGGGCGACTTCATCTCGATCGGTGGTGGCGGCTGGGACTGGTTCGCGGTGAACCTGGACGACGGCACGGACCTGAGCCTGTCCCTCGTCCGCGACTCCGACGGCACCTACCCGCTGGTGTACGGCACGCTGGTCGACGCCGACGGGGCGGTCCACCACCTGGATCGAGGAGCGTTCACCGTCACGGTGACGGCCCGGTGGCGGAGTCCCACGACGGGAGCTCTCTACCCGGCCGGTTGGACGATCGAGCTTCCGGCCGAGCGACTGGTGATCCAGCTCGACCCCACCGTCGCCGGCCAGGAGTTGGACACGCGCGCGACGACCGGGGTCATCTACTGGGAAGGGTCACAGCATGTCAGCGGGTCGCGGGCCGGCCAACCCCTGGGCGGCCAGGCGTATGTGGAACTGACCGGCTACGGAGCGGCTGTGCTCGGCTTCGGCTCGACGAGTGGCGCCAGGCCCGCGTCGGCGACGATCGCCGCCGCTGTCGCGTCGAGCGCCGTCAGCTCGGCCAGCAAGGTCAGCATCCGCTTGCCGGCGGCCCGATAGGCCTTGTCGTCCGAGACCGACGACCGGAGACTGGCCAGCGACGAGCCCCGGACCGCTCGGTAGAAGGATCCCAGGTCGTTCGACAGCTTGGCAGCGGCCGTCCACGGCGCGATCGTCGGGGCGAGGTCGACTCCGAACGTGGCGTCTGAGTTCAACGTGCGCAGGACCCGCGCGACGTCGATGGCCCTGGCGTCATTGCTCTTCAACACGGCTCGCAACTCGGCCGCCTGGGACACCAGGCGGGCATCGAGGATCGCCGCCTGACGGAGCGCGGAGACCGCCCGCGGGGGGATGCCCGCCTCGGTCGGCGTGATCGGGGGCGCGCTCGGGCTGGTGTCGGTGCCCTGTGCGATGGATCCCGAGGTGCCCGGTGCGATGGCGGCCGCCGCACCGCCGGCGCCGGCGGGCCTGGCCGAAGACATCATGCCGCCACCCAGCAACGTCCCGGCTACCAGCCCGAACGCGATGAATCCCGCGGCCTTGCGCGCCTGGACGCCGAACAGCAGGCGAGTCCCGCAGCCGGGGCAGACCGGGGCGCCGGTCGCGAGTGGCCGGGAGCACCCGGGGCAGTTGAAGACGTGCGCGTCCACCTCGCCGACCGCGATGGGCTCCTGGCGGCGCGCCGCCTTGAGCCCACGACTGGGTCGATTGAACCGACGCAGGGCGCTATTGATCGCCACGGGTCCAGTCTGGAGTGGACCGATGCGCCCCGAACCCACCCTGATGGTCCCGCCGGCGGTCGTACGTTCGGTGCCGTCCGGCGTACCGCGCGATACTGGAGCCATGCGCCTGACCTTCTCCAGACAGGGCGACTATGCGATCCGCGCGATGCTGACCCTGGCCGGCTCGGATCCCGAAGGCTGGGTCAGTGTCACTCGGATGAGCGCGGCGATGGCGATCCCCGAGCGGATGCTGCCGCGGGTGATGCGCGATCTCGGGGCCGCCGGGTTGGTCGAAGCCCGAACCGGACGGGCCGGCGGCTACCGGCTGGCCCGCCCGGCTGACTCGATCACGCTCCTGGCGGTCATCGAGGCGGCCGACCCCGCCGACGAGGCGCGGCGCTGTGTGCTTCGGGGCATCCCGTGCGGTCTTGACGGACGGTGCGTGGTCCACGCGACGTTCGATGAAGCACGGCGCGCGCTCGACGATCGCCTCGAACGGACGACACTGGCGGACCTCGTCGACCCGTCGATCTGACCGGTCGGGCCGAGCGGCCCGGCATCCGGGGGCCGAATGGCTCGTGGCACCGGGCCCACGTCCGCCGACTATTCACGTACTGAACTAGTATATGTTTACCTAACGAACGGAGGACCACGATGCGCCGACCTCTCACGACCTTGCTTCTGGGGGCGATGCTGGTCACGTCGGCCGGCTGTGCCACGGCAAAGGCCCCCACCTGGACGTTCCCACCGGCGGCGTCCGCCCCTGCAGCCGTCCCGTCGGCATCGGGGGTGCCGGCCACGTCGGAAGCGCCAGCAGGATCAGGAGCCGTGGCCGGCCTGGCGGGCACCGTGGAGATCGAGGCTTTCGACCTCGGCTTCAAGCCGAAGACGATCGAAGTGGCCGTCGCGGGGCGATATGCGGTCAAGCTCGCGAACACCGGCGCGATGCAACACGACCTGACCTTGCCTGATGGCACGACGACCGGTGCCGTCGACGGCGGCGCCAGCGGGACGGTCGAGGTCGACGTCCCCGCGACCGGGATCGCGTTCATCTGCTCCATCCCGGGGCATGCACAGGCCGGGATGACCGGCACCATCACCGTCAAGGGAACGGCGGCCGGGGGAGACGACCATGGCGGTCCGCTCCCGTCCGGCGACGTGGCTGCGGACCCGAACGCCCCCGCCCCGGTGACCTACGACGCGACGGCGCCGAAGCGGCTGCCGGAGGGCGAAGTCCACGACATCGACCTGGTGATCACCGAGACGACGATGACCGTCGCGCCTGGCTTCGTGCAGGCAGTCTGGACGTTCGGTGGGACGGTGCCCGGCCCCGTCATCCGGGTCACCGTCGGCGACACCGTCCGGATCCACCTCAAGAATCCGGCCACCAACAAGCTGCCGCATTCGATCGATTTCCACGCCAGTCAGGTCGCCTGGAATGACGAGATGACGTCCATCAAGCCCGGCGAGGAGAAGCTGTACGAGTGGACCGCCGAGTACGCCGGCGTGTGGATGTATCACTGCGGGACCGCGCCGGCGCTGCACCACATCGCGAACGGGATGTACGGCATGGTCATCGTGGAGCCCAAGGGCGGCCTGCCCAAGGTGGACAAGGAGTTCGTCCTGGTCCAGAGCGAGTGGTACCTGGGCCCACAGGGCGACATCACCAGCCTCGAGAAGGCCTCGACCGGCAACCCCGCCCCCGACTTCGTCGTGTTCAACGGCGTAGTCAACCAGTACAAGGAAGCGCCGCTCAAGGTGGGCACGGGCGAGCGGGTCCGGATCTTCGTCCTGAACGCCGGGCCGAACATCGACAGCTCGTTCCACATCGTCGGGACGATCTTCGACACGGTCACCAAGGAGGGCATCCAGCTCGTCAAGGGCAACAACGGGTCGTGGGGCTCGCAGGCCATGGACCTGTCCCCGGCCCAGGGTGGCATCGTCGAGTTCACGACGAAGGAGGACGGCCTGTACCCGATCGTCACGCACGCCTTCAACTTCGTCGGGCGCGGTGCGCTCGGCCTGGTCCAGGCCGGTGACGGCGACCCACTGAACTGAGCCCGCCATGCGCTCGCTGCCGGTCGTAGGGCCGGTCGTCCAGGAGGGAGCCTGCTGCGCCGCGTGCGCCGCCCAGCAACCGGGCGGCAAGCAACCCGCCGGCGCGACGACGAGTCGCGCCGTGCGGCGCGCGGGCGACCGTGAGACGACCTTTTTTGGCCTGCTGGTCGCCGCCGGGTTCGTCATCCTGGCGACCGGGTCGGCCGGGATCACGTTGCTGCGTGGCGGCGCCGGTCCGTGGGCGCCACTGCATCTCCTCCTCGCCGGGGCCGCCGGGACAGCCATCGCGGCCGTCCTCCCGTTCTTCACGACCGCATTGGCGCAGGTCGCGCCGATCGACCGCAGAGTCCGGATCGGTGGCATCGGTCTGGTCGCCGGTGCGGCCCTTGTCGTCACCATCGGCGTCTCGACGCGATCAACGCTGCTGGCGGGGATCGGTGGATGCGCCTATCTGATCGGCCTCGGCCTCGTCGCGATCGCGGCCTTCGTGCCGTTGCGCCACGCACTGGGAAGGAGGTCGGGCGTGGTGCCGATGGCGTATGGGATCGGACTCGCACAGGTCGCCGTCGGCGTGAGTCTGGCCACGGCGCTGATGCTCGGCTGGGGACCTGTCGTGGAGCGATGGGCGCAACTGAAGCCCGCGCACGCTTGGCTGAACGTGTTCGGGTTCCTGTCGGTGGTCGTCGCCGCGACCCTGGTCCATCTCGCGCCGACCGTCGCGGGTACCCGCATCCGCCGTCGCCGTGGCACAACCCACGCCCTCGTCTCGATGATGGTCGCGCCGCCATTGGTGGCGATCGGGTTCGGTGTCGGGTCGAACGAGCTGGCTCGACTGGGGGCGGCCCTCGAGATCGTGGGTGCAGCCGCGCTGATGATCCAGGCACTCGCCGTCCAGCGAGCACGCGGCCGTTGGACGGGCGACCTCCCGTGGCACCGCTTCACGAGCTTCAGCCTCTCCCTCGCACCGGCGTGGTTCCTGGTCGCGGTCGTCATCGCCTCGGGCCGGATCCTGGCGTTGGGTGCCGTGCCGGAGGCCTGGTCCGTGACGCTTCTTGGCATTCCACTCGCGCTCGGGTGGACCGCGCAAGTCCTCATGGGATCCTGGACGCACCTGATCCCGGCGGTCGGTCCGGGAGACCCGCGCGCCCACGCGATGCAAAGGCAGCGGCTCGGACGCTGGGGCGTGGCCAGGGTCGCGGTTTGGAACGTATCCGTCGCGGCACTCACCCTTGGGGTGGTCGCACGGATCGACCTGCTGGTCGCCGGCGGCATCGCGATGCTGGGTGGCTGCCTGGCCGTGGCCATCGGCCTGCTCGCTGGTTCGATCGCGACACGGGGGCCCCGAGGCGTCACGGTCCGCTGATCGTCTGGTGCGTTCTAGTTGAGACTATGTCTCAACTGTGCTAGCCTCCCGGCATGGGCGACCCCACGCCGATCGTCACCGCGCTGGATCGAGCCGGCTATCGCCTGACCGAGCCACGGCGGTCACTCGCCTCGCTCATCGAGGCGCAGGAAGGTCATTTCACGGCAGCCGCGCTCGTGGAGGCGGCGCGGGAGCAACGGCTGGGCGTGGGTCGTGCGACCGTCTTTCGGACCCTGGAGGTCCTCGAGGACCTGGGCGTCGTGGAACGACTGGACCTGCCGTCCGGCGAGCACGCCTACGTCGGATGTGAGCCGGCTCACCACCACCATGTGGTCTGTTCCGGTTGTGGCCGCACGGAAGAGATCGAGGACGCCGGGCTGCGGACTGTCGTCGCCGATATCGCGAGGCGGACCGGCTATCGGGTGGACGACCACCGGCTCGAGGTCTTCGGGCGCTGTCCGACGTGCCTCACCGAGAACCCCGCGTGATGCCGTACGCCCCCCTGCTCGTGTCGCTGGGTGCCTTCCTGTCGGCGTTCGCAGGCGGCTGGCTCGCGCTGCGAGCGGTCCGCTACGTGGGGGTGATCATCGCGATCGGGGCCGGGATCCGGATCGGGGCAGCGTTCTTCGACCTGATCCCGGAGGCTGTGGACTACCTGGGATCGCTCGCGACGGCGATGCTGTGGACCGCGATCGGATTCCTCGCGTTCTACGTGATCGACAAGCTGACCCAGTTCCACGTCGGTCACGAGACAGCGGCCGAGCTTGATCACGACGAGGAATCACACCAACACGCCGGGGTCGCCGGAGCCGTGGGTATGGGTATCCACAGCTTTTTGGACGGCATCGCGCTGGCCGCCGGGCTCGCCGTCGGTGGCGGGACCGCCATCGTCATCGCGGCGGTGGTCATCGTCCATCGCTTCAGCGACGGGATCGGGGTCGTCAGCTTCCTGCTGGCCGGCCGCGTCCCCAAGCGCATCGCTTACCGCTGGCTGACACTCGTAGCGGTCGCCCCGGTGGCCGGGGTCCTGCTTGGCACCATCATCCAGATCCCGAACGAGGCGCTCGGAGCGTTGCTGGCGTTCTTCGCAGGTTTCTTCCTCTACGTCGGCGCGGCCGAGCTCCTGCCGGAGGCCCATCGGCGCGGCAGATCGCGCTGGATCGTGTTGGCGACGGTCGGTGGTGCGCTGGCCATCTACCTGTTCTCGGTCGCGGTCGGGGCGATCGGCATCGAGGCACCGTGAGCGTGAGGATCCGGCCGGCCGACTGAAACCTTCCGTGGCGGGTCGTCTCAGACCAGTAGACCTCCATGCACCAACGGGGAGCACGCATGTCAGTCCGACCCATCATCGCCGCGCCGCCGAAGCGCTCGATCAGGCGGGCAAGGGCGGGGGCGGGGGTTGGATGATGCGGCAGTGTAGCGAAGCGCGGTCGCGCGGCCTGCTGGGTCGCCCGGGACGGGACCCTCGAGATGACGGCTGATGCACGGCGCGGGACCGTCTGGGTCGCCTCCGAGGACGATCTGCGACCCTAGCCGGTCGCGAGGTCACTCCCGCGATGCCGCCCGATCTGGCGGCATCGTCCGCACCCCGTTGCGCCCAGAAGGACAAAGCCCGGGTATGGGGGCCAGGCCTGGCGCCGATACGGTCGACCGCGACCCCGACTGAGCGTGACGGGTCAGGCGCCTGTGGACATCCTGATCGTGAATCGGGTTTGGGGGGTTGGATTCGGCCCAAACCAGGTGGTTTGTCCTTCTCCTCGCAACAAGGCCCGGTCAGCTCCGGAGGGCGCCCTCGAGCTCCGCCTGGGTGGGCATCCCCTCCCGAGCACCTTCCCGTGTGACGGCCAGTGACGCCGCCGCGATCGCGCGGGTGGCGGCCTCTACCAGGCTCAGTCCGTCCGCCAGCCCGGTGGCCAGCGCCCCGTTGAGCGTGTCCCCGGCCCCGACCGTGTCCACCGCCTCGACCGCGAGTGCCGGGACGACCCAGGCTCCATCCGCCGACGCCACGAACGCACCGTCCGCCCCGAGGCTCACGACCCAGGTCGTGCCGAGCCCGGCCGCCCGAAGCCGCTCCACGGTCGTCGCGACGTCGTCGGCCGGACGAGCTCCGGCTAGACGGCCCAGGATCGCCAGTTCACCCTCGTTCGGGGTGACGACATCGGCTGCGGCGAGCGCGGCTACGGTCAACCCACTGGCGGGCGCCGGATTGAGGATCGTCATCGCCCCGGCGGCACGTCCCGCCGTGAGTGCCGCGAGCGCGACCTCGGTCGGGATCTCGTGCCCGACCAGGACCACGTCGCCGGGCTCGATCCGAGCCGTCGTCAACGCTGCCCGCACATCGTCCGGCGTCACCGCCGCGTTGGCGCCGGACGCGACGGCGATGCTGTTCTCGCCGGCCGCGTCGACCAGGATCAGGGCGACACCGGTGGCGGCAGAGACCGTCCGAAGTCCAGCAAGGTCGATGCCCTCCGCTTCGAGGGCGGCCTGCGCCTGACGCCCGAAGTCATCGTCCCCGACCGCCCCGATGAACCTGACGGCTGCCCCGAGTCGCGCGGCGGCCACGGCCTGGTTGCCGCCCTTGCCGCCGTGGTGCTGGCTGAATCGGCCACCGATGACCGTCTCGCCGGGCCCGGGCAGATGCTCGGAGGCGACGACGAGGTCCACGTTGACGGATCCCACGACGATCACGCGGCCCATCGTGCGGACCCTATGAGCCCGTGATGAACTCGCCGCCATCGACGCCGATGATCGCGCCGTTGATGAAGTCAGTGCCCTCGCCGGACAGGGCCAGGATCGCGCTCGCGACATCCTGGGTCGTCGTCATCCTCCCGGTCGGATTGCGCTTCAAGGTCACGTCGATCATCTGCTGGGACTCGGGGATCTTGAGGAGCGCTGGAGTGATCGTCACGCCGGCTCGGATCGTGTTCGCGGTGATCCCGGTCCCCAGGCGCGCCAGCTCCATCGCCAGTTGGCGGGTATGCGACTCGAGCGCCGCCTTCGCCGACGAGACCACGCCGTACGACGGCACCACCCGGGACGACCCTTCCGAGGTCATCGCGAAGATCTTCGAGCCGCGCTCCAGGAACCCGGCCCGATGGAGATCCTGGACCCAGTAGACGAGGCTGTTGGCCATGACGTCCTGGGTCATCTCCATCTTCTTGCGGTCCACCGCCGCCTTCGGGTCGTCAGCGATGAACGGCACGAGCGACCCGAATGCCAGCGAGTGCATCACAACGCGGATGTACGGATGGCGGCCGGCCGCCTCGGATGCCGCGAACCGCTCGCGGATCGCCTCGATGGCGACCGCGCGCTTCTCGTCGTCGGCGGCGTTCATGTTGATGTAGAGCGCATCGACGCCCTTCGCGACGATGCCGGCCTTGACTTCCTCGACGTGGGCGAGGGCGGCCCGGAAGTCGAGGTGGATCCCGATGACGTTGTAGCCGGCCCCGGCGAGCGTGAGAGCGGTCGCTTCGCCCATCCCGGACGACCCGCCCAGGATCAGCGCCCAGCGCTCGCGGTCGTCGGTCATGAGGGTCCTCCAAGTGTCGATCCGGGGGGTTCGAACGTGCCGCGAGTCTAGACGACGCCACGCTTCCTGAGATCGGCCACGGTATCCGGTGCATAGCCCAGTCCCGCCAGGATCGCGTCCGTGTCCTGGCCAAGCAGGGGCGGGGCCGTCCGGATCGACGCCGGGGTCGCCGACAGGGCGAAGGGCACGCCCACCTGTCGGATGAGACCCCAGGCCGGATGGTCCATCTCGACGGTCATCCCGCGTGCAACAGCCTCGGGCGAGGCGAAGGCCGCCAGGATGTCGTTGATCGGACCTGCGGGGATCTCGGCCGCCTCGAGAAGCGATAGCCATTCTGCGGAGGTCCGCTCGGCGAAGCGGTCGGCGAGCGTCGGCCAAAGCTCGGCGTGGCGCTCCACTCGATCGCCGTTGGTGGCGTAGCGGGGGTCATCTGCGAGGGCGGGCAGGCCCAACGCCTGGCACAGCCGCGGCCACTGTCGCTCAGACCCCACCGCCACAGCGATCTCGCCATCGGCCGTCTCGAAGGTCTCGTACGGGACGATGTTCGGGTGAGCGTTCCCGCGGCGGACAGGCGCGACGCCGGAGACGAAGGCGTTCTGAGCCTGGTTCACGAGCGCCGACAACGTCGAGGCGAGCAACGACAGGTCGATCCGCTGGCCGAGGTCCGGTCGCGGTCCCGCATCGCGTTCGCGAGCGACCAGCGAGGCGAGGATGCTCACCGCGCCGAGCATCCCGGTCATGACGTCGCTGATAGCGACGCCCACCTTGCTCGGCGCGCCGCCGTCCACGTCCGCGGCGCCCGTGATCGACATGAGGCCGCTCGAGGCCTGGATGACGAAGTCGTACCCGGGACGATCCGCCGCGGGGCCATCTGGGCCGTACCCCGAGATGGCGAGATGGACCAGCCCGGGATTGATCCGTTCCAGCTCGGCGTCATCGAAGCCGAGGCGGGCGAACCCGCCGGTCCGGAAGTTCTCGACCAGGACGTCGCCACGAGCCAACAGACGCCGCAGGACCTCCGCGCCGTCGGGCGACTTGAGGTCCAGCCGGATCGAACGCTTGTTGCGGTTGACCGCGAGGTAGTAGGCGGCGGTCCGCGTCCCGTCCGCCTCGGAGCCCACCCACGGCGGCCCCCAGGCACGCGTCCCGTCACCCTCAGGTGGCTCGACCTTGATGACGTCCGCGCCGAGGTCGCCCAGCAGCATCGTGCAATACGGGCCGGCGAGGACCGTGGAGCAATCGACGACGGTCAGGCCCGCAAGAGGTCCGGAAGCGGGTCGATCGGAGAGCATGCGTCGATGGTAGCGCCGCGTATCGTCCAGCCGCGCTAGCATCCGGTCATGACAGACCATCCAGCCCCCGCGCCCGCGTCAGAGCCCCTCCCCCATCGACCGACTCTGATGACCGTCCACGCGCACCCCGACGATGAGACGATCGGGACCGGCGGCGCGATGGTCAAGGCGATCGAGGCCGGCCACCGGGTGATCCTCATCACCTGCACCCGGGGCGAGATGGGCGAGATCGTCGTCCCCGAGATGGACACACCCGAGAACCACCGACGGCTCGGCGAGATCCGTGCCGGGGAGCTGGAGCGGGCCATGGGCCATCTCGGCGTCACCGAGTGGGACAGCCTGGGATATCGCGACTCGGACATGATGGGTCGGCCGGGGAATCGCGATCCGCGGACCTTCTGGCAGGCGGATCTCGACGAGGCGATCGGCCGACTCGTCTGGTTCGTGCGGCGCTACCAGCCGGACGTTATCACGACCTACAACGATTTCGGCGGGTACGGCCACCCGGACCACATCCGGACCCACCTGGTGGGCGTGGGTGCCTTCGAACGTGCCGGGGACGCGGCGTGGTACCCGGAGCAGCTCGCACCCGAGGATGGCGGCACCGGCCCCACGCGGGAAGAGGGCGGCCTCGCGACGTGGGCGCCATCGAAGCTCTACGAGCAGGCGATCCCGGCGTCCGTTCGCGATGCGATGTCCGACCGGCTCCAGGCACTCGGTCAGCGCTCGTTCTGGGAGCCGCCGAAGGACGCCACGCCGGAGCAGATCGAAGAGTTCGAAGCCTTCGCGGCCAAGATGCTTGTCCCCGACGAATCGGTCACGACGTGGATCGACATCTCCGGTGCGGCGATCGACGCCAAGTGGGACGCCATCCACGAGCACGTCACCCAGATCAGCGACCAGAGCCCGTTCATGCTGATGGGCCGCGACGGCTGGCGCGAGAGCTGGGCGAAAGAGGCCTACGTCCTGCGGGAGTCGCGGATCCCCACCGAGCTCCCCGAGACGGACCTGATGGCGGGGATCGCCTAGCCGGTCACCAGGGCAGCAGCCCCTTGGACGCCCCGAATACCTGGCCCATGACCACCCTGCCGCTGCCGGCGGGGTCGAGGAAGTTCGGCTGGGCCTTGTCCAGGATGATGTGCGGCCGCAGGTGGGCCTGGACGAGGTCGGCGCCGCGGAAGGTCAGCTCGAGGGTGATGCCTTCCATCGTCGGCTCGGACCAGGTCTGGTCGAAGACGAAGTTGCCGAGCGCATACCAGATCGGCTTGCCCTCGTATACCTCCATCGCCGCCGCCCAGTGGGCGTGGTTGCCGATGACCATGTCGGCTCCGCTGTCGATGATCATCCGCCCCAGCTTCTGCTGCGTCGCGAATGGCGTCGGGTCGTATTCGGTGCCCCAGTGCGGGAAGACGATGACAAGGTCCGCGCCGGCCTTGCGAGCCGCGGCGACGTCCTGCTTCACATACGTCGCCTTGAGCGGCGCGCTCCCGATCCTCGCGGCCGTCGCGTGATACCCACCGGCGATCGCGTCGTACGCGAGGATGGCGACCCTGATCCCGCCTGCGCCCATGATCGCCGGCTTCCGGGCGGCCGCGAGGTTCTTGCCCGCGCCCGAGACCTTGAGCCCGCGCTTCGTCAGGTTGGCGATCGTCTGGAGGACGCCGGGCCCACCGGCGTCGCGGATGTGGTTGTTGGCGAGCGAGACATAGTCGAGTCCCGCCGTGACCAGCCCATCCACCAGGTCAGGATCGGCCGAGAAGACCGTGCCCTTGGTGTGCCAGCTCGGGTCGTTCGGCGCGGGGTTCTCGAAGTTGGCGATGGCGATATCGGCGCTCGAGATGAGGTCCCGGAAGGCGCCGGCATTGCCCGTGCGCTTCGTGTACGGCGTGTCCCAGCCCAGCGGCGAACAATCCTTGCAGCGCCCCGTGATCTCCGCCGTCCCGCCATCGAATGGGAAATCGGCACCCTTGCCCTTGACCACGAGCGTCTGGTATACGCCGCGGTCCAGCAGGATGTCGCCACCGGCGAACAGGGTCCAGGTGGATGCCGGGTCGTACGCCTCGGCGGCCGTCGGCGCGGGGAGCTGGGCAGTCAGCGGCCAATCGGCGAGATCCTTGACGCGATCGACACCGAAGAGCGCGTCCGTCCCCCAGTCCAGCGCTCGCACGCCCGCGGTCACGGCGTCGGCGCGCAGCAAGGCGAGACGCTTTCGGTGGGCAGCCATGTCGGTCGTCAGGGTCGTGGCGTCCTTCGCCTCGATCAGGCGTGTCGCGTCGGCCGGGCGGTCAACACCGAGCTCGGCGAGGATCGCGTCCGCCTCTGAGCCGACCAGTTCCAGCGCTTCATAGCGGGAGCTCGTCCCGGCGAGGACTGCCGCAACTTCCTTGCGGGTCGTGCTCGTGACCGTCGCGCGGAATTGCGTGACCGGCACGATCGGGACAGCGGTGAGCTCAGCGGTCGGCGTGGGCGTGACCGGGGCGTCGCTTGGCGAGGCGGCCGGCGTCGTGGATGGGGCGAGCACGTCGGATGGAGCGACCGATGCAACCGGCGAGTGCGACGGCTGCATGGCGATCGCCGATGGGCTGGAAGGGCTCTCGAAGCCGAGTTCGCCGCCGGCGATGGGCGCGATCAAGGCGACTCCAAGAAGGCCGAGGACGAGGAGCAGCGGGCCGCGTTTCACCGTCTGGAGTCTGACAGAAGATGAAGGAACGCCCCGTCCGGGCGGGCGGACGGGGCGTAGGGAAAAGCGTTGATGGCGGACCCGACCGGATTCGAACCGGCGATCTCCAGCGTGACAGGCTGGCATGTTGGGCCGCTACACCACGGGTCCAGTCGTGACGAGGGCGGAGCATAGCAGGTGCGTCCGGGCTTGTCGCCGCGTGGAACCTGGGACCGCGGCCGCAACCTTCTCGCGCCGCGTGCCCGCTCACAGCCCGAGATTTCGGGGAGCGACGGCCCTGGCAGCCCTCGATGTCTGCTCAGAGCCCGAGATCCAGGTCGGAAACGCCTCGAGTGGCCGCAGATGCCCGCTCAGAGCCAGCATCTGGCTCGCTCATGCACGGTTTGCCGCGAATCCTCCGGCTCTGAGCAGGTCGGCTGACCGTCGCCAGCATGCGTGAACACGATTCGTCAGGCTCTGAGCAGCTCCCCGCGCCCGACGCTCGAGCCGACTAACGGCGACGACCCCTCCTATACTCGGGCCATGGCCCGCATCGACCTACGCAGCGACACGGTCACCCACCCGACGCCCGCGATGCGCCGCGCGATGGCCGAGGCCGAGCTGGGTGACGACGTCTACGGTGACGACCCCACGATCAACGCCCTGGAGGAGCGCGCCGCCGAACTGCTCGGCAAGGAGGCCGGCCTGTTCGTGGCCTCCGGCTCGATGGGCAACATCGTCGCGCAGCTGGCCCACCTGGGGCGCGGCCAGGAGACGATCGCCGGACGCGAGCACCATATGGTCATCGACGAAGCCGCCGGTCATGCGGTCATCGTCGGCACCAGCATCCGCGCCCTGACCGATCGCCCGGACGGCACGATGGACCCGGCCGACATCGCCGAGGCCTTCCGCGATCCGCTCGATCCTCACGAGCCGATCACCGGACTCGTCGCCATCGAGAATACCCACGCCCACTCGATGGGCCAGCCGCTCAGCCCCGCCTACACGCGCGACGTGGCCGATATCGCCCACGCCCACGGCGTTCCGCTCCACGTCGACGGCGCCCGATTCTGGGACGCGGTCGTGGCCCAGAACGTCACGGCACAGGACCTCGCCGGCCCGGCCGACACGGTCACGTTCTGCCTCTCGAAAGGGCTGGCCTGCCCGGTCGGGTCGGTCGTGGTGGGGACGCGCGAAGTCATCTGGCGCGCGCGTCGCGGCCGGAAGCTGGTGGGTGGCGGGATGCGCCAGGCGGGGATCCTGGCGGCGGCCGGCCTGGTCGCCCTGTCCGACGGGCCGGACGGCACGATCAGACGCCTGGCCGAGGACCACGCCAACGCCCGCCGCCTGGCGGAAGGCATCAGTGCGCTGCCCGGCATCGTCAGCGCCGGCGGTACCGCCCAGCCGGCCCCGGGCCCGCTCGATCCTTCGCGGGTCGCGACCAACTTCGTGTTGTTCAAGGTGGAACGCGACCGGGCCGCCTTCCTGGATGCGCTGCGGGCACGAAACGTCCTGATGGTGGACTATCCCCACGGACAGGTCCGCGCCGTTGCCCACTACGGCGTCGGTGCGGCCGACATCGATACGACCATCGAAGCGGTCCGGGATGCCCTCAAGGACACGCTCCCGCGACCGCTCTCCCCAGATCCGATCGGCGCCTCGGCCTGAACGACGCGCCGAGCGACCACCCGACGGCCAGGCGCCGTCGCCCGGAGGACGACCACCCTTGACCGACCAGATCCTGCGCGCCCTTCCGCGCCCCGCGCCCGCTGCGGATCCCGGCCCGCTGGACGATCGGTTCCATGACCTCGTCGAGGACCGCTTCCGGGGACTCCTGAAAGCCCATCCTCTTCTGGCCACGTTCCATGGCATCCACGAGTCCGATGACCAGCTCGGCGACGGCACCGCCGAAGTCATCCTCCACGAGCTCGAGACCGACCGTCACCACCTGACTGCCATCGAGACGTTGGACGTGGCCGGGCTGTCCCCTGAGGTCCGGTTCGAGCGCGACCTCGAGATCCACAACCTGCGGCAGGCGATCTTCGAGGCCGACGAGGTGCGCCTGTGGGCTCGGCGATCACAGGCGCTCGACGCTGTGGGCGACGGGTTGTTCCTGTTGTTCGCCCGCGACTACGCGCCACTCGCCGATCGGCTCGAGTCGATCGCCGGGAGGCTTGAGGCGACACCCGCCTTCCTCGATGACTCGCGCACCCGGGCCCTGGACCCACAGGTCCGGATGTGGCAAGCCAAGGAGATCGAGACCGCCGACGAACTGCCTGCCCTGATCGACGAGATCGTCGCCGCCGCCCATGGCGTCCTCGCGCCGACGGAGCTGCGACGTCTGACCCGCGCCGCGGAGGCTGCCAAGGTGGCCACCGCGCTGTACGGGTCGTGGGTCGAGGGCACGATGGCCGGCGGCACGGACGACTGGCCGCTGGGCCGGGAGCGACACGACGCGATGGTCGG
>JBKJQY010000020.1:0-3499 GCA_046593725.1 Candidatus Limnocylindrales bacterium
CAGGTGCGCGAGACACCCAGTCGGAAGCCGTACGGATGGACCTTGTGTCCCAACTCAGGCCTCCTGGTCCGCGACGACGATGGTGATGTGGGTCATGGGCTTGTGGATCGGGAACGCGCGACCCTGTGCCCGGGGCCGGAAGCGCTTGATGGTCGGGCCTTCGTCGGCGATGGCCTCGAACACGATCAGGTCTTCCGCGGACAGGTTGTGGTTGTTCTCGGCGTTCGCGGTCGCGCTCTGGAGCACGCGCGCGATGTCCTTGGCGGCGTACTGCGGCATGAACCGCAGGACGGCGGCGGCCTCTTCCACCGGCATGCCCTTGATCGCCTTGGTGACGAGACGGGCCTTGCGGGTGGAGCCGCGCAGGAACTTGGCTTGCGCCTTGACTTGCATGATCGTCGGCCCTACTTCAGCGACGTCGAGCGGTCGGTGTGCTTGCCGTGGCCGCGGTAGTTGCGGGTGGGGCTGAACTCACCGAGACGGTGGCCGACCATGTTCTCGGTCACGTAGACCGGGACATGCTTCTTGCCGTTATAAACCGCGATGGTGTGACCGATGAACGTCGGGAAGATGACGGACGCACGGGACCAGGTCTTGACGACCTTCTTCTCGTTGCGCTTGTTCATCTCCTCGACTCGGCCGAGGAGGCGGGCCTCGACGAAGGGGCCCTTCTTGATCGAACGGGACATCGACTCCTACCTCCCCGCTACTTGCGGTGCCGTGATCGGACGATGAGACGTCCGGTCGTCTTGGACCGCCGGGTGCGGTAGCCCATCGCGGGCTTGCCCCACGGTGTCTTGGGCGGCATCCCCGTGGGGGACTTGCCCTCGCCACCGCCGTGCGGATGGTCGCGTGGATTCATGACGACGCCGCGGACCTCGGGCCGCTGGCCCATGTGTCGGGCGCGACCGGCCTTGCCGAGGTTCTCGTTGTCGTGGTCCAGGTTGCTGACCTGGCCGACGGTGGCCATGCAGCGCATCGGGACGCGACGCATCTCGCCCGACGGGAGTCGGACGGTGGCGTAGTCGCCTTCCTTGGCCAGCAGCTGGGCAGCCGTCCCAGCGGACCGGACGATCTGGCCGCCCTTGCCGGGGACGAGCTCGATGTTGTGGATCGTCGTGCCCAGCGGGATGTTTGCCAGCGGCAGGGCGTTCCCGACCCGCGCCTCGGCATCCGGACCGGCGACGACGATGTCACCGACCTTCAGGCCGTGCGGCAGCAGCATGTAGCGCTTCTCGCCGTCGCGATAGTGGAGCAGCCCGATCCGCGCCGAGCGGTTGGGGTCGTACTCGATGGTCGCGAGGCGGGCGGGCACGCTGAGCTTGTTGCGCTTGAAGTCGATGATCCGGTAGTGGCGTTTCTCGCCGCCGCCACGGTGGCGGACGGTGAGCCGGCCGGCATTGTTGCGACCGGACCCGCGGATCTGCGGCTCGAGCAGCGGCTTGTACGGCTCCTTGGTGGTGATCTCCTCGAATGTCGAGCGAGTCATCTGGCGGAGCCCCGGCGAGGTGGCTTTGTATGAGCGAAGCGGCATGTCAGACCCCCTCGAAGAATTCGATCTTCTGGCCGGGGGCCAGGGTCACGATGGCCTTGCGCCAGGGGGTCGTGTAGCCCACGAAGCGCCCACGGCGCTTCTCCTTGGCCTTGGTCGTCAGGACGTTGACCGAGACGACCGTCACCTTCTCCTTGGCGTAGAGCGTCTCCACGGCGGCCTTGATCTGGATCTTGTTGGCCTTCTCGTGGACGGCGAAGGTGTACTTGCCGCGCCCCGACTCGTCGATCGTCTTCTCACTGATGACGGGGCGCAGGATGATCTCGGGGGGGGTCAGGGCGCTCACGTGTAGACCTCCTCCATCCGGGCCAGCGAGGCCTGCTCGATGAGGACGACGTCCGCCTTCAACAGGTCCACGACATTGAGGGAGTCGGCCAGGATGATCTCCACGGTCGGCAAGTTCCTCGCGGACAGCTCCAGCGTCTGGTCGCGACTTGGCGAGACGACGAGGACCCGACCGGTCGCGTGCAGCGCGCTCAGCACGCTGGCCAGCTCCTTGGTCCGGATCGCATCGAGCCCGAAGGTGTCGATGACCTTGATCGCTTCGTCGCCGAACTTTGCGGTCAGCGCACCACGCAGGGCGAGACGCTTCATCTTGCGCGGCAGCCGCTGCTCATACGAGCGCGGGTGTGGCCCGAACACGACGCCACCACCACGGTAGTGCGGCGCGGTGACCGTGCCCTGGCGGGCGCGGCCGGTCCCCTTCTGGCGATACGGCTTGCGGCCGCCGCCACGGATCTCGCCGCGGGTCTTGGTGGACGCGGTGCCCGTTCGGCGACCGGCCAACTGGGCCGTCACGACCTGGTGCAGCACGGCGGTGTTGACCGGGGCGTCGAACAGCACGTCGCTGAGTTCGACGCTGCCGACATCCTTGCCGGTCCGATCGTAGAGGGTTGTCTGCGGCATGTCGTCAGGCCTTCTTCACGAGGATCAACGAGCCGCGGGCGCCGGGCAGGCTCCCGTTGACCAGCAGCAGGTTGCGATCCGTGTCGGTACGCACGACACGAACCTTCTTGATGGTCACGCGCTCATCGCCCATGTGTCCGGACATCTTCAGGCCGCGATAGACGCGTCCCGGCGTGGTACCCGGCCCGATCGAGCCCGGCGCACGGTGATGATCCGAGCCGTGGGTCTTGGGCCCGCGATGGAAGTTGTGGCGCTTGATAACGCCGGCAAAGCCCTTGCCCTTGGAGATCCCGGTCACGTCGACCAGATCGCCCTCGGCGAAGAGGTCCCCGATGCCCAGCACCTGGCCGACCGAGTAGTCATCCACGCTGTCCACGCGGAACTCGCGGATCGACGACACCTTGGGCAGGTCCTTGAGCTGGCCGGCATCCGGCTTGTTGAGCTTCTTGACCACTTCGGCGCCGATCTGGACGGCCGTGTAGCCATCCCGATCCGTCGTGCGCAGACGGGTCACGGTGTTGGGTTCGATGGCCACGACGGAAACGGCGACCATGGTGCCGTCCTCCGCGAAGACCTGGGTCATCCCGACCTTGCGGCCGATCAGCCCTACCGAGTGGCTGTTCATCACATCTTGATCTCGATGTCGACGCCCGCAGCCAGCGAGAGTCGCATCAGGGCGTCGACGGTCTTCGACGAGGGGTCCAGGATGTCCACGAGCCGCTTATGGGTGCGGATCTCGAACTGCTCCCGGCTGTCCTTGTCGATGAACGGGGAGCGCAGGACGGTGAACTTCTCGATCCGCGTAGGCAGCGGCACGGGGCCGACGACATCCGCGCCGGTCCGCTGGGCCGTTTCCACGATCTGCGCCGCCGACTGATCCAGCAGGCGGTGGTCGTATGCCTTGAGGCGGATCCTGATCCGCTGCTTCGCCATCTCGTGCCTACTCGACGATGCTGACGATGGCGCCGGCGCCGACGGTCCGGCCACCCTCGCGGATGGCGAAGCGCTGGCCGATCTCGATGGCGATCGGGGTGATGAGCT
>JBKJQY010000034.1:0-42442 GCA_046593725.1 Candidatus Limnocylindrales bacterium
TCCCACTGCTCGAAGCTGTCGTTGTTGGAGATCTCGGAGCGCCAGAAGGCGTGCTCGAAGTTGGCCAGCGTGTGCGGCGAGCCCAGGAAGTGCTGGCCCGGTCCGCCGGCGAGCATCGCGTCGAGCGCATAGCCGTTGTCGGTGACGTCCACGCCGCCGATGTATGCCTCGGTCATCGACGCCTGATCTTCATCGAGGATGAACTTCTCGTAGCCGATGGCGAGACCGCCCTCCAGCCAGCCCGCGGTGTGGAGATTGAAGTTGACCCCGGCCTGCATCGTCGCCATATAGCTGATCGCGCTCTCGTACGCGGCCTGGTAGTCGGGGACCTTGGATGCAGTGAAGTTGCCGCCGCTGCGGAACGGCACCTTGAGCCGGCGAGCGAGGGCCGCAAGGACGAACAGGACAAGCTGCGGTTCGGGCGTCCCGAACGTGGGCGCCCCGGTCTGCATCGACATCGACGACGCGAACGAGCCGAAGATGACCGGCGCCCCCGGTCGGATGATCTGGCAGTAGGCCATCCCGGCGAGCGCCTCGGCCAGGGTCTGGGTCGCCTGGGCCGCCACGGTCACGGGGGCCATGGCGCCACCCAGGATGAACGGGGTGATGAGCATCACCTGGTTGGCGGCGGCGTACGCCCGCGCCGAGCCGAGCATGTTGAAGTCCCACGACATGGGCGAGTTGGCGTTCGCGAGACCCATGATCACGTGCTCACGCTCCATGGTCTCGGCACCGAAGACGATGCGTGCCATGTCCACCGAGTCCTGTGCCCGGCTCGGGTGGGTGACGGAGCCCATGAATGCCCGGTCCGAGTAGCGGATGTGGCTGTAGACCATCTCGAAGTGGCGCTTGTTGACCGGCAGGTCGACCGGCTCGCACAACGTGCCACCGCCGTGATGGAGCGTGCGGCTGGTGTAGGCGAGCTTCACGAAGTTGCGAAAGTCGTCGATCGTGGCGTAGCGGCGGCCCTCGTCCAGGTTGTGGATGAACGGCGAGCCGTAGGTCGGCACGAGGACCATGTACGGGTCGCCGATCTGGACGCTCCGTTCCGGGTTGCGGGCGCGCTGGGTGAACAGCGATGGCGCCGTGGCCATGACCAGTTCGCGGCACATCCCGCGCGGGAAGCGAACCCTCGCGCCGGTCACGTCGGCACCCGCACCGCGGAAGGTCTCGACTGCGTCGGGGAAGTTGACGATCTCGATGCCGACCTCTTCGAGCAGCGTGTCGGCGTTGTGCTCGATCTGCTCGAGGCCTTCGACCGACATGACCTCGACCGGCGCGAGCTTTCGGGTCAGGTAGGGCAGGGACTCGAGGCCCTTGGCCAGCCGCTCCGCCTGACGCGCCGTCCTGCCGCGGCGGGTCCCGACGTGTTCGGCGTCGCTCGTGGTCATGGCTGGCTCCCTCGCAGGTGGTCGCTCGGTCTGGTCCATGGTAGCGACGTGTGTCGGCGGCGCGCGGCCGGGATGTCAGGGGCGACGGGCGAGCTCCCCGTCCACGCATGGCCTCCATGCCCGTCGCCTGGCAGGCGACGAAACTGACGATCCCCGGTGTGGATCCCGACAGGACACGACCCAAGGGTCAGGTCGTCGCCCACGAAGCGACGGACCGCGGCCTTCGCCTTGGCGATGCCCATCGCCACCCTTGTGAGACCCGCGCTCCTCGCCTGGCAGGCGACGGGACCGTGACTACGTGCCTCCGATGACCGTCGGAACCTCCGTCAGGCGGGTTTCGTCGACTCCCGGGCGACACCGAGTCGCGCCCCCACCTCAGGCGGGGCAGGCTCCGCAGTCGCGACCGGCGGCACGCGATGTCGGAGGGCGATCCACGACACGACCCCACCGACGCAGGTCACGCCCAGGATCATCACGTGGACCAGCAGGGCCATCGCGAAGGCAAGGTCGCGCTCGATACCGAACAGCGCGCAGATGGACACGGCGGTCAGTTCGAAGGTGCCCACATAGCCCGGTCCGGACGGCACGATCGTCGCCAGCGCGACACCACTCGAGAGCAGGGCACCCTGGGCGAGCGTCAGTTCGATGCCGACCGCCTGGCCTGCGGCAAGGAACGTGCAGATGGACACGGTCCAGGCGACTGCACTGAAGGCCAGCGCGCCAATGAGCGTCCGGGGATGGGCGACGACCGCCAGGCCGTCGCGCAGCATCCGCCCCAGCGCCACGAGCCGTGGCCAGCGGGCGACGAAGGCGGCCACGCGTTCGGCACCCGGCAGCCGATGCGCCGCGACGCCGATCCCGAGCCCGATGACGAGCAGTGACGCGAACGCGAGCCCCAACAGCACGGCGCTCGTCATGACGCCCCGGATGCTCAGGACGAGCACGGACAGTGACGCGATCGCGACCACGACGACCGTGTCCACGACCCGTTCGACGACCACGGTCCCCAGGACGGTCGCCCGCGGGACCCCCTCCTTCTCGCCCAGGGAGTGGCTGCGCACGAGTTCGCCCAGCCGCGCCGGCAGGACGTTGTTGGCGAGGTAGCCGATATAGGTATAGCCCAGGACCCGGCGATACGGGAGCGAGGCGATCGGGGCCAGCAGCACACGCCAGCGACCACCACGAGCCGCGACGTCCAGGAAGACCGTGATGAACATCAGGCCGATCCACATGGGGTCCGCGGTTCGCAGGATGTCCGCGGCCGCCGCAAGGTCGACGGAGCGCAGGACCAGCCAGCTCGCGACGACGCTGATCCCGACGCCCAGGACCGCCCGGACGATGGATCGCCGGCTGAGCCTCATCGTCGGCGACTCACTCGACCGGGCGACGCGCCCGCAGCTTGTGGGACGGTCGCAGGCTGCTGCGATGCAGGAGATAGCGCAGCACGACGCGCAGGGTGGACAGGCCGTAGACGACGCTGCGCTTGAACCCGACCGAGCTCGCTTCCTCGAAGTAGCGTGTGGGGACGCCGATCTCGCCCACTCGGCCGCGCATGCCGGCGGCCACCACCTGAGCGATCAGCTCCTGGTCGAACACGAAGTCGTCGCTGTTGTGGGCGTACGGGATCGTCTCGAGCAGGTGCCGACTGTAGGCACGCAGACCCGTGTGGTACTCGGACAGGTGCAGCCCGAAGGCCAGGTTCTCGACGCCGGTCAGGAACCGGTTCGCGGCGTACTTCCAGCGCGGCATCCCGCCGGCCAGCGGGTCACCCAGAAAGCGACTCCCCAGCATCAGGTCGCGCTCACCGGCGAAGATCGGCGCGACGAGATCCGGGATCCGGGTGGCGTCGTACTGGTAATCCGGATGGAGCATCACGACGACCTGGGCGCCCGCCTCGAGCGCAGCGTCGTAACAGGTCTTCTGGTTGCCGCCGTAGCCCCGGTTCTGGGCGTGGATGATGACATCGAGGCCCAGCTGCCGCGCGATGTCAACGGTCTCGTCCTTCGACACGTCGTCCACGAGGATGATCCGGTCGACGAGGTCGTGCGGGATGTCCGCGTATGTTCGTTCGAGCGTCTTCGCCGCGTTGTAGGCGGGCATGACGATGACGACGCGCAGGTCGGCGGGGGCCGTCGCTGGCGGGGTCACGGCCTGGGCGCCAGCCGCGGGATCGTCCGGAATCGAGGGATCCACGGGCGGAAGCGTACCGCAGTGCACTCGGGCGGCTACGGCACCATGGTCCGGGTCTGGTCACAGGGACGTCATCGCCGGTGTGGGACCATAGCCGCAGCCATCCCAGACTTCGAGGATCCCATGTACGAGCGACTCTTCGGCACCAAGACCGCCGACCCGGCCATCGCCGAGCGCATCCCGCCCGGCCAGTACAAGACCGACAAGTTTCCGGTCCTCCACTACGGATCCGTCCCCCACACGGACCTCACGACCTGGGACTTCAAGGTCTACGGCGAGGTGGACTCGCCCGTCACCCTGACCTGGGCGCAGTTCAAGGATCTGCCGCGCAAGACCGTGGACACCGATATCCACTGCGTGACGCGCTGGTCGAAGCTCGACACGACCTGGGAAGGCGTCCCGATCCAGACGATCATGGAGCTGGCCGGCATTCGCCCGACCGCGACGCACGTCATCTCTCATGCCGAGCAGGGCTACACGGCCAATGTCCCGCTGTCCGTCCTCGATGACGACGACGTCCTGCTGGCCGACACGTTCGGTGGCGAGCCGCTCGAGCTGGAGCACGGCTACCCGCTGCGCCTGCTCGTCCCCAAGAAGTACTTCTGGAAGAGCAGCAAGTGGATCCGCGGCCTGGAGTTCCTGGACCACGACCAGCTCGGCTTCTGGGAGCGCTACGGCTACCACAACGACGCCGACCCCTGGCAGGAACAGCGCTTCAGCGAGTAGGCAGGCCTACGGGCCCCGTGCCTCATCCCGGATGACGGTCGCTCAGGCGTCGGCGACCCGTTCGAGGCCCAGCCACCGCCTGAACCCTTCGAGTTCGGCGCGAACGGCATCTGCAATGACCGGCGTGAACGGCATGTCCTCGTGCAGCGCGTGGACCCGCAGGATGCCGGCCTTGCGATCGGCCGCCATGTCGACCCTGCCGACGAGCCGGTCGCCGTGGAGGATCGGCAGCGCGAAGTAGCCCCAGCGCCGCTGCGCCGCGGGCTTGTACATCTCGAGGGTGTACTCGAAGTCGAAGAGCTCGACGGCGCGGGCCCGGTCGTGAGTCAGTCGATCGAATGGCGACAGCAGCGCAGTCCGTCCTTCGAACCCGTCCGCGGTCGCCTCCGGATCGAGGCGCCAGGGACCTGACGTGCCTTCGATCTCGGCCGGGAGCCCAGCCTCGCCGACGACACGCGGCCGGGCGACGCCGAGGGATCGCAGCCACCGCTCGCAGCGGATCCGATGGGCTTCTTCGGCCTGCACGACCGGCATGTCAGCCGGGAAGATCCGCTTGGCGATGTCCCACACGCGCTGCCGGCCGGCGCGCCGCGCGACGGCGACCTGGCCGCTGGCCGCGAGGAACGTCAGCATCTGCGTCACGTTCTGGGCGTGGGTCCAGCCGCTCGACTCCCACGCCAGCACACTCGTGTCGGGGATGTCGCGCGACGCGAGTGGACCCTCCGCCAGCAACTGGTCGAGCAGGCGCTGACGGAACCTGTCGTTCGCGGCCATCCACTCGAAGTGGCGGGTGCTGCCGAACGGCCACGCGGCCATGTCGGCGAGGAAGAGTCCAAGGTCCGCCATCGGGCGGACCATCGCCAAAGGCGGCTCGACCTCGGTCGGCTGGGCGCGATGCTCGAACATCGTGTGATCGCGCTCCAGGGCGTCTCGCAGCTGCGCCGGCTCGTAGGCGATGCCCAGGCGCGACCAGGCCACCAGGTCCGCGCTGGGCGCCACAACCGCCGTCGGGTCCAGTTGCAAGAAGGTCAGCCGGTCGGCGACTGTGGCGAGATCCGTGGGTCGCGTCGCATCGAGCAGTTGTGCCCTAACCGCGATCCGGCGGGCCTCGTCGCGGCTGAGCTGTCGGATGATCACGGTGCCATTGTGGCGACTCGAATCGTGGGCCACGCCACGTCGCCCGATGCCCAGGCCACGACCCTATCGGGGTCCGCCTTGCGACTGCGGTCTGGTCGGCGAGGTCCGATGGCCGCCGCGGCCGACCATGAGGCGGTGACCTCGATCGCAAGCGGCCAGATCCGGTACGTCATCGTGGGCGGCGGTGACCAGGGCGGCGTCGCCGGGTTCGGCGGCCGCGGGAACAGTGAGGTGACCGCGTGGGTCACTTCGACCTGCACGGCGGTCACCATCGATGGCACGACGCTTTACGACTGCGCCGCTGCCAGCGTCGGCTAGGTCGGATCAGCTGCGGATGAGGCCCGCGAGCGTCTTCGGGTCCGGCGCAAAGTAGCGCAGGCGCTCACCCAGCAGCAGGATCTCCCGATCGAGCAGGGCGACGAGTTCGCGCAGGCGTTCCTCGGTGGTCTCGGCCTCCAGGAGCCGCTGGCGACGAGGCAGTTCCACCTGGACGATCCCCGACAGCAGGTACGACAGGACGGTAGGGTCGTCCGGGATGGTCAGCTCGGTGGCGATGTCATCGTCGTCCTCTACATTGTCCGAGTCGGCATCGTCGGCATCCTCAGGCCGGCTGCCGACCGCGTCGAGGGCATCGGAGGCTTCATCCGCATCGGGCGTCGAGCCGGCAGGCGCATCCAACTCGACCTGGATGTCGAGGGTCTCGGTCGTCTCGCCTTCCCGGGCCCGCATCAGCTCCAGGTATCGGACGAACCGGCGGATCGCAGCAGCCGACAGTCGCTCGGCCCGCGACTCGTCGCCTACCTCGTCGTCGAGCGGCGTCACGTCTGCGACCAGGTACGGCGCCTTCATCGTGTCGACGGATTCGATCGCGAACCGGCCGGTCGCCGCGGCGAGGAGATCAAACCGCCCATCCGGGTAGCGTCCAGCCCGCCGGATCTCGGCGAACGCCCCGACACCAGCCAGCGTCGCGACCGATCCCGAGCCGGCCTCCCGCCCATCCTTGATCAGGACGACCCCGAACGGCAGGCCCGTATCCAGGCAGTGTCGGACCAGCGCTCGATAGCGCTCCTCGAAGATGTGGAGTGGCAGCACGATGCCCGGGCAGAGCACGACGTGGAGGGGGAAGAGCGGGATCTCCATGTGATCCTGAGTCTAGCCCGACGGCCCGAATCGCCTCAGTCGGCGTGCGGCGGCGGCTCCAGGGCGACGGTCTGGATGTCCAGCGCGGTCAGGTCGCCGGTCACCGCGTCCCGCTCGAGGCGCAGCGTGAGGTCGCCACGATCCCCAAGCAGGCGCCAGGTCGCTGCGATGTCCGTCCACGCGATCGGCGAGCCGAGGCGGAGCGGGGCGAAGCGGGCTGCGGTGGCGCGGAGAGATCGATCGATCGCTACAGGATCGAGCGCGGACGCTGGTCGGAGGTCGAGTGACGCGAGATCCGCCGCGTCCGACGTCATGAGCATCGTGGCGATGCGAGCGGCGATCGCGGCGAGGTCGCGAGACGGCTCCGGTACGGAGGTCAGGCGCAAGTCCTGGATCCGCGGCTCGGGCTCTGGCGAGAGCAGGATGCCCACCTTGACCCGGCCCCGCTCGCCACGCATCCACCACTCCAGGTCCGCGGACGAGAGTGCGACCTCTGGCTCATCGGGATCAGGGACGAGTGCGCCATGGACGGCCTTGAGGCGCTCGATCTCGGCGTGACGCCGCGACAACGGTTCGTCCATGTCGACGTTCATCGCGAACATGCGGTCGGCGACCGCGTCGTCCCAGTCCGTCAGCAGGCCCTCGACTGCGAGGCGCGCCGCACGGGTCGGTGGGGACGGTGCGAGGCGACGGGACGCTGCCAGCGGGGCAGATTGGTCAAGGGCGACTCGCAGCAACTCGCGAGCCATGGCGGTCGCCGGCGCATAGCGGTGGTTCATGACGACGACCACGCCGATACCCGAGGCCGGATGCCAGCGCATGTTCGACCCGAAGCCCGGATAGCCGCCGGAGTGCCCCACGATCCGTCCGAGCCGGACATCGTCGATCACGAAGAGGCCCATCCCGTACCCGTCAGCCTCATGGTCGAGAGGCGCATCCGGCGAAGCGGCGGCCACCGACGCCGGGATCGCCCGGTGGACCTGCTGCATCTCACGCCGGGTGGACCGTCGCAGCGGGTGTACCTCGTCCGGGTCGTCCCGCGGCGGGAACGCATCGGTGAACCCGCCGACCCAGTGCGTGAGGTCGCGGACGGACGTATAGATACCTCCCATCGAGGCAAGCGCGCCGTAAGGATCGAACGGCTCAGGCTGGTAGGCGTCGTCGCGCCAGAGGTAGCCGTGGGCGAGCCGGTCGGGCGGGACGGACGCGAGCTCGAAGGTCGTGGCAGCCATGCCCAGCGGGCCGAGCAGCCGCTCGGCGACCACGTCGCGGTACTCGCGGCCGGCCACGTTCGTGATGACCCGACCCAGGATCCCGTAGCCCAGGTTCGAATATTCGAAGCGGAGGCCCGGCGTCCAGGCGAGCGTGGGGCCGGCCCGGAGGAGCGCCGCGAACCGGTCGAGGTCCAGACCCTGTTGTCGATCGCCCCATGGGTCGTCGGTGGCGAGCCCGGCGGACATCGTGAGGAGATGCCGGATGGTGATCACCGGGCTGTCGGTCGTTGGGCCGCGCAGATCGGCCAGGTCCGGGACGTGCAGCGCGACGGGATCGTCCAGCGATAACAGTCCTTCGTCCCGCAGCGACAAGACCGTCGCCGCGGTGAAGCTTTTGGTCATCGACGCGATCCGGAAGACGCTGTCGGCGTCGGGCACGGCGTCCGCATCCACCCGCAACGTCCCGATCCCGCGGCTACGGATCAGCTCGCCACCCAGCACGATCCCGTAGACGAGACCGGGGATCTTGCGGCCGACGAGGAACCGGTCGGCGGCGTCATCGAGTCGGCGCATGACGTCGTCGCGCCCGGGATCGAAGGTCGAAGGCATGAGGCCCTGAGTCTAGTCGGGTGGATGGCAGGCTCGAGCGGCCAGGCCGAACGGTCCCCCCGGTAGCGGCCGATGGTCGTCCGGGAACGAAGACGTCAGCAATCGACGAAGCCGCCGGTCGCCCGGCGGCTTCAGGTGCTCAGCGTAAGCGGAGGGTCAGTGCGAGCAGCCCTTGGGGGCGCCGCCATCGTCCGCGGTCCGGAAGCTGGAGCCGCAGCCGCAGGCCGAGACCGCATTCGGGTTGTTCACCGTGAAGCCGGCGCCCATCAGCGTGTCGACATAGTCGATCTGCGCGCCCTGAAGGAGGTCGACGCTCTGGCCGTCGACGTAGACCTTGATCCCGCTGGCCTCGAGGACGCGGTCCTCGGGCGTGGGGGCGTCTTCAAGCATCATCCCGTAGCGAAAACCGGAGCATCCACCGGAATAGACATAGACGCGCAGACCGATCGACGGGTTGGTCTCGTCCTTGGTGAGCTCGCGAAGTTTGAGGGCCGCGGCGTCGGTCAGCGAAACCACCGTGGGCTGCAGGTCGATAGGCTGCTGATCGATCATGTCGGGGATGTCCTCCTTGGGTTAGCCCACATCGTACGCAGGTCAACGGGTTTCGACAAGCGTTGCGTCGAATTCGTGGTCCGCGCGATCACGACCGAGGTCTATGGCGCGTTCGTGACGCTCCTCGTCTGGCAGGCCCTCGCGCTGATCGTGGGAGGACTCAGCCTGGCAGTGATCGCGTGGGTGCTCCTGCGACGGCGCCGTGCGACTCGTGGACCGTGGATCTCCTCAAGCTCGGTTGGCGCCCCGGCCTGACCTGTCAATCGTCGAGGCGCTCGATGACCGTCGCGATCCCCTGGCCGACCCCGATGCACATCGTCGCGAGGCCGTAGCGACCGCCGGTCCGTCGCAGCTCGTGCACCAGCATCGTGATCAGCCGGGCGCCGCTCATCCCGAGGGGGTGGCCAAGCGCGATGGCGCCGCCATTGACGTTGACTCGAGACGGGTCGAGGCCCAGCTCGTCCATCGTCGCGAGACCCTGCGACGCGAAGGCCTCGTTCAGTTCGATCAGGTCGAGATCCGCGACCGTGATGCCGGCTCGCTCCAGCGCCTTGCGCGACGCCGGCACTGGCCCGATGCCCATGACGGATGGGTCGACGCCGGCGACCGCGGTGGCGACCACCCTCGCCATCGGCTTGAAGCCCAGGGCGCGGGCCCGTTCCGCCTCGACGAGCAGGACCGCCGCCGCGCCGTCATTGATGCCGGAGCTGTTGCCGGCGGTGACGGAACCGCCGTCCTTGGCGAACGCGGGACGTAGCCTTGCCAGCGCCTCGGGGGTCGTGTCGGCCCTCGGGTGCTCGTCGCGCGCGACGACGATCGGGTCGCCCTTCTTCTGCGGGATCGTCACGGGCACCAGCTGGGCGTCGAACCGGCCCGCCTCGACCGCGGCGGCCGTGCGCCGCTGGCTCTCAAGGGCGAACGCGTCCTGACGCTCGCGCGAGATACCCCACCGTTCGGCGACGTTCTCCGCAGTCTCGCCCATCGAGTACGGCTGGTGCTTCGACGCGAGGCGCGGGTTGACGAACCGCCAGCCCAGCGTCGTATCGACGAGCGGACGGTCGCCGCGCTCGTAGGCGGACTCGGCCTTGAGCTGGACGTACGGCGCACGCGACATCGATTCGACGCCGCCGCCGATGAACGCGTCGCCATCCCCGACCGCGATCGCGTGCGCCGCCGAGTTGATCGCCTGGAGCCCCGAGCCGCACAGCCGATTGACGGTCAGGCCGCCGACCTCGACCGGGAAGTCCGCCAGCAGCAGCGCCATCCGAGCGACGTCGCGGTTGTCCTCGCCGGCCTGATTGGCACAGCCGAGGATGACATCCTCCACCAGCGCCGGGTCCAGGCCGGCCCGGTCCACGACCGCGCGCAATGCCACCGCGGCCAGATCGTCCGGGCGAACCCCTGCGAGCGCGCCGCCATAGCGACCGATCGGCGTACGGACGGCCTCGACGATCCACGCGTCGCGGAGCGGTCGGTGGAAGTCGCGTGTCATGCGGCTATCGTAGCGGCGACATTCAGGGTGGGACGCGGCGTTGCGGCGGCGGCTGTCGCCTTGCGGCCGACGAAACCGGCCTTGACCGACGACGACATCCCTCAGGGTCGGCGGCGAACGGCGGTCCGTCGCTCCCGCGGCGACGATGTGCGCATGGCGGCAGTCAAGCGCGGGTGGCGACGGCCGCGACTGTGGCTGAGGTTCGGTTTCGTCGCCTCCCGGTCGACGACCGCAGCAGGCCCCGTCAACGCAGCGTTCGGCCTGGGTGTCCGGCCCCCAGCCTGAGCGCCAGCTCGATGTCGTCGGCGCTGGCGACACCTTGGGCGACCGCAAGGGCCGCTTCGGCATCGATGGCGGTCCGGATCCTCGTGGCGATGACCTCCGGATCTGCCGACGCCGCCGCCCGCGCCGCCGAGCGGAGCGACGCACCGTGACCGGTCGGGTGCCCCGCCTCGTCGTATCGGTAGAACCCCTGCCCGGTCTTGCGTCCGAAGTGCCCCGCCGTGACGAGTCGTTCCTGAATCGATGACGGCCGCAGGCGTGACGGTCGGCCGAGACCATCCCAGACCCCGCGCGCGGCGGCGAGGTTGACATCGACGCCGATGAGATCCATCAACTCGAAGGGGCCCATCGGGAAGCCGGCGCGGCGCATCGCCGCATCGATCGGCTCGAGGTCGGCCATCCCGCTCTCAAGGATCCGCAGCGCCTCGATCGTGAACGGCCGATTGACGCGATTGACGATGAACCCGGGCGAGTCCGTGCAGCGGACCGGGGTCTTGCCCCAGGCCGTCATGAGCGCCACGGCGCGGTCGATCACCGCCGGGTCGCTGGCCGGCGTCGACACGACCTCGACGAGGCGCATGACCGGCGCGGGGTTGAAGAAATGCAGGCCGATGACTCGATCTGCGTGGTCCGTGGCCGCCGCGATGGCGGCCACGGACAGCGCGCTCGTGTTCGTGGCGAGGATGGCGTTCGGCGCGGCAGTCGCCGCCAGGCTTCGGAAGATCGCGCGCTTGGCCTCGAGATCCTCGATGGCCGCCTCGATGAGGATGTCCGCGTCCCGAGCCGCGGCTTCGAGGGTCGGCCGGGAGCCCAGCCCCACCAGTCGGTCAGCGATCCATGCGGCGTCGTGGCCGGCCTTCGTCGCTCGCTTCGTCAGGCCGACGAGGATCCGGTCGGTCGCGGCGTCGAAGGCCTCCGGGAGGGCGTCCCACAGCACCACGCGATGACCTGCCTCCAAAGCGACCTGGGCGATGCCGGCGCCCATCGTTCCCGCACCGACGATCCCGACGACCTCGGCGGCGCGCGCGGCCATCAGACCGTCTTGAGCGCTTCGAACGGCTGGCGGCAAGACCGGCAGTAGTAGAGCGACCGGCACTGGGTGGGTCCGAACAGGCTGTCCTGGACGACCGCCGCGGACGCGCACATCGGGCATCGGACGGCCTCCGCCGGACCGGGCGGGGCGATCCCGGCGGCCGCCAGAGCCGCACGCCCCGCCGGCGTGATCCGGTCGGACGTCCAGGGCACCTCGAATGTCGCCTCCACCCGCACGGGACGACCGAACGCCGCCAGCCGGTCCGCGATGGTCGTCCGGATGATGTCCAGCGCGGGACAACCCACGAACGTGGGCAGGATGGCGACGTCGATCCCGTCCGGACGGACCGCCACCCGGTGGACGATGCCAAGGTCGACTACCGAAAGGACCGGCAGCTCCGGGTCCATGACCTCGGCGAGGGCGGTTCGAACGGCTGCCTCGTCCACGGCCGGTAACCGCTCCCGAGCTGCCCCGAGCACGGCGGATGCCCGAGCCCGCGCGACTCCGACGTGGGTTCCCGCCTCGCTCACCAGGTCGCTCCGGGTTCGCTGCTCCGGACGAGGTTGAATTCGTTCCACAACCAGGCAAAGTCGGCGCCGTGGCCTTCGCGACCAGCCGATCCGGCCGTGCTCGCTGGGGGCATGGCCAGCCCATGCGCCCGGAACGTCGGTTCGATCGCGGCCCGCCAGCGGACTTCCAGCTCCGCCATCGGCGCGTCCAGGATCCCGGCGTCGACCAGCGTCCGCTCGCCGGGGAATGGCGCAAAGACGGTCGCGGCGTCAGGCGCCAGCGTCGCGAGCGCGACCTCCAACCGATCTCGCGGCTCCCCATGGCTGCCGGCCAACCGCGCGAACCAGGCGTTCACGTGCATCTGGTGATAGCGCTCCTCGCGGCTCAGCTTTGCGCACAGGTCGGCCAGCGGTGCCCAGCTCCCACCGACAAGGGCCTCCAACCGCACCGCATCCGATGTTTCGTACAGGTAGCGACGCACCATCGTCATCGCCCAGTCGCCGCGGCCGTGATCCAGCAGGCGAGAGTGCCGGTAATCCTCGGGCGCCCGGTCGTAAGCGAGCGCGTCCGGGTCGACACCGGTCAGCTCTCCAAGGAGGCCGTACAGCGCCGCAGCGTGGCCGATCTCATCCTGGGCGAGCGAACTCATCGCCACGTCCTCCTCGAGCAGCGGCGCGATGCCGGTCCACTCGGAGTCGCTGAATCCGATGACGAACTCGTCATCGGCCATGGACCCCAGGAGATGCCCGATGGCGATGGTCGGGAGCGACGCGACATTCATCCGGGCCGGGCCTTCGGCTTGATCGTTCCGGACTGCGCACGTGCAGCCGCGAGCTTGTCGCGCATGACATACCCGCCCGGCTTCTTGAACGAGCGGTCCAACGGCGGCTGGAGCAGATCGGGGTCGGACAGGTCAAGGATGTCCGCCCGGCGAACGACCCACAGCCGGACGCTCTCCTGGCGGCGACCGAAGAGCTCCCGCGCGTAGTGGACCGCCAGCTCCGCATCGGGCGCCATGACGCTGCCGCCGTGGCGCATCGGGTCGCCGTCCTTCTCCTGCCGAAAGACCTCCCACGGCTGGAGTTCGGGCGCGTCGGGTGCGACAGGCACGGTGGGCACGTCCGGTGGCACGTCGGGCGGCACGTCCGTCATGCGGCGGCCCGGACGCCCAGGATCGCCTCGCGGACCCATCGTGTCGCCTCGCGGTTGACCCGCCGGAACTCCAGGCGAGCCTGGCTCATCGGCCCGTGGTTCGTGACGACCGCCCGGAGTTCGTCCCAATCGGGTTCGCCGTAGGTCCAGTGGGCCGCAGCGGCGTCCCAGACCAGATCTGCGTCCGGGATGACCAGGCCAAGCTCGCGGATCCGTGGCACATAGATTGACAGGAACTCCTGGCGCAGCTCTTCCGAGGTCTTCGCCTTGATCCGCCAATGCAGGTCGCGGTCGTGCTCGCGCGGGGAACGCGGCCCGTGCATCTGCATGAGCGGGCCCCACCACCGCTCGAGCGCGTCCTGGATGGCCGCCCGCTGCAGGGCAGTCCCGGTCGCCATGGTCACCACGACATCGCGGCCGTGCATGATGTGGACCGACTCCTCCCAGCAGATCTTGCGCATCGTCCGGGCATAGGGCGCGTACGAACTGTCACGGAGGGCCTGCTGGGCGACGATCGCAGCGGCGTCCACCAGCCAGGCGATCATCCCGACGTCGGCCCAGCCCACGGTCGGGTAGTGGAAGACGTTGTGGAACTTGGTCTTGCCGGCAAGCAGGTCGTCGAACATCGCCTCACGCGACTTGCCCAGGTCCTCGGCGACGCGATACAGCAGCTGGGCGTGACCCACCTCGTCCTGGACCTTGGCCGTCAGGGCGAGCTTCCGACGCAGGGTCGGCGCCCGCATGAGCCACTCGCGCTCCGGGAGCACGCCCATCAACTCGCTGTTGGCGTGCATCTCCACGAAGCGCAGGACAGCCGCCCGATACTCGTCGGGCATCCAGTCCGTCGCCTCCACCTTGTGCCCGGCGAGGACATGGGTCTCGAAGGCCTCGAACCGCTCGTCGTGCGACAGGTCGGCGTCGTTGAAGACCGGTCGGGTCCGCTCGATCGGTGACAGGATCGGGTCCAGGGCGAGCGGGTCCGTCATCTCGACGCCTCCGGCCCGATGGCCGCCCTGACCGCGAGATCCGTGTACAGCTCGGCGATCCGCGCCGGTGACAGCCGGCCATCCGGCCTATACCAGGCGACGAGGCCGTTGAGGGCGGTCAGGATGAAGGCCGCGGTCGCTACGGGATCCGAGGCGGCGAACGAGCCATCGGTCAAGCCGTCGGCGATGACATCGCGGAATCGGCGCTCGTAGGCATCGCGCCGGCGCGCCATCCGGGTACGGCTGTCAGCGTCCAACGAGCGCCACTCGTGGACGAAGACGGTCGCGCGCTCGAGGTCGTCGGTCACCACCTCGACGTGCGCCCCGACGAGAGCCGCGAGCCGATCGGCCGGGCTGGCGATCGCCTCGCCCTCGACGGTCTTCGAGGCATCGCTGGCCGCGTGCTCGAAGCGCAAGGCCATCCGCTCCACGATCGTCCGCAGCACGTCCTGCTTGGACGACACGTGCGAATAGAGGCTGGCCCCCTGGATGTCCAGTGCCCGGGCGATGTCACGCACGCTCGTGCCAGCGTATCCCCGCTCGCGGAACAGCGAACTGGCGACGTCCTCGATCTCGCGACGGCGGGCAGTCTCGACCACGCGGAGCGACTCCTAACGAACGCTTGTTAGGGTCGAAGCCTAGGGTTTTGAGGCACCGCGCGTCAAGTCGCGCACGACCGACCCGATCACCTCACCCCGGGTCCCAGGGCCATCGGACGCCGTGACCCACGTAATCCCCGGCCGGTCCTGCGCTCGTCGGAGGCCGGCACCCTGCTGGTAGCCGAGACGGATCCGGCGACTCTCGTCGTCCCCTGACCCCGGGCTACTCGCCGGTGAACCGCGGCGGCCGCTTTTCGACGAAGGCGGCCAGGCCCTCGGCGTGATCGGTCGTGGCGCCGGCGATACCCTGCAGCCAGGCCTCATCTTCCAGCGCGCTGGCCAGGTCGCGGGTCCACGCCCGATCCAGGGCGTGCTTGGTCATCGCCAGTGCCCGCGGCGCCATCGCCGCCAGCCGCAGCGCGATCGCCCGGGCCTCGTCCGCAAGCACTTCCGCCGGGACGACTCGCGCGACGATCCCCCAGCGTGCGGCGTCGGCCGCCGACAGCGGCTCGGACAGGAGCGCCAGCTCGGCCGCCTTCGCCGGCCCGACAAGCCGCGGCAGGAACCATGTCGCGCCGCTGTCCGGCACGAGTCCGATGCGCCCGAACGCGAGCGCGAACGACGCTCCTTCGGCGGCGACGCGCAGGTCGCACGCGAAGGCGAGTGACGCCCCGGCTCCCGCCGCCACGCCGTTGATCGCGGCCACGATCGGCTGGTCGAGGTCGCGCATCGCCCGGATGATCGGGTTAAATCGGTCGCGGACCTCGACCGACAGCGGCGTCGCATCCGGCGCGAGCCGCTCCTTGAGGTCCTGGCCGGCACAGAACGCGCGTCCCGCCCCGGTCAACACGACCGCCCGAACCTCGCGGTCGCGGGCGACGGACCGGAAGGCCGCGAGCAGCTCGCCCTTCATTCCGATCGTCAGCGCGTTGAGCGCGTCCGGACGATCCAGGGTGATGGTCGCGACCCGTTCAGCGACCTCGAGACGAACGTCGGCCATCGGGCCGTCAGCCGCCCGGCGTGCCGACGAACTCGACCAGACGTCCGTCCACCAGCTCGAACACACGTCGGTCGATCGGTTCATCCGCGCCGCCAGATTGCTCCAGGATGAAGTCGGCGAAGAGCACCGCGAAGTCGTCGTCGTCGGGTCGCAGGGAGCCCGCGGTCAGGATGTGGCGCTCCGGGACGCCCACGAGGATCCGTCCGTATGGCCCGAGCTCCGCCACGAGATGGTCCACGACCTCCGGCAGCAGGATCCGGGCGGCATCCCAGCCGTCGCCGGTGTCCGAGCTGACGAGCCGTCGATCCCCTGAGACCTCCTCCGTCCAGGGAGCCGCGGCGGACCATCGGGCGAGGTTGGCCAGAGCTGCGTCCTGGATCGCCTCCGGGCCGACCCCCCACGACAGCAGGTGGTCGCCATTCACGACGACATCGAAGGCGCCGGCATCGATCGTATAGACGACCGGAAGCCCAGCGGGCCCTTCATCGAGGATCGGTTGAGAATGGCTCACCGTCCTGGACACGAGCGCGTCGCGATCCATCCCCTCCACCGATAGCCCCTGTGTCCCGACCGGTCGAAACGCCGGGTAGATCAGGTCACGGGCGCGCGCCCAGTCGTGCTCCGGTGCGTCGGCGGCGGATGTCGTGGATTCGGGCGCGGGGACATGACCGCTGATCGGCCCGCCCTCCTCCAGCGGCGCAAGATAGTCGGGGGCAGTGTCGCGGAAGGCAGGCGGCGGCTCATCGCCAGGGTCGCGTTCGAGGTCTCGGCCGACATCGCTGCCGCCGAACGGGTCGCGCTCCATGCGTGCTCCTCCCGTATCCCTGTGCTAGCGCCCGGTCCAGCGGGCCTGTCGCTTGTCGATGAACGCCGTCATGCCCTCGTGCTGGTCGCTCGTATCGAACAATGCGAAGAATGCCTGACGTTCGGCCGCAAGACCATGGGTCAACGGCAGTTCAGCGGCGGCCCGGATGGCCCGCTTGGCGGCTCGCACGGCGATGGGCGGCATCGCGGCGATGCTCGCAGCGAGCTGCAGGGCGGCGTCAAGGGTGGCCGCGGCCGGTACGACCCGCGTCACGAGGCCGGCCGCGAATGCCTCGTCCGCGCCCATCGTGCGCCCGGTCAGGATGAGTTCTGTCGCCCGAGCCTTGCCGATCGCGCGTGCCAGGCGCTGCGTGCCGCCGGCTCCGGGGATGACGCCGATCTTGATCTCGGGCTGGCCAAACTGTGCGTCATCGGCGGCGATGAGCATGTCGCACGCCATCGCCAGCTCGCAGCCGCCACCCAGCGCGAACCCGCGCACGGCTGCGATAAGTGGCAGCCCTATCGCATCGATGCGGGCCCACGCGTCGAAGTCCGTGCCGGTCGCCAGGCTCGCGCTCGACTGGGCCGCCAGTTCGCGGATGTCGGCACCCGCGGCGAAGGCCCTCGACCCCGACCCCGTCAGCACGATCGCCCGGCAGGTCGGTTCCGAATCCAGCGCCTCGAGCGCGTCGGCCAGCTCGCGCAGGAGGTCGAAGGTGAGCGCGTTGAGCGCCTCGGGCCGATCGATCGTCACGAGCGCGACGCCGTCGACTGTCGCGGCCGGCGCCAGCGACGCCGGCGCGATGGCGGGCATCGCCACCTGGATCGGTCGGCGCGCAGCTGGGTCCGTGGCGGTCACGCGGACAGTATCCATCGGGCCGGGCGGCCGGGAGCGCCATCCGCGCGATGCCGTCAGGCCGGGGACGCCGCCGCAGTCATGGTCCCGTCGTCCTCCAGCACGAGCATCGTCACCAGGCCTGGCGCGATCTCGCGCAGGTTCCGTCCGGCCGCACGCATCGCGTCGGACGCCAGCCCGGCGTCCATCGACGCGCGGTCGTCAAAGCGCATCGCCGTGATGACGATCAGGTCCGTCTCGCCGCTGAGGGCGCCGGCGACCTTCTGGACGGTCGTGGACCGCAGGCCGGGCGTCCCAGCCACGAGCGGCAGGTGTTCAGCCGCATATCGCCGCTCGAAGGTCGCCTCCGCATCCGGGCCGCCCTCCGGTCGCTTGAACATCGCGAGCAGCGTGGTCATGGGGCTCCCTCCTCGGCTCGAGCGCGAGCCTCGACCTCCGTGGACCGGTAGAAGCCGGCCAGGGCCGTATTGAACAACGCCGGTTGGCGCGACATGACCTCGTGCGCACAGTCCGGGGCGACGAGCAGCCGGGCGCGCGGGATCTGGCGAGCGAGGCCCCAGGCGTGATCGACCGGGACGAACGGGTCGCGATCGCCGATGGCGACCATCGTCGGGGCATCGATGCCGTGCAGGTCTTTCGGCGTCAGCAGCGGTTGCGTCGAGATCTCGGCGGCGATCGCCGGCAGGAGTCGCTGCCACGCGCCAACGCCCTGCACCGGATCGTGGCGTGCGCTGAGCTCGGCGGCCCAGCGCGGATCGTCGCGCTCGATCCGACCCGGGTCCATCATCCGCCGCGCGATCGTGGCCCGCGGCTCGCGCTCCGGCGTGATGCCCGCCAGGACCAGCGTCCGGAGCCGGGACGAGTGGCGCGTGGCGAAGCGCATCGCGGTCATCGCGCCCAGCGAGAACCCCAGCAGGTGAAAGGTGCGCAGGCCCAGGTCGTCCACGAAGGCGGTCAGGTCGTCCACGAGCTGGACCTGCGAGAACCCGTCCGCCACGTCCCAACGGGTTCGTCCGTGTCCGCGGGCGTCTGGGAGGTACAGCAGGAATGCCTTGCTCATGGACGGGATCTGCGCCGCAAAGTCCGCGTGACCGGCCGAACCCGCCCCATGCAGGACGACGAGTGGCGGACCGGCGCCCATCGTGTCGTAGGCGATGTCGATGCCGTTGGCGGCGAGCGATGGCATGGCTTCGAGTCTAGTCCGGTCGAGCGGACGAGCGCGGCTGGCCGATGCCATCATGGCGACCACTCGATAGCAGGCGGAGCCACATGACGACCACGGCGCGCGCATTCACGGGACCCGACGACCTCGCCGCGATCTCGACGCTCATCAGCGACGCCTGGCTCGCCGACCGGCCACACGTTCCGTTCACGATCACGATGCTCGAGTGGCTGATGGCGAACCAACCCGCCGACACGCCCTGGGCTGAGCGGATCCGACTGTGGGAGGACGAGGGCGGCGTCGTCGCGGTCGCCTGGTGCTGGCCCGTGGGTAACGCCGACGGGCTGGTCCGCGCGGATCAACAGGACGGCCCGGTGTGGGACGAGGTCTACGACTGGCAGGCTGCGGTCGCGGCCACCATGGCAGACGCACCTGGACCGCTCAGCCGCTTCGCCATCGACGGGCCGACCGCCGAGCGCGCCCGTCTCGAGCGCCACGGCTTCACGCCGACGGATCTCACCCTGAGCCAGTGGCACCAGGTCCTCGACGGGCCGCCGGCGCCGGCGGCGCTCCCAGACGGCTATCGCCTGCGGACGCTCGCCGGCATCGCCGAGATCCCGGCCCGCGTGGAGGTCCACCGAGCCGCCTTCGCGCCCTCCCACATGACGGTCGAGCGCTACGAGCGCGTCGCTGCCAGCCCGCATTACGCGATGGACCGCGACGTCGTCGTCGAGGCGCCGGATGGGTCGCTTGCGGCCTTCACCGTCGCCTGGCTGGATCCGGTCGCCCGTGTCGGGGAGCTCGAACCCGTCGGCACGGATCCGGATCATCGGCGGCGCGGATTGGCGTTGGCCGCCAACCGCCACGCGCTGGGGCTGCTGTACGAGGCTGGCGCGCGGGACGTCATCGTCTTCTCCGAAGCGGACAACGCCGCATCAGAGGCGCTCTACGCGGCGGCTGGCTTCAACCGGCTGGCGATGCACCGTCGCTGGGAGCGGCCGGCCTGAGCCCGGGCCGATGAGCGCATCGGACGCCTACAATCGGGCGATGACGGACGGCACGGACCCGAAGACCCGGATGGAGCGCGACTCGATGGGCGAGGTGGCGGTCCCGGCGGATGCCATGTACGGCGCCTCGACGCAGCGCGCCGTCCTGAACTTCCCGATCTCCGGGCAGCGGTTCCCGCGCCGGTTCATCGAGGCGCTTGCCCTGGTCAAGCTGGCCGCCGCGGAAACGAACGGCGGGCTGGGCCTCCTGGACCCGGACGTCGCGGACGCGATCGCCGCGGCCGCCCGCGAGGTGGCGAACGGTGCCCACGACGACCAGTTCCCCATCGACATCTACCAAACGGGCTCCGGCACCTCAACCAACACGAACATGAACGAGGTCATCGCGCACCTGGCCGCGACCCGGCTGGGCGGTGGCCGGACCGTCCATCCGAACGACGAGGTCAACCGCTGCCAGAGCAGCAACGACACGATCCCGACCGCCCTGCAGCTGTCGGCAGCGATGGCCATCGAGGCGGACCTGCTGCCCGCGCTGGAGCGCCTCCATACCGCGCTCGTCGCCAAGGAGCAGGAGCTGTGGCCGGTCATCAAGACCGGACGGACCCATCTCCAGGATGCGACTCCGATCCGCCTCGGGCAGGAATTCCGCGGCTATGCCGGCCAGCTGGAGGAGTCGCTCCGGCGGGCCCGCGCCGCCCAGGCGGAGTTGCTGAGCGTGCCCCTGGGGGGGACGGCGGTAGGGACCGGTATCAACGCCCACCCGGAATACGCCTTCCGGACCTGCGCGCGTCTCTCCTCGCTGACCGGCCTGACCGTGCGCGAGACCCCGAACCACTTCCACGCCCAGGCGACACTGGACGTCGCGATCGCTGCGCACGGCGCGATCCGAACCATCGCGCTCAGCCTCTGGAAGATCGCCTCGGACCTGCGGCTGATGGGGATGGGGCCGCGCGCCGGGCTGGCGGAACTGGCCCTGCCCGAGACGCAACCGGGCTCCAGCATCATGCCTGGCAAGGTGAACCCGGTCATCCTCGAGAGCCTGACGATGGTCGTGGCGCGCGTCGTCGGCAACGATGCGACCGTGGCGTTCGGGCAGACCGGGAGCTTCCTGGAGCTCAACGTGATGCTGCCGGTGACCGCGGCGGCAATGCTCGAATCGATCGCGCTGCTGGCCGCCGGCTCCACCAACCTCAGCGCCCGATGCGTGGAGGGCCTGACCGCCACGGATCGCGGACCGGCGCTCGTGGAGCGGGGCCTGATGCTGGCAACGGCCCTCGCCCCAGCCATAGGCTACGACGCGGCTGCCGCCCTGGCCAAGGAGGCATTCAAGAGCGGACGGACGATCCGAGAGCTCGCCGTCGAGCGCGGCATGGACGGGGCGGAGCTCGACCGGCTGCTTGATCCGGCGTCCATGACCGATCCTGGTCCCGGAGGCGGTCCAGCCGGGGGCTGAGCGCGATCGCGCGACGCTCGACGAGCGGCGATGACCCGGTCCGCCGCCGCGAGGCTGGACTCCGAGGCGCCAGGCGGCCGACCGGCGGGGCCATCCCTTTGGTACGATCGCGACATGACCTCCACCCGCCTGTGGGATCGCGCCGCCGCCCTGCCCGTCCCGGCGGACGGCCGCCGCGTGCCGGAGATCGCCGCGCTCCCGTCAGGCCTGCCGACGGTCAACGAGCTGTTCGACTTCATGCGCGACGCGGAGACCCGGTTCGCGACCTTGCGGATGCGGATCGTCGACCGGAACTGGACGTCTCGCGGCGAGGAAACCACGACCGTGGACGTGGTGCTGCGCCATCCGGGCACCGCCAGGGTGACGACCAGCCTGCCCGGCCAAACGGTCGGCGGCCCATACGAGATCTGGGTCAGCGACGGCGACCTCGTCCGGACGTATTCGAGCGCGCACACCCTCGGCACGCAGCGGCCTGTCCGGAACCGACCGCGCGGCCTGGACGACAAGGACTTTCCCGGGTCCTCCCAGGTCTACCAGCCGGTCACGGCCCTTCCCGCCGAGACCCTCCCCGATACCTTCGTCCACCCGGCGGGGTTCTGCCAGAACGTGCTGGCCACGGGTCCGTTGACGATCACCGGGACAGACCTCATCGCCGGGCGAGAGGCGATCGTCCTGAACTGCGACCATCCGCGGACGATGGGCCTATCCGGGGATCGCCCGGACTTCCGTCTCACGGTCGGCGTGGACCGCGAGACGGGCGTCATCGTCCGCCTGATCGAGACGACCGGTGGGGTCGTGGCTCGGCACGCCGACGTCACCGACCTTGCCCCCGACGCCCGGCTGCAGGCGACGACATTCGACTTCGACTTCCCCGGCGGGACCACGATGCTCTACTGACCCGGACAGACTCGCAGCCCGCGGGAGAGCGCGTATAGTCGGCCCATTCGTCCACATCCACGGTGGGGAGAGGAGGTCCGAGCGACCGAACGGCAGGGGTCACACCAGACCCGGCCTAGCGGCTGACCAAGCCGCCCCCCGCCCACGTCAGCGCATGTCCCCGCGTTCGCGCGCGGCGCACCCCCAGGGTCGCAGCCGCGGCACCGGGTTCGGTCTTGAGGGAGACCGACCCGACCCATCGCCCACCCGGGCGTAGAGGTTCGAGTGAGGGAGGAACCGATGACACAACCCAAGTCGCGAGACGATGTCATCCAGCAGGACGTCGCCGACCTGCACAAGCTGGGCTACGCGCAGGAGCTATTCCGCACGATGGGCGGATTCAGCAACTTCGCGATCAGCTTCAGCATCATCAGCATCCTGACCGGCGCGGTCATCCTGTACGACTACGGCCTGGCGTGGGCCGGCACCGCAGCGGTCATGATCGGGTGGCCTCTGGTCACGGTCTTCGTGCTGCTGATCGCGGCGAGCATGTCGGAGATCGCGTCGGCGTACCCGACCGCGGGCGGCCTGTACTACTGGGCCAGCCGGATGAAGAACAAGAACTGGGGCTGGTGGACCGCCTGGTTCAACTTGATCGGCCAGTTCGCCATCGTGGCCGGGATCAACTTCGCGGCGGCGGCGTTCCTCAATGCCACGATCATCACGCCGCTGCTCGCCAACGCAGGCATCACCTACGACAACACGACCGTCTTGCTGGCCAATGGCACCACCGCCATCCTGACCGGTCAGCTCGTGACGATGGGCATCCTCATGCTGGTCCAGCTGGGCCTGAACATCGCCGGCATCAACCTCGTGGCGATCCTCAACCAGGTCAGCGTGTGGTGGCACATCGCGATCGTCGCGGCCGTCGTAGTACTGGTCTTCCTGGCCGGCAAGCCGGACGAGTCCGGCCTCACCCTGTTCGCCATCCAGCCACAGGACACAGTGGGCACCTGGCAGAACGCCGTGGGTTCGATCACGCTGGATTACGGGCCGGCAACCACCTACCCGCTGATCCTGGCGTTCTTCTTCTCGCTGCTGCAGGCCAACTGGACCTACACCGGCTATGACGCGTCCGCCCACGTGGCGGAGGAGACGGTCGGGGCGCGCGTTTCCAGCGCGTGGGGCCTGTTCCTGTCCGTCGCCGTCTCGGCGGTCGTCGGGTTCGTCTTCCTGCTCGCGCTGTCCACGCACCTGCCGAACCTCTCGACGCTGTTCCCAGCGGTGCTGGACGACACGACCCTGCCGACAGCGAGCCAGTACTACTTCGGTGGCGGCGTCGCCGTCATCTCCATCCTCCAGTACAACCTCGGCCAGGTCGGCGACCTGTTGGCGGCCGCCATCGCGATCGCGATGGCGTTCTGCGGCCTGTCGTCGGTGGCGTCCGCCGGTCGGATGCTGTTCGCCTTCAGCCGTGACGACGGTCTGCCTGGATCAAGCTGGCTGAAGAAGGTGTCCCACCGCTATCGCACGCCGGCCAACTCGCTGACGGCGATGGTCGTCGTGGCGTGGGTCTTCTCGGTCGCCGCGGGCTACGTCGGTGGCGGCACCGCCATCGTCATCGTGACGGCCATCAGCACGATCTTCCTGTACGCGGCCTACGGGATCTGCATCTATCTTGGTGCGACGACCAAGGACTGGCTGGGCGAGCGCGTTTGGAGCCTGGGTCGCTGGTCCAGGCCCGTCGCCTGGGTGGCCCTGTTCTGGGTCGTCGTCCTGATGATCCTGTTCAGCTGGCCGACATCGGGCAACATCAGCTTCCCATTCATGGCGGTCACCGTCCTGTTCCTCGTGGTCTACTACTTCGCCTTCGCCAAGCGGAACTTCAAGGGTCCGCGAGTCATGGGCGACGCGGCCGAGCTCACAGAGATCGAGCGCGAGTTCTCGCAGGCCGCCAGAGAGGTCGGCGGCGCCTGATCTTTCGCCCTCCACTTCGGACCTCATGAACGAGGGCCGGTCGGCACCGCCGACCGGCCCTCACCCACCCAAGGACATCAGCGAGGACCCAATGAGCGATCACGGTCAGCAGAAGCATCGCCGCCTCATCGAGCTCGAGGAGATGGTCCGCGACGGCCAGATCGACACGATCGTCGTGGCCATCACGGACATGCAGGGCCGGCTCGTGGGCAAGCGCGTGCAGGGCCAGGCGTTCCTCGACGGGGTCATCTCGCACGGCGCCCATTTCTGCACATACCTGCTGGGCACGGACATGGAGATGAACACGCCGGAAGGCTTCAAGTTGATGAACTGGGAGACCGGCTACGGCGACTGGGTCGCCGAGCCGATCTGGGACCAGCTGCGGATCCTGCCGTGGCTGCCCGGCACCGCGATGGTCCTGGCCGACGCTATCGACGAGGAGACGGGCGACGAGATCCCGATCGCGCCCCGGACGATCCTCAAGCGCCAGGTCGCCCTGGCTGCAGAGCAGGGCTTCGCGCTGAAGGCCGGCTCGGAGTTCGAGTTCTATGTCCTCAAGGATTCGTGGGAGGAACTCGCCGAGCGCGGCCACCCCGTCCCGCGCACGTTCGGTCACTACAACGAGGACTACCACCTCCTTCAGGCGACCAAGGCCGAGCCGCTCCACCGGCTGCTGCGCAACCAGATGACCGCTGCGAACGTGCCCATCGAGTTCAGCAAGGGCGAGGCGGCCAACGGCCAGCATGAGGTCAACATCCGCTACGACCATGTCCTCGAATCGGCGGACCGGAGCGTCGTGTTCAAGCACGGCGCGAAGGAGATCGCCTACCTCAACGGCTGGGGCATCACGTTCATGGCCAAGCCGGACCACCGCTGGACCGGCTCGTCCGGGCACCTCCATATGAGCCTCTGGGACATCGTTTCGGACCTGCCGCTGATGCACGCCGCCGAGGGCAAGGAGGCGGGTCCGTACGGCCTCTCCAAGGTCGGGCAGCACTTCATGGCGGGCATGATGGCGTTGTCCCGCGAGATGGCGGTGTTCATCGCGCCGTTCATCAACTCGTACAAGCGCTACGCGTCGCTGTCGTGGGCGCCGGTCAACGTGGTCTGGGGTCGCGACAACCGGACGACCGGGTTCCGACTCGTCGGGCGCGGCCCGGCGCTCCATGTAGAGGACCGCTTCCCGGGTGGTGACATGAACGCCTACCTGACCTATGCCGCGGCGATCGGGGCAGGCCTGTACGGGATCCGCCACGAGCTGCCGCTGGACCCGGAGTTCAAGGGCAATGGCTACCTGGCGACCGGTGTCAAGCGCATGCCTCGTGCCCTCTATGAGGCGATCTGGGAGCTGGAGAAGTCCGAAGCAGCCGTCGAGATCTTCGGTCAGGACGTGGTGGACCACTACCTGAACGCGGCACGCGTGGAGCAGGAGACGTACGACTCGATCGTCCACCCCTGGGAACGGGAGCGGTACCTCGAGCGTGGCTGAGGGGTCAGCCGCCTCCGCCACGCCTGATCCCGAGCTCGCGGCGGCGCGCACTCGCATCGCCGAGCTCGAGGGCCTCGAGGCCGAGCGCGGGCGATCCGCCAAGGTGCAGGACGCCCTGTTCCGGATCGCCGAGGCGGCCGGAGCGACGGAGGACCTGCACGCGTTCTATGCGTCGATCCACGGGATCGTCGGCGAGTTGATGTATGCCGACAACTGCTACATCGCGCTGTATGACGAGGAGCGGCAGACGATCAACTTCCCGTACTACGTGGACACCATCGACACGACCATCCCGGACCCCAACCTGTGGGAGCCCTTCGGCGTCGGCGAGGCACGAGGGGTCACGGCGTACCTGCTGCGCACAGGTCGACCGATGCTGGTCACGCCCGCTGTCCAGGCCCGACTGATCGCCGAGAGTGAGATCGTCCAACTGGGTATCACCCTCGAAGGCGACTGGCTGGGGGCCCCGTTGATCGCCGACGGCCGCGCCCTGGGCGTGCTTGCCGTGCAGACCTATTCAGCCGACAAGAAGTACCAACAAGCTGACCTCGACGTGCTCGCGTTCGTCGGGCAGAACATCGGCTCCGCCGTGAGCCGGGCCCGGGCCATCGAGGAGACCCGCGAACGCAACGCCGAACTGGCCCTCATCAACGAGATCGGTGACGCCCTCGCACGACAGCTGGAATTCGACGCGATCATCGAACTCGTCGGAGCGCGAGTGAAGGCCCTCTTCGACGTGCGATCGATCTTCATCGCGCTCTACGACCCGGACACGAACCTGATCTCCTTCCCGTTCGACATCGACGAGGACGAGCGGTTCGAGCGAGGGACCTTTCCCCTGGGGCCTGGAATCACGTCCACTGTCATCCGATCGGGACGACCCTTGCGGATCTCGACCTTCGAGGAACAGGCGGCGGCGGGCGCGATCGACGTCGGCGGCACGGTGACGCAATCCTGGCTCGGCGTGCCCATCTCGACGGGCCATCGGGTGGTGGGCGTGGTCGGGCTCGAGAGCATCCAGCGCTATGCCTTCAGCGACTCCGACGAGCGCCTGCTGAGCACGCTGGCCTCCAGCATGGGCGTCGCGCTCGAGAACGCGCGCCTGTTCGATGAGACCAAGCGCCTTCTCACCGAGACGGACCAGCGAGCCGCGGAGCTCGCGATCATCAATGGGATCCAGCAGGGCCTCGCGGCGGAACTCGACATGCAGGCGATGTACGACCTGGTCGGCGACAAGATCCAGTCCATCTTCGACGCGCAGGTCGTGGATATCGGCGTCCTGGATCGCGACACAGGCCTGATCCACTTCCCATACACCATCGAGCGTGGCGTCCGATTCCCGGACGAGCCGATCGCGGTGATCGGGTTTCGCAAGCAGGTCCTCGAGACCGGCGATCCTCTCCTGATCAACGATGCGGTAGCTCAGCGTGCCGTCACGGCCGGCCAGCCCAAGATGCAGGGTGAGATGCCCAAGTCCCTCGTCTTCGCGCCGTTGATCTCGGGCGGTCAGGCGAACGGCGTCGTCTCGCTCCAGAACCTCGATCGTGAGCATGCGTTCACTGATGCCGACATGGGTCTCTTGGCGACCCTCGCCGCGAGTCTGAGCGTGGCCCTCGACAATGCCCGCCTCATCGACGAGACGCGGCAACGGGCCGCGGAGCTGGCCATCGTCAACAGCGTCGGCCAGGCCCTGGCCGGCCAACTGGACCTCGACGAACTGATCGAGCACCTCGGCGACCAGATGCGCGATACATTCGAAGCGGACCTGGTGTATGTCGCGCTCCACGATCGCGACCGCGACATGATCGACTTCGTCTATTACAGCGAAGGCGGCGTCCACCAGGTCCGCGACCCCATGCGCTATGGGGAGGGTCTGACCTCGCAGATCCTTCAGTCTCGCGAGCCGCTCCTGCTCAACAACGAGGCCCTGTTCTCGGGGCTTGCCGTCCTGGGCACGCCCGCGAGTTCGTACCTCGGCGTGCCCATCATCGGCGGTGACGAGGCGATCGGGGTCATCAGCGTCCAGGACACCACCCAGACCGGCCGCTTCGGCGAGGCGGATTCGCGCCTGCTGGCGACCCTCGCCGCGAACGTCGGGGTCGCGATCCAGAATGCGCGGCTCTACCGCGATGCCCAGCGCCAGGCCGCCGAGATGACCGCCCTGGCGGAGGTGGCCGCCGAGATCTCCGCGATGCTGGACCTGGGCTCGGTGCTCGAACGGATCGCGGATCGCGCCCTGGCCCTCCTCACCGGTGACACTAGCGCGGTCTTCCTCGCCGAGGAAGGCGGCCGGATCTTCCGCCCGATCGTCGCGCTGGGGTCGTTCGCGACGGCCGTCCTGGGGGACTCCGTCCAGCTCGGCGAGGGGATCATCGGCGACCTAGCGCAGCGCGGCGAGGCCGAGACCGTCAACGACGTGACGAGCGACACGCGGACCGTGACGATCGCCGGGACCGATGGCGACGACATCGAGTATCGCCTGATGGCCGCACCGCTCCGCTCGCGCGGTGAAGTCATCGGGATGATGGCCATCTGGCGATCGGCGCCGGGTGCGCCGTTCACGCCGGCCGACCTGTCGTTCCTGGTGGGGCTGTCGCAGCAGGCCGCCATCGCGATCCAGAACGCCCGCCTGTTCGAGGAAGGTCGAACCGCCCAGGAATCAGCCGAGCAGGCGAACCAGGCGAAGTCGACCTTCCTGGCGGCCATGAGCCACGAGATCCGAACGCCGATGAACGCGATCATCGGGATGAGCGGATTGATGCTGGATACGCCGCTCGATGACGAGCAGCGGGACTACGCCGAGACGATCAGGACGTCCGGCGACGCGCTGCTCCTGATCATCAACGACATCCTGGACTTCTCCAAGATCGAAGCGGGGAAGGTGGAGCTGGAACATCGTCCATTCGACTTCGCCGCGTGCATCGAGGGCGCGCTGGACGTCATCGCTCCGCTGGCCGCATCCAAGCACCTCGAGCTCGCCTACGCCATCGAAGACGGCCTGCCACGGACGATCGTGGGCGACCAGGGCCGGCTCCGGCAGATCGTCATCAACCTCCTGTCGAACGCGATCAAGTTCACGGAGTCCGGCGAGGTCGTCCTGACGGTGTCCGGTGGGTCGCTCGCCTCGGCTGGCCGGGCCGCGGCGGAGCGTTGGACCTTCACGGTCGACGTCCGCGATACCGGGATCGGCATCGCCCCGGACCGCATCGGTCGCCTGTTCCAGTCGTTCAGCCAGGCGGACGCATCCATCTCGCGGCGATATGGCGGAACGGGCCTGGGCCTCGCCATCAGCCGTCGATTGGCAGAGCTCATGCACGGCTCCCTGGTGGCGGAGAGCGACGGCGTCGCCGGCCACGGCAGCACGTTCCGACTCACGATCGCGGCTGACGTCGCGACGGCGTCGCTCCCGGCGACACCTCTAGTGGGCGTGGATCTGGCCGGTCGGCAGGTGCTCGTCGTGGACGACAACGCGACGAACCGTCGGATCCTCGAGAAGCTCCTTGAGCGCTGGGGCATGGTCGCCGCGGTGAGCGGGTCGCCTCGCGAGGCACTCGGCTGGGTCGCCGCCGGGCGTCGGTTCGACCTGGCGATCCTGGACATGCACATGCCCGAGCTGGATGGGATCTCGCTGGCCACGGCACTTCGCGCCTCTGAGGCCGGCGCCGCGACGCCCGTCGTGATCCTGTCGTCCCTCGGAATGCACGACCGCGCCAGTGAGGCGGTGTCCGCATTCCTGATCAAGCCGGTCAAGCCGTCGGCGCTGCACGACACGCTCGCCACGGTACTCGCCGGACAGGCGGCCTCGGTCCCGGTTCGCGCAGCGGGCACGGGGATCGACCACGATCTCGGCGCCAGGCATCCTCTGCGCATCCTGCTGGCCGAGGACAACCCGGTGAACCAGAAGCTGGCCCTGCGCCTGCTCGAACGGATGGGCTATGCCGCGGACCTGGCGGTCGATGGCCTGGCGGCGATCGCCGCGATCGAAGATTCGGTCTACGACGTCGTGTTGATGGACGTCCAGATGCCGAAGCTGGACGGCCTCGAGGCGACGCGCCGGATCCGGCTCCGCTGGCCCGGCTTGGCCGGCCCCAGGATCGTCGCGATGACCGCGAACGCGATGGAGGGCGATCGCGAGATGTGCCTGGCGGCGGGGATGGACGACTACCTGTCCAAGCCGATCCGGCCCGAGGCCCTGTCCGAGGCCCTGTCCGCAAGCGCTCGTCGGGAGGGCGTCTCATGAGCGGAGGACGTGTCCTCGTCGTCGACGACACCGCGTTCAACCGGCGCCTGCTCGTGCGGCTGCTGTCGTCCATCGGCCATGAGGCGATCGAGGCGGAGCACGGTCGGGCTGCGCTCGAGCTGCTGCGCGATCCTGCGGTGGCGGCCGTGGACGTCATCCTCCTCGATATCGTCATGCCCGAGATGGACGGCTACGAGACGCTGGAGGTCCTCAAGTCGGACCCGGCCCTCAGCGACCTGCCGGTCATCGTGATCTCCGGTGTCGACGAACTCGAGAGCGTCGTCCGCTGCATCCGGATGGGCGCCGCGGACTACCTCCCCAAGACGGTCGACCCGGAGATCCTGCGCGCCCGTATCGAGGCATCGATGGCCGGGAAGCGCCTGCACGACCTGGAACGTGAGACCCTCGAACAGCAGACCAGGATGCTCGCGACCATCGACCGACAACGCTCCGAGCTGTCGCGATTCCTGTCGCCGCAGGTCGCCGCCCTCGTGTCGAGCGACGACGGCGAGGCGATGCTGGCCGGGCACCGGCGCGAGATCACGGCGATGTTCTGCGACCTGCGCAACTTCACGCCGTTCTCCGAGGCGGCCGAACCCGAGGAGGTCCTTGGCTTTCTGCGCGCCTACCACACCGTGATGGGTCCGCTCATCGTGGCCCACGAGGGCACGCTGGAGCACTTCGCGGGCGACGGGTTCATGACCTTCTTCAACGACCCTATCCTGCAACCCGATCACGCGGCTCGCGCGGTCGGGCTCGCCGTGGCGATGCGCACGGCGTTCAGCCCGCTGAGCGCGGAGTGGCGCAAGCGCGGCCACGTGCTGGAGATCGGTATCGGCATCGCGACGGGCTTCGCGACGCTGGGGCGGATCGGCTTCGAGGGTCGCTACGACTACGGCGCCGTGGGCCACGTGATCATCCATGCAGCGCGACTCAGCGGCGAAGCCGGACCAGGCGAGATCCTCATCGCGGCGCGAACGTTCGCGGCCGCCGAATCGGCCATCGACGCGTCACCTGCCGGCGAGCGCCAGCTCAAGGGCTTCAGCCACCCGGTCCTGGTCTACGCCGTGGGCGGCATGCGCGCGAGCGAGGCTGCCACGTGAACCCCGATGTCATCGATGCGGCGGCGTTCGAACGATTGCTGGAGATCACCAGCGGCGACCTGGAGTTCGTGGACGAACTGGTCGACACCTATCTCGATGACGCGGTCGCCCAGCTGGCGGGCATGCGCCAGGCGGCGGCCGACGATGACGCCGCCGCGATGGTTCGGCCGGCACACAGCCTCAAGTCCAGCAGCGAGAACGTCGGCGCCATGACCCTCGCCGACGCCTGCCGCTCCCTGGAGGCCGATGCCAAGAACGGTTCCGTGGCGGATGCTGTGGCGCGGGTCGCGACTTGCGACGCGACCTTTGGAGCCGTGAGCGCCGCGTTGCTGGCCAAGAGGACGTCGCGCTAGACGGCTCCGGCCTGATTACCCCCGCGGGCGGCGGCGACGTCGCGGATCCTGCGCGCGGTGTCGAGGTGGCCGGCCTTCTCCGCCGAATCCGCCGGTGTCGATCCATCTTTGAGCTGGGCGGTCGGGTCCGCCCTGGCTGAGAGGAACAGCTCGACGAGTTCGTCGTCGCCCACCGAGGCAGGCCGATCGCTCCTCCTGGCCGGACGCGACCGGCGGGTCGCGACGCTGGCTGCGATGGTCACGCCGCTCACACCGAAGGAGCACCGTTGCCTGGCCGCCGTGGCCGAGATCGTCGAGACGATGCTCGTCGGCTCGGGCCAGGAGCACAGCCGGACACGGTGAGGCCGGGTCTGGGGCCAGCCGAAGCTGGTCCATGACCCGGCCTTCCGGGACTCGGTGGCGGCGCGCCCGCGAGGGCGGCCGCTGCGGGTCAGTTCGCCGGCGGGAGGAGGACCCCGTCGATGATGTAGACGGTGGCGTTGGCGGTCTGGACGTTGCCGCAGACGACCTTGGCCGAACCGTTGACGGTGAAGGCCTCACCACTGCCGGTGACCATCAGATCGCCACCCTGCAGCGTCTTGTGGGTCCCGGCCAGGGTCTCGGGGGTCAGCCGTCCGGGGACGACGTGATACGTGAGGACCTTGGTGAGCAGACCCTTCGGGTCGGCCAGGGCCGCCTTCAGCGTGGCCTGATCCATGGCGGCGAAGGCGCTGTCGGCCGGAGCGAAGACGGTGATGTCCTCGGCGGTGTTCAGCGTGTCGCCAAGGCCGGCGGCCGTGACAGCCGTGACCAGGGTCTTGAGGGCCGGGTTGTTGGAGGCTGCTGTAGCGACCGGATCCATGGCCATGCCGGCGAAGGAACCGGCGCCATCGGCCGGGACCGACGCGCAGGCCGGACCGAACGGAGCGTCCGACATGGCCCCGCTCGGCGACGCCACCACGTCGGCGCTCGGGGCCGCGGTCGGTGCGGAGGTCGCGGCTGCGCCGCTGCAGGCGGCGACGAGCGTCCCTGCGAGTGCGAGCCCTGCGACGGCTCGAGTCCAATTCGGTGTCTTCACGATTCGACTCCTTGGGTTCGTCCGCCGGACATCTGCCGGCGGTGTGCATGGGATGGGTTCGATCATTCGACCGTCACGACGACGGAGTGCCAGCCTGTGGCGCCATCCGGAAAGGGTTCGTTCCGATCTCCCGTTTGGATCATCCCGGTCGCATCGGTGGCCCTGGCCTCGAGCGTGTGGTTGCCGCTCGTGGCATCCCATTCGAAGACCCATTGGCGCCAGGTGTCGATCGAGTCGACGGCGGCGACACGTGCCGGCGACCACGATCCGCCGTCCACGCGGACTTCCACGGCATCGACGCCGCGGTGCTGCGCCCACGCGACGCCAGCGACCGCGACGCGGCCCGCGGCGATGCGCGCCAGGGGCTTCGGGGTGTCGATGCGGGTCATCGTCTTGATCGGGGCTTCCTTGGACCAGCCGCGCTGGACCCAGTACGGGTCATAGGCATCGAACCTGGTCAGCTCGATGTCGACCAGCCACTTCGTCGCCGACACATACCCATACAGGCCGGGCACGACCAGACGAGCGGGGAAGCCATGGACCGGCGGCAGCGGGCTCCCGTTCATGGCGATCGCGACCATCGCGTCGCGACCGTCGAGCGCGACGGCGGTGGGCGTGCCGATCGTCATGCCATCGACCGAGCTCGACACGATCTGGTCGGCCCCTGGCTGGACGCCGGCCATCTCGAGCAGCGTCGCGAGCGGGACACCGATCCAGCGAGCCGTGCCGACGTACTTGCCGCCGACCGTGTTCGAGACGCACGTCAGGGTGATGTCGCGCTCGATGGTCGGCAGGTCGATGAGTTCCGCATATGTCAGCTCGACCTCGCGATCGACCATCCCGTGGATGCGCAGACGCCACGTGTCCTCGGGCACGACCGGGATGTCGAGGGCCGTGTCGACGCGGTAGAACTGTTCGTTCGGCGTGATGAACGGCGCGACGCCCGCGATGCCCAGCTCCGTTCCGGCCGGGATCGCCGCGGCGGGATCGTAAGGGACGGGGACGATGCCACCCGCACCGGCCATGGCCGCATCCGCGCGCCGGCCGGCGAGTATCACACCCAGGCCGCCCGAGACCAGCGTCAGGGCGCCGGCACCCGCCAGACCGGCAAGGAATCGGCGTCGCGAACCGAGCCGCGCGTCATCGCTCGATCTCGCCGAGTCCGCGCCCTTGAGGCGGTCCAGGGTGAGCAGGACCGCGGCGCCGACCGCGGCGCCGATGAGCGACGGGATCGGGCTAAGTGGCGCGGAGGCCGGCCGGAGGGCGGCCGCGACCGCGCCCACGACCCCGAAGACGACGATCGCCCCGGCAGCCAGCCGTGTGTGCCGCTCCGATAGCAGGCCGACGAGCACGGCCAGGACGGCGACGGTGGCGACGATCCCGGCCAGGAGCGCCGCCTTGTCGTTCTCGCCGAATGTCGCGATGGCAAAGGACTTCAGCCACTCGGGCGTCAGGTCGATGAACGTGCTCCCGACGGCGAGGAGCGGTGAGGCAGCCGGCGCGATGACGGCCGCCACGAGGTGACCGGCAGCCAGGGCTGTGGCCGCAGAGAGGATCCCGATGAGGCCGGACGCGGCCCATCGAGTGAGGCGAGCGGGGGTGTTCATGCCCGTGGATGCGCAATAGACCGGAATCCGGATGGCCTGGCGACGTACTCTCAGCGGTACAGTCCAACCGAGAGGGAGCATTGATGCGACTCGCCGACAAGGTCACCATCATCACCGGCGCGGGCGGAGGCATGGGTCGGGTGGCGGCGCGGATGTTCGCGGCCGAGGGCGCCAAGGTCGTCGTCGCCGAGTTCAGCGAGGAGGCTGGCGAGGAGACCGCCGCGCTCGTCCGGGCAGCGGGCGGCGAGGCGACGTTCATCAAGGTGGACGTGTCGAAGGAAGCCGACGCGAAGGCGATGGTGGACCATGCCGTGGCGACCTATGGCCGCCTCGACTGCCTCTATAACAACGCCGGGATCATGCCCGAGGCGGACCATTCCGTGACCGACACGGACGTCGCGACGTGGGACGCCGTGATGGCCGTGAACGTCCGCGGCGTGTATCTCGGCTGCAAGTTCGCCGTGCCCGCGATGGAGGCCGGCGGTGGTGGTTCGATCATCAACATCGCCAGCTTCGTGGCCATCCTGGGCTGCAGCGTCCCGCAGGATGCCTACACGGCGTCGAAGGGGGCGGTCCTCGCGCTGACGCGCAGTCTGGCCGTCCAGTTCGGCCCGAAGGGGATCCGGACGAACGCCATCTGCCCCGGCCCGGTCGAGACGCCGCTGCTCTTGGACTGGCTGGTCAAGGATGAAGCCGCCAAGCAGCTTCGACTGGCGCGAAACCCCACCGGTCGGTTCGGCAAGCCCGAGGAGATCGTCCACATGGCCGTGTACCTGGCGTCGGACGAGTCGCGCTGGACGAACGGCGCGTCCCTGGTCGTGGACGGCGGCATCAGCGTGAACTACTTCTGATGACGGAGCAGGCCCCATCCGTGGTCACCGGCCGGATCGCCATCGGGGTCGACGTAGGCGGGAGCGGGATCAAGGCGGCGATCGTGGACGTGGAGGCTGGACGCTTCCGCTCGGAACGGCTGCGGGTGGCGACGCCACAACCTTCGACGCCAGACGCCGTGTTGGCATCGGTGGGTCGGCTCGTGAAGCGACTTGCGACGAGCAGCGGTCTCGGCCCCAACACGCCCGTGGGCGTGGGCTTGCCCGTCGTCACCATGGATGGCACGGCCAGGACCGCGAGCAACATCGACGTCAAGTGGATCGGCTACCCGATCGTCGAGCGCCTCTTCAAGGCCACGGGACGGCCGATCTCGATCATCAACGACGCAGACGCCGCCGGGATCGCGGAGATGCGCTTCGGCAAGGGCCGCGGCCGGATGGGCACGGTCGTGTTCCTGACTCTGGGCACCGGGGTCGGGTCGGGCGTCTTCATCGACGGCCGGCTGGTCCCGAACGTCGAATTCGGCACGATGGAGATCCGGGGCAAGCCCGCCGAGTGGCGTTCCTCATCCGCCGCACGAACGCGTCGCGGGCTGGGCTGGAAGGCCTGGGCGCTCGATCTCGACGAGCACCTCGACCGCATCGACAAGCTGGTCTGGCCGTCCGTCATCATCCTGGGCGGCGGGGTCAGCAAGAACGGCGACAAGTTCATCCCGCGCCTGACCGTCCGTTGTCCCATCGTCGCGGCGGACCTGCGCAACGATGCCGGTATCATCGGGGCCGCCATCGTCGCTGCCGAGGGCGCACATGCGGCCGGAGAGACGGAGAACGCGTGGCCGGGGATCGTCGTCTCCGGACCCTCGGCTGTCCCTGCCGCCGCGGCCGGAGCACTCGACTCAGACCCCGGCTTCTGACGGTCGACGCGTCAGGCGCGCTCGCGCAACCCCCGCAGGACATCGGCGGATCCAGATGCGATGAGATTCTCGCCAGCTCGCAGGACCCGGTCCGTCTCCGGGTTGGTTTCGTAGTCGCGATCACCGCGCACCACGGCGAGCGCATACACGCCCTGGTCGCGCAGGGCTCCGACACTGAGACCCTCAAGAGGTCCGTCCGCGCGTACCGGGACCCCCTCGATGGCGAATGTCGGTTCACCGTGTGATAGGGCGAAATCGATGAAGTCAGCTACGTCCGGTCGGACGGCGAGTTCCGCGATCTGACGGCCGGCCCGCGTGTACGGCGAGACGACACGGTCCGCGCCGGCCTGGACAAGCTTCGCCTCGGCGCCCTCCTGGTTGGCGCGCGCGACCACGAATAGCTCCGGGTTGAAGGCCCTCGCGGAAAGCGTCACGTACACGTTGTTGGCGTCCGTGTCGATGGTCGTGATCAGGCTGCGGGCTCGTTCGACGCCGGCCTCACGCAACACCGCATCGGTCGTGGCGTCGCCCATCACGACCAGATGTCCGTCCGCGCGGGCCGCATCGAGGGACGCCGGGTTGATATCGACCACGACGAACCGCTCGCCGACATGATCCAGCTCACGGGCCACGGTGGACCCGACCCGGCCGTAGCCGCACAGGATCACGTGGTTCTTGAGCGTCTCGATCGCCGTTGTCATCCGTTTCGCCTCCCGTCGTCCACTCACTGCCTCGGACAGGACTGCCTCGGCAACGATCCCGACCGAGCCGAAGATGATCCCGACGCCGGCCACCGCAACGAGCACTGTCCACGCGCGTCCGAGACCATCAAGTTCTCGGACTTCCTTGTAGCCGACCGTGGTCAAGGTGATCCCGGTCATATAGGCCGCATCGCCGATGGACCAGCCCATCGCCACATACCCCGCTGTCCCGACGAAGGTGACAGCCAGGACCGCCGCCAGCCAGGTGCGAACGTGTGAGCCACGGAATGCGTGCAAGATCGTAGCGATCACGAGCGTCATGCTACGGCTACCAACAACCGTCCATGAGGGCCATCGGCCGGTTTGACCGGTCTGACAGGGCCCCGGCCAGGGCCTTGTGTGGGGCGTATCATCGGGGCCCATCCCACGCGGTGTCCCCACCGGCCCCGATCCAGCACGAGGCAGACCATGACCCCCGAGCAGCACGCCGTGCTCGACCAGACTGCGAACCCGACCGTGACCCGCATGATCATCGGCGGCGAGCGGGTGGACGCGGCCGACGGCCAGACGTTCGATGTCGTGAACCCGGCGAACGGCACGGTCATCGCGACGGCCCCGCTGGGTGGCCGCGAGGATGTGGATCGCGCGGTCGCGGCGGCGCAGAAGGCGTTCGAGGATCGCAAGGGCTGGGCCAATTGGGCCGCGGGCAAGCGTGGCCGGACGCTTGCGAAGTTCGCGGCCCTCATCAAGGACCACACAGAGGAGCTGGCGCAGCTCGAGAGTCGGAACGTCGGCAAGCCGATCAGCGGCGCGCGGGCCGAGATCACCGGCGTCAGCCTCGTGTTCGACTACTACGCGGGTGCTGCCAACAAGATCTTCGGCCAGACGATCCCGGTCTCGAAGCCGGGCCTGGACCTGACCCTGCGTGAGCCGATCGGCGTCGTGGGACTCATCGTCCCGTGGAACTTCCCGCTGCTGATGGCTTCGTGGAAGGTGGCCCCGGCATTGGCTGCGGGGAACACCGCGATCCTCAAGCCCGCGAGCTACTCACCGTTGACGGCGTTGCGGCTCGGTGAGCTCGCGCTTGAGGCCGGCATCCCGGCCGGCGTCCTCAATGTCGTGACAGGCCCGGGTGGGACGGCCGGGGCGTCTATCGCGGCCCATCCGGGCATCGGCAAGGTCGCCTTCACCGGCGAGACCACGACCGGCCAGGAGATCATGCGACTGGCCAGCGGCAACGTGAAGAAGATCAGCCTGGAGCTCGGCGGGAAGAGCCCCAACATCGTCTTCGCCGACGCGGACCTCGAGAAGTTCGCCCGCGAGTCGCCGTCTTCGGTCTTTGACAACGCGGGCCAGGACTGTTGCGCGCGCAGCCGGATCCTCGTGGAGCGGTCCGTCCAGGAACGCGTCGTGGAGCTGTTCGCCGAAGCGACTCGCAACGTCAAGGTGGGCGATCCCGCGCTGGACGCCACCGAGGTGGGCACGCTCGTCAGCTTCAAGCAGCGCGACCGGGTCAAGGACTACATCGAGATCGGGCTGGGCGAGGGCGCCATGCTGGTCGTGGGTGGTGATGCGCCTACGGATCCGACGCTGGCGAACGGCGCGTACCTCATGCCTACCGTCTTCGACGGCGTCTCGAACGACATGCGCATCGCGCGCGAGGAGATCTTCGGTCCGGTCGTGTCGATCATCCCGTTCGATACTGAGGAGGAGGCGCTCCGCCTCGCCAACGCCACGCCGTACGGGTTGAGCGGCTCGATCTGGAGCCGCGACATCGGCAAGGCATTGCGGGCGGCGAAGGCGCTCCAGGCCGGCGTGATCAGCGTCAACTCGAACAGCTCGGTCCACACGGAGGCGCCGTTCGGTGGCTACAAGATGTCGGGCATCGGCCGCGAGCTCGGGATGAGCGCGCTGGACCTCTACACCGAGACGAAGAACGTCTTCATCGATCTGACGTAGGTCCGTCGCCGGCGCCGGCATCGCCGGTACGTTCGTTCGCGGCTCGGACGGCCGCGTGCAGGTCCTTCATCAGCAGCAGCAGGTGGAGTTGATCCGTCGGCGACTCTTCGAACGCCGCGTAGCTCAAGTAGAACGCCTTAGTGGTCTGCGACTCGGCGTTGAGCGCGATGCCTCGAACGCCGATCTCCTCGCCAGCCTGCTCCACGCGCCGCAGGGCGTCCGTCAGCAACGCCGCCCCGAGGCCCCCCTGGTGCCCGATATCGACGGCAAGGCGGGTGAGCACGATCACGGGAACCGGGTACCTGCCGAGTCCCTGCTTCATGCGCGCACTCGCGTCCTCGTGGGCGACGCCGCCCGCCGTGACGGCATAGTAGCCGGCGACGGCCTGGGTCCCGGCGGCGCACGTGACGTATACCCGGCTCGATCCGGCCCGGTGGGCTGCCAGCGCGTGGCGCCTGAGCCACTCCGTCAACGCGGCCGACCCGCAGTCGAATGCCGCGACCTCGTGTGCACCGACCAGCGGCACCGGACGGCTGTATCCCCCCATTCGATGGGCGCCGTTAGTCGTCGAACGGCGAAGGCGCCGCGAGACCCTCGCGAAGCCCTGGGATATCCGTCACGGGCCGATCGAGGAGCTCCACGAAGGCCAAGAACGCGTGATCATCGAGGCTGAACAGCTGTCGGTCAGCGAGGACGTCCTCGGCGCGCGTCGTCGCTGCATCCAGGATGAAGTCGGATAGCGTGGTCGACGCCGTGCGACTTGCCTCGGCAAGGAGGTCGCGCTGCGCGGCAGAGACACGCATGGTGATGCGCGCTGTCTTGGTGGATGGATCCAGGGTTCGGAGCCGAGGAGTCGTCAAGCGGTTGGTCAGTCCTCTCGGTCCGGTGGGCCGGCTGGAGCCTCTGATCCGCCGACAAACGTCGCGTGGAAGTGCTCCCAGACGCGAGGTGGCGATATCGTGCTCGAGAACATCATCCGATAGCCGAACCGGACAAGCGCGAACGCGACGACGCCGATCAGGACGCCGAGCGTGTTCAGGATCACGTCATTGACGTCGACTGCGCGCGTCGGGAAGGCGATCATGAGCTTCGTGGCGAGCCACTGGAATGCCTCGATCAGCACGCTGAAGCCGAGGCCGGCAACGAGGACTCTCGGCAACGACGTCCTCCACACGAAGGGCACCAGGAAGCCGAACGGGATCCCCAGAAGCACATTGCCGAGATACTGGGCCGGCGTCATGACCGCTTCGAGTCGCCCGAGGAAGAACGGTACGACGACGATCACCGGGTCGAAGGGGGTCCTCAACCGATACGCGTCATCGAGGCGAAGCGGGAAGATCGTGAAGCCAACCACGACCGCGAGGTATGACCCGAACGCGGCGACGACAAGTAGACGGCCCGCCGAGAGGTGGCGCACCCGGCGCAGATAGAGCAGCAACACCGGCGTCGCGACCAACCATATGGCCCACGCCAGCGCTCCCTGTATCAACACCGGCGGAGGATACAAGCCCGCAAGATATCCCTCACTCCCGGCAACGCGGTCCGAACGGACCCAACCGTCCTTGGCGCTCGTTCGGTGGACACTCGAGTCCCTACTCGAGGAGCATCGAGGCGTCCAGGAGTGAGACGTCCCATGACTGTGCGAGGCACGGTCCGGCCTGTCCGGTCACCGGCCGGCGGTCTCGTCGGGCCAGCTCAGGTCCGGGCGACGACGCTCGAGCCAGTCGCGCAGGGCCCAGGTCGTCGTCGAGAAGGCGATGCCGGCCCACGGGATGTCTTCGGGGGCGAACGCCTGGATCTCGGTGGCTTCAGGGGTGGGCGCAGCGGTACCGCCGACGATCCGGGCCTCGAAGGCGATCGTCACGACCGCCGCCTCGAGCCGCGTGTAGAGCCCCACGATCTCGCCGGGTTCGATGAGCAGCCCGGTCTCCTCGAACGTCTCGCGGATGGCGGCCTGGTGGACCGTCTCATCGACCTCGAGGAAGCCGCCGGGCTGCGCCCACGAGCCCTTGCCGGGATCGATGCCGCGGCGGATGAGGACGATCTCGCCGGCCTCGGTGATCGGGAAGACCGTGACCACCAGCCGCGGGTTCACATAGGTGATGTGGCCGCAATCCGGGCAGGCGAGGCGGTGGCGATCCTCGCCGTCGATGGCGCCGAACTGGAGCGCCGAGCCGCAGCGGGAGCAGAAGTTCAGGCTCGCCGCCATCCAGGGCGGAACGCCGCCGCCACTCGGGAGGTGGGTGGAGCGGCCGTCAGGCCCTCGCTCGAACTCATCCATGGGTGGTCACGCGAGCAGCACGACGATCGCCGCGAGAAGCAGGGCCGTCAGACCGACGATGCTGACCGCAACCCAGGCGAGTCGGAACAGACCGCGGCCGCGATCGACCGGCATCCACGCCCAGGCCGAACGCCATATCCGCAGGACAGCGTCGCCGGTCGTGAGGAGCAGGAGTGGCGTCGCGATGAGGACGCACAGCTTGACCAGCGGGCTGCCAAGCGACGCTCCGAGTTCGAGCGCGGTGATCGCGATGGCGCCGCAGATGAGTACGACGACACTGAGGTTGATGTAGTGCCGCTGGAGCGGCGTCGGCGCGGTTTCCGGCACGGATCGTGGCGGGAGCCCCTGAAGGCTGGGCGGCAGGACGCCCGTGACCCGCGGGACCTGCAGCGACGACTCGCGCACGGCCTGTCGGTCCAGCATCGGCATCCCGGGTTCCCAGCGTTCGTCGTCCATCACGAATCCATTGCCACCCGGAAACCGCACCCGGTCCGCGCGCGGACCTCATCCACCGTCACGCCAGGTTGCAATTCGACCAGCACCAGACCCTCGCCCGGCACGACTTCGAAGACGCACAGGTCCGTGATGATCTTGTTGACGACGGCCCGGCCGGTGATCGGGAGGGTGCATTCGGGCAGGATCTTGGGGCTGCCGTCTTTGGCGTTGTGGTCCATCAGGACGATGACGCGGCCGACACCGGAGACCAGGTCCATCGCGCCGCCGGGGCCTTTGACCATCTTGCCCGGGACCATCCAGTTGGCGAGGTCGCCGTTCTCCGCGACCTCCAGTCCGCCGAGGATGGCGATGTCGATGTGGCCGCCGCGGATCATCGCGAACGAATCGGCGCTGGAGAAGAAGCTGGCGCCCGGGATGGCCGTGACCGTCTGCTTGCCCGCGTTGATGAGATCCGGATCCACGTCCGCGTCGGCCGGGAACGGCCCGATCCCCAGCAGACCGTTCTCGGACTGGAGCACGACATCGATGCCGTCGGGGATGTGGTTCGCGACCAGCGTCGGGATGCCGATGCCGAGGTTGACGTAGTCGCCGTCGCGCAGCTCCTGGGCGGCCCGTTTCGCCATGAGGTCACGCGTGGGTGAGGCTGAGGCAGCTCCAGAATCCGCGCCCGCGACGGTCCGGAACTCGATACGACCCTCGTACCTGGCGCCCGCCACGATGCGATCCACATAGATGCCCGGTGTGTCGATCTCGTCGGGCTCCAGCTCACCGACTTCGACCAGATGCTCGACCTCCGCGACTGTGATGTCGCCGCAGGCCGCGATCATCGGGTTGAAGTTGCGCGCGGTCTTGCGGTAGACGAGGTTGCCGGCGGTGTCGCCCTTCCAGGCCTTCACGAGCGACAGGTCCGCGCGAATCCCCTCCTCCAGCACGTATTCACGACCGCCGAAGTCGCGCACGTCCTTGCCCTCGGCTAGGAGCGTCGCGTAGCCGGTCCGCGTGTAGAAGCCGGGAATCCCGGCGCCGCCGGCTCGAAGCCGCTCGGCAAGCGTGCCCTGCGGGACCAGTTCCAACCTAAGCTCGCCGGCCAACGCCTGCCGCTCGAATTCCTTGTTCTCCCCGACATATGACGCCACGATCCGGCGGACCTGGCGGCCGGGCAGCAGCAGCCCCATCCCGAAGTCGTCCACCCCCGCGTTGTTGCCGATGATGGTCAGGTCCGTGACGCCACTTGCGACGACCGCCGCGATGAGATTCTCCGGGATCCCACACAGCCCGAAGCCGCCGGCGGCGATGCGCATCCC
>JBKJQY010000053.1:0-9994 GCA_046593725.1 Candidatus Limnocylindrales bacterium
CGGACGCGCCAGCTGATCGGGACGATGGCAGCCCCGGGCGTCACCGCCCTGGCGATGAGCGCCAGCGGCCTGGAGCTCATCATCGGCTACGACGACGGCCGGCTGGCGACGATGGACTTGGGCGCGATGGGCCTGGGCGGGCTGGAGGTCAGACTGGCACCTGTCGGTCTCGGGCCGGGCGTGGGGGGCAGGGTGGACCAGCTCCTCGCCCTCGACGACGGGACGACGCTGCTGGCCGCTTCCGGTGACCACCTGGCCACGATCGACTTCGACTCAGGCGACGTGACGGGAGGCCTGGACCTACCCCAGCTGGTCGACCTCGCAAAGGGTGGCACGGGCTCGGCACTGGTGGGCACGCCGTCCGAGATCCACGATCCGGCGGCCGTCGCGTCGGTGCTGGCTGACCTGATCGCTGGGGATGCCGTGGCCATCGAAGCCAAGCTCCGTGGGGCGACCGACACCGTCGTCCTCGGCAGCCCGGGCGACGCGGCCACGAAGAAGACCGTCGAGGACGCCATCACGAACGGGACGTTGCCCGGGATCGAGATCTCGGACGTCGCCCGGGTCGCGGCCGCGACCGCCGACGGCGTGACGTTCATCGATCCGGCGACGGCCACGGTCATCGAGACGATCCCCGAGGAGGGTGGCGCGCACGGACTCGCCCTCGTGACGGATGTCGGCGATACGAGCCTGTACGCGACCGTAGGGACGGCGCAGGACCCCAAGTTCGACGTCATCGCGGTCGCCGGCGACCGGGCCAAGGACGGCCCGACCTCGGTCACCCGCAACCCCCTGCCGGGCGCCGGCACGAAGGTCGTCTACGACCGCGCGACCCAGCAGGTCCACGTCCTGGGCCTCGTCCAGGGTGGGTCGGCGGCCGGGCCGTGGACGGTCTACGTCATCGAGCCGCACGCCAACGTCGTCTACGCGGACGCCAAGCTTCCGAGCGGGTTCAGCCCGGCCTCGTGGGTGGCCGACATGGAGCCGGAATACCCCTCTGAGGACCGGCAGCAGCTGCTGCTGTTCACGTCGAGCGGGTCGTCGGCCAGCATCGAGACCGGCTCGCATGCGTTCGCCTGGCGGCTGCCGGGCGTCATCGCCGGCGCCTTCACCGCGGCACTGCTGTACCTGCTGACCCGGATCCTGTTCAAGCGTCGAGTCGTCGCCGGCCTGGTCGGGCTGCTGGTCCTGGTCGACGGGATGTTCTTCGTCCAGTCACGCATCGGGATGAACGACGTCTACGTCGGCCTGTTCATCATCGCGGCGTACACCCTGTTCGCCGCGATCTGGACCGGCTGGTGGCGGAGCCGCTGGGCCTTCTGGCTGGCCATGCCCGCCATCGGCGTGCTGCTGGGGCTCGCACTGTCGTCCAAGTGGGTCGCCGCCTACGCCATCGGTGCGCTCGTCCTGTTGATCCTGGTCCGCAGTGCGCTCGGCCGCGTCGTGGCCATCCTCGGGATGATCGGGATCACAGCGGTCCTCGGCTACCTCGCGGTCATCGTGCCGGAAGGCCAGGGCTTCGGGAACCTGACGTTCCTCCTGATCATGGTCGGCCTGACCCTGATCGGCATCGTCGCCGCGATCCTGCATCCGATCGCCTGGACGGACGAGGAGATGCGCTTCGCGGTGGCGGCCCCGACTGCCCTCGGCGCGCTCATCTTCGGGGTCGCCTTGCTTCGGGCGAGCGCGTTCCAGGCGGTCGTCGTCGGGCCGCTGTCGGTCTCGCCGATCCAGGTGTCGTTCGCCCTGGCCCTGTGTTCGGGTGCGGTAGCGGCGCTGTTCTGGCTGGGTGGCAAGGTCGGATTCGGACCGCTCGCATCGCCGCCTCGCCCTGAGGATCCAGCGGCGTTCCTCGACCCGCCGGCACCGGCACCGGTCGGCTGGCTGCGACCCGGCTGGCTCCTTGGCATCCCCGTGGTCTACGCCGCCATCTGCATGGTCGTCCTGCCGCTGGTCGTGTATGTCATCTCGTACATCCCATGGGCCATGATCGAGGGCCACCAGATCATCACCGGCTGGCCTGTCGGCCATGACGGGCAGACGCTACTGGACCTGACTGCCCAGATGTATCGCTATCACAACGGCCTGACGGCGGCCCATCCGGCCTCCTCGCCCTGGTGGGCCTGGCCTCTGAACCTCAAGCCGGTGTGGTTCTACCAGGAGGGCCTGGCCGGTGGGACCAGTGCCGCCCTGTACGACGCCGGCAGCCTGGTCATCTGGTGGCTGGGCGTGCCGGCCCTCGCGTTCGCCAGCTACATGGCGTTCAAGCGCCGGAGCCTCGCCCTGACCTTGATCGCCGTAGCCTTCGCCGCCCAATGGGTCCCGTGGGCGCGCATCGATCGGGCTGCCTTCCAGTACCACTACTACACGGCGCTGCCCTTCGTGGTGATGGCCCTGGCCTACTTCATCGCCGAGGTCTGGCACGGGGCTTCAAGGCGGACCTGGCTGTTGGCGCGGGTCGCGGCCGCGATCGCGATCATGGGACCGGCCCTGCTGTGGCTGCTGGATCGTCCGCTGTGCGCCATCGTGGGCGTGGAGTCGGTCAATCCTGGTTCGGCAGCCTGTCCGGCGACCATCCCCACGGCCGTCCTGACGGTCCGCACGTTCGGTCTGGCCCTGGTCGTGGGCGTCGGCTTCCTGCTCCTCATCCGCCAGTTCGCGGGCCTTGCACAGGTCGACGGGTCGCTGGAGGGTCGCCGCTGGCGCTCGTTCGTGCCGCTGGCCGCGACCGGGGCGGCTGTCGCCGGCGGCCTCTTCCTCGTGTCGCTGCTGCCAGACACCGCGATCCTGACCCTGTCCAACATCTCATCGGAACCCATCGCCCTGATCGTGCTGCTGCCGCTGGCCTACCTCGCGACCCAGATCGCCGGGTCGCGCGACGCCCGCCGGTTCGTGGTGGGGTTCGGCGTCGCGGCCGTCGGCTGGTTCGCCATCCTGTACCCCAACATCTCGGCGCTGCCGCTGCCGTCGACCGTCGTCGCCGCATATCAGGGGATCCTGCCGACCTACCTGTACGCCTTCCAGTTCCCGGTGAGCACCGTGGACCGCAGCGTCGCGCTGCCGCTGCTGACCACGAACTTCGCGATCCTGACGGTGGGGATCGCGGTGACCTGCGTCGTCGTCGCCTACTCCACCTGGTCCTGGCGGCTGTCGATGGCGATGCCGGAGACGTCCCCCGAGGATGACGACGACCTGGCTCGAATGGGCGGCGGCGCCTGAGGTACCTCCGCCTTGAAGCCGGACGGGAGTGAGCCTGTGACGGCGAGCCGGCGGATGACGAAGCCGTAGTACTCCTCCACCTTGGCCGTCACGCGCGGCCAGCTGAAGTCCTCGGCGCGCGCCTGGCCGGCGGCGCCCATCCGGGCGCGCAGCTCAGGGTCGTCGAGGAGCCTGCCGATCGCCTCCGCCAGGCCCTTGGGGTCGCGCGGCGGGACCAGCAGACCCTCGCGCCCGCGACGGACGACGCCCTTGTAGCCGTGGATGTCCGAAGCCACGATCGCCGTCCCGGCGGCCATCGCCTCCAGCAGGACGATCCCGAACGATTCGCCACCTGTCGCGGGTGAGCAGTAGATGTCGGCGGTGCGGAAGAGCTGGGCCTTCTCGGCGTCGCTCACGCGGCCCAGGAACACGACCCCCTGAAGGCCGCGCGTGGCCACATAGCGGCGCGCTTCCCGTTCCTGTGGCCCGGAGCCCACCACGAGCAATCGCGTGCCGTAGCCGGCCTTGCGCAGGATGCGCTGCGCCTTGAGCAGGTCCAGCAGACCCTTGCGCGGCTCGTGCCGCCCGACGAACAGGATATTGGGCGTGCCGTCCTGCCAGCGGGCGATCGGAACGGCGTTCGCGTAGCGCGGCACATCGACGCCGTTGGGGATCACCTTGTAGTCGCCTGGGAAGAACCGGTCGATGAAATGGCGTGCGGCTGCACTCACCGCGACTCGGCCGTGGAGCCTCGCCGCATGGCCGCGCATGATCCGGCTGCCGAGCTCGTACGACGGCGAGAAGCCGGCATAGGCGTGGAACGTGGCGACATTCACGCTGGTCGACTCGCGCAATAGGAGGAGCGACAGGAACGGCACGAACGGTTCGTGGAAGTGGAGCAGGTCGAAGCCTTCTTCCCGGAGCATCCGCCTGACCTGCCCGATGTAGCGCGGCGAGAACGTCAGCGTCCCGACGGACCCATTCGTCCGCACCGAGAAGCCGATGCCAAGGCGGATGATGTCGCCCTCGGAGGACCGCTGTGGCCCGTGGCTCGCGGTGATGATCCGGACGTCGTGCCCGGCAAGGCGCAGGTTCTCGTAGAGGAATCGGACGTGCTGCGCCACGCCGCCCGCTTCCGGGTAGATGTACGGGCAGACGAGACCGATCTTCATGCTGCGCCGCCGTCGAGAGGGCCCGCCTCGGAGTCGTAACGTGGCGGCCGCTGGCGGCCGCCGGGGTAGCCGTGATCGCGGCCCGTGCCGTCGTCGCGAACACGTCCGACGACCTCGTCGCGGGCATCGCGACCGCGCTTGCGCAGCTGGTCGCGGAAGGTGCCCAGTTGTCCGAGCGTCTCGTGGAACGTCCCGTGGTGTCGCGTGGTCCGGGCGGTGATGGCCGCTCGCAGATCCCCGGCGGTGTGGCCCGGGAATGACGTCCAGCCGATCCCCACGGCGTCGAGCGCGTGGGCGTCGCTGTTGCCGATCTGGGCGAGCCCATGCGTCCCGGCGAATCGCACGACCGTCGCGTGGCGCGGGCGCCCGAGCGAGGTGGGGTTGAACGTCTCGAGCGCGTCGGGGTGGACGGCCTCGTCGTCGTCCAGGAGGCGGCGCAGGACGAACGCCTGGGCGCACAACGGATATGGGACGAGCGGATGAGCGGGGATGGCGAGCGCCCCCTGGCCGTGGACCTCGGCGATCGTGGAGCGCAGCGAACGATACGACCGGACCGGCGTCGTGAGGCCCAGCGCGAGCAGGTGGCCGCCCAGCGTCGTGACCTCCTCGCCGACGATGACTTCCAGCGGCAGCCCGCGGCCCAGCGCGATCGCCTGGCCGGCGAGGGCCGCGTCGATGCGCTCGTGGTCCGTGATGGCGATGACGTCAAGGCCGAGCTTGACAGCCCGGTCCAGCACGGCGGTCACGGCCGCCGTGCCGTCCGAGGCGACGGTGTGGATGTGCAGGTCGGCGCGCCCGACGCGGGACGGAATGTCGCTCACGCCGCGTCCTCCAGGCCTGACGCCGCGTCGTGCTCCAGGTCCGGCCAGATCGGGAAGAAGACTGCCCACCATTGGTCCGGCGCGTCCTCGATGATGCGCTCGAACGATTCGGCAAGACGGGTCATGGTGATCGTCACGCGTTCGCGCCGGGTGCCGTCCGGAGGCACCTCGACGGGCACCAGCCGACCGCGATAGTGGCCATTGCCAGCCCGTCGGACGCCCATCCCGTAGACGGGCACGCCACTCTCGACGGCCAGCATCGCGGGCCCCATCGGCAGGCTCGCGGGCGCCCCGAACAGGGGGACCGGCACCCCACCGCCGGTCAGGTCGCGGTCGCCCACGAGCCCCACGGACGTCCCGTTGCGGAGCGCGTCCTGAAGGGTCCGGCGCGCCGAGCGCAACCCGACGAGCTGTACGCCATTCACCCCGCGGGTCCGCTCGAACCAGGCTTGCAGGCCCGGGTCGTCGACGGTCTCCATCGGTGTGACCGTCTTGCCGATCCGGAACGCGAGGAACAGGACCGGCAGCTCGACCGAGCCGAAGTGCATCCCGACGAAGAGGGCCACCTTCCCGGGCATCGTGGCCCCCGCGATGAGCTCCGGCGTATCGAGTTCCAGGCGCTCGTCCATGAACGCGCGCGTGACGCTCGGCGTCCGGGCGACCTCCAGGTAGTACCGCGCGTTGTGGCGGAATGCGGAGCGGACGAGACGCTCCAGGGCCACCGGGTCCGTCGCCGCGGCCCGGATCGCCGGCGTGCCACGGCCCGCTACCGCGAGCGACTCGCAGACCCGCCGCAGGTTTCGCCGCGCCTGGGCCGCGCGATCGGGTGCCAGCCGGTACCACAGGTCGCCCGCGAGCTCTGCAGCGCGGAACAACGGGCCTTCCGGGAGGCGACAGGCCAGCCACGAAGCGGTCATCAGGGCCCGCCCGCGGACGCGCGAGACGATCGGGTTGCTCATGCGGCCTCGACCGGCCGCTCGGCATCCGGGATCTGGTCGTCGGGGTCGCGCGCCAGCCCGGTGCTGGGACCTGGATCCTTCCGGCCGGCCTGCATCTCGTGGGCACGCCGCTCCAGATCTGTAGCCTCCTCGGCCGTCGCCGGCCACATCGGCTTGAAGCTGTACCACTCGTGCGGAGCGGGGGCGATCGTCCGGGCCAGCGCGTCGGCGATCCGCTGCGTGGCGCGCTGGAGGTCCGCCGGGTTCGTGGACGGGACCTCGATCGGGTCGGCCCAGCCGACGTGGAGGCGGCCGTCCGGCTTGCGCGTCGTGATGATCGGCACGATCCGCGAGTCGGTCTTGGCCGCGAGGGTCGCAGGCCCGGCCGGCAGCGTGGTCCAGGCCCCGAACAGCGTCACCGGGATGCCGTCACTGCGGTACCCCCAATCCACAAGGAGCGCCAGCAGTTCGCGTCGGCGCAGCACCCCGAAGATCGCCCGGAGGTTGCGCCACGGGATGATCGTCGCGGACCACTGTTCACGCTGTCGCTTGAGCAGGTCGAACAGCTCTGGAAACGACGAGTCGTCGGCGACCGCGCTGAGCGGCAGGCCGAGATGGGCGATGGCCGCGCCGATCGCGTCGTTGCTCCCGATGTGGCCCACGGTGCAGATGATCCCGCCCTTCGGCGCACTCGCGCGCATCCCGGCGATCTCGTCGGCATCGAGCGGCTCGATGAGCTTGACGACCGCCTCGGTCGGCAGGAACGGGACCCGCATCAACTCGACGAGGTAGTCCCCGTAGACCCGGTAGGCGCGCAAAGCGAGCCGACGGACCCGCGGGTGATCCGGCGGCAACCCCAGGACGTGCCCGAAGTTCCGGTTGGACCAGTTCCGCTTGGTCGGCCAGAGCAGGTACGACGCCTGCGCGCCGAGCCCGATGAGGGCCCCGGCCGGCCGGGCCGGCACGCTCCGCAGGACCCATGCCGTGGCGCGGTAGGCCAGCACGACCGACCGCTCCACGATCCGTGGACTGGTTCCCCCTCGACGGTGCGGCGCCTCCAGTCGGCGCTGGCCGCCGGTCACTTCGCGGTGACGGCCGCCTTGGCCTTGGATGCAGCGAGCTTGCGGTACACCCGCTTCTTCGGGGCTTCCGTGCCGATCAGCGTCTCGTTGTCGTCGCCCCGGATGAAGGCTTCCACCCGGTTGAACGCAATGTCGTCGTGGATCTGCTGCGGCGGGCTCTTCATGAAGTAACTCGACGGCGCGACGAGCGTGCCCTTCAGGCCGCGATCCAGGCCCAGCTTCAGGCAGCGGATCGCGTCGGTGATGACGCCGGCGCTGTTGGGGCTGTCCCAGACCTCAAGCTTCATCTCGACGTTGAGCGGCACGTCACCGAAGGTCGTGCCCTCCATCCGGATGTAGCACCACTTGCGGTCCTTGAGCCACGGCACGTGGTCGCTGGGGCCGACGTGGATGTCGCCGTCGTCCAGCTCGTAGTCGAGCATCGACGTGACCGCGTTCGTCTTGCTGATCTTCTTGGACTCGAGGCGCTCGCGCTCGAGCATGTTCAGGAAGTCCGTGTTGCCACCGAAGTTCAGCTGGTAGGTGCGGTCCAGACGGACGCCGCGATCCATGAACAGGCGGGTCAGCACGCGGTGGCTGATCGTCGCGCCGACCTGGCTCTTGATGTCGTCGCCGATGACCGGCAGGCCGGCCTCCGCGAAACGGCGCTGCCAGTACGGCTCGCGTCCGATGAAGACCGGGATGGCGTTGACGAACGCGACGCCCGCGGCCAGGGCCTGCTCGGCGTACCACTTGGTCGCTTCCTCGCTGCCGACCGGCAGGTAGCTGACCATGACGTCGACTTCGCGTTCCTTGAGGATGCCCACGATGTCGGCGGTCTCGCCCGGCGCCTTCTCGATGATCTGGCTCAGGTACTTGCCCAGGCCATCGTGGACCATGCCGCGGTCGACGTTGACGCCCAGGTGCTTGACCTGCTGGAAGACATAGGTGTTGTTCGGCTTGGTATAGATCGCCTCGGACAGGTCCTTGCCGACCTTGTTCTTGTCGATGTCGAAGGCGGCCACGAAGTCGATGTCGCTGACGTGGTAGCCGCCCAGGTCCACATGCATCAGGCCGGGGACGAAGTCGGACGCCTTCGCATCCTCGTAGTAGTAACGGCCCTGGACCAGGCTGCTGGCGCAGTTGCCGACGCCGACGATGGCGACCCGGATCTTGCCGTCGCCGCGACGCCTGGACCCGGCCCAGGTGTTGTCCGGCGTGCTGCCGTTCTTGCTGTTGGTCTTGCTCACGTTGGTTCTCCCTGCTCCCTTACTGGATCGAAGGTGGTGGCGGCCGACTTGGCCTGGCTGCGGACATGGAGGATCCGTTGGATGACGGTGATGGTGGAACCGATGAAGATGATCGCGAGGGCCACTACGAGGGCGGTCAGGTTCGCCGCGGCCCCGGCTACGATCAGGCCCAGGCACAGGATGACGAGGCGGACCTCGCGCGGCATGACGCCGATCGCGGCCATGCCGGATCCGGCCGTGAAGCCGAGGCCTTCGGACCTGGATCGGGTGTAGCTGACCATGAACGCGGAACCCATGGCGGCAGCGGCGAGGATCGCCCCTGTGTCGAAGGCCGCGAGGGTGCATCCGACGATGATCCCGAGATAGACCAGCGCCTCGCCCCAGCGGTCGAAGACCGAGTCCATGAACGCGCCGAGCGGGCTGACCTTGCCGGTCGCCCGGGCGAGCGTGCCGTCGAACATGTCGAAGACGCCGCCGACGAAGACCACGACCCCGCCGAGCAGCCACAGCTGCTGCGAGAGCAGGACCGCCCCGACGACCGTGATGCCGAAACCGATCAGGGTCAGCCCGTCCGGCGTGAGGCCGAGCCGGCCCATGCCCAGGGCGACCGGTTCGAAGACCTTCTTGATTCGCGTGCGCGAAACGTTCGAGATGGTCACCGGACTAGCTTACGAGCCCGAGGGCGACCCGTTGTCGCGCCGCGAACTCCTCGAAGGCCTCTTCTCGCAGGCGGCAGATGGTCTCCCGGCCTTGGCGGCGGGTCTCCACGATGCCGGTCGCACGCAATCGGGTGAGATGCCACGAGACAAGCGGCTGTGACAGGCCGACGTGGTCCACAAGCTCCGTCACCGTCGCGTCACCATCAGCGAGCACGCGCAGGATGCGCAGCCGGTTCACGTCGGCCATGACCTTGTGGAACGCGCGCAACTGGCGCAGGTCCTCGGGCTGGACGACGGCCGCGACGATCGTGCTGCGGACTCGGGCGGGGGAGGGGGACATCGGGCTCCGGCTTATCGGGCTGGCGTCGCGTTGCATCAACGGCGGTTTATATCAATGCTCGTTGATGCTATTCGCCCGAACGCAGCGATGTCAAGCGGGAGTCGAGGTCGCGTTGGGCGCGAGCCCCGCAGGATTCGGTTCACCCGATGGTTCCAGCCATGCGGAACGATCTCGTCTGATCGTGAGTCGTTTCGCTTCACCGAAACCATGTCGGGATCGCCCCCCGGCGGATCCCTGATCGGTGTGACCGGGGCTCCCGACCAACGCCACTACACTCGGACGATGACTCGCCGATCAGCCCTCGTGCTCCTGGCCGTGTTCGGGATCGGCGTATTCCTGGCCGGCCTCGAGTTGATGATCACCGCGGTCGCGCTGCCGTCCATCCTGGTCAGCCTCGTCGACGCCGCCGGGACCTCCGCCTGGATCGAACTGCGCAAAGCCAGCTGGATCATCAACGGCTACCTGCTGGTCTACATCCTGACGATGCCGATGACCGGCCGGCTGACGGACCTGTGGGGCGCGCGCCGGCTCCTGATGGGCGGGCTCGTCGTGTTC
>JBKJQY010000030.1:0-25375 GCA_046593725.1 Candidatus Limnocylindrales bacterium
GTTCGTCGGCGACCATTCCGTCGATCGACGGGATCGAGTCGATCACGCCATGGACGAACCGCGAGGCCACTTCGGCCCGGGCGCTGCCGGAAAGCCTGGTGATCCTGGGCGCCGGACATCATCAAGAAGGGCCGCATCCGGGTGTATCGGATGTCGCCCGACGGCAAGCAGCATCGAGGCGCGGCTGACCCAGCACGAGCTGGCCGAGATGATCGGCACCACGCGCGGGACGCTCGCCCACACGCTCGGCGATTTCCGTCGGCTCGGGCTGCTGGAGTCGTCCAAACACAGCCTCGTCATCCGCGATGCCGAGCATCTCGCGGAGATCGCCGATGGAGACGATGCGTCGAGGTAGGGAATTGCCGCCCGGGGACCGGGACGCGGCGGCTCGCGAGTTCCGAGGTGAGGGACGCGCGGGCCCGGGTTCGGTCGCATCCGCTGCCTCGACTGGGGGCTCACATTCGACAGGCGGGGGAAGGCGCCATTCCCGACGGTCGTCCAACCGTCAATCGGGGCGCGTACCATCCATGACATGCCAGACGACGATCCCGCAACCGCCCAGTGGCGGGCGATGCTGACCGGAGAGGACCCGTCGCTGCGCCAGGTTCGTCGACTCTGGCGGCGCGTGCCATCGAGTCCGCGCTGCAAGGTTTGCGCCTCGCCCTTCCACGGGATCGGGGGCGCCGCGGCCAAGCTGTTCTGGCACGGCCCCATGCGCGACAACCCCCTCCTGTGCAAGGCCTGCTTCGGACAGCTCTCCAAGCATGGCGGTGGCGCAGAGGTGGAGATCAGCGTCCTCTTCGCCGATGTGCGGGGCTCGACCGGAATCGCCGAGCGGATCTCCGCCTCGAGCTTCCGCGGCCTCCTTCAGGATTACTACCGCTCGGCCGCGAATGCCATCGACGCCAACGGCGGGATCATCGACAAGTTCCTGGGCGACGGTGTCATGGCTCTATTCATCCCGGTGATCGCCGGCGAGAAGCACGCCTTGCGGGCGATCCTGGCCGGTCGGGCGATCTTGTCTGCCGTCGAACAGGACGGCCTTGCCCAGAAGGGGCTGATGGTCGGGGTCGGCGTGCATTCGGGCGAGGCGTTCGTCGGGGTCATCGGCAGCGGGGAGAAGCTCGACTTCAGCGCGCTCGGCGACACGGTCAACATCGCGGCCCGTCTGGGTGGGGTGGCCGGGCCCGGTGAACTGCTCGTGAGTCGAGCAGCCTGGAATCAGGCCGGCCTCGGCAGCCCTGTGACCGAGCGCGAGATCGACATCGCTGGGCGGGTTGGCAATCTGATGGTCGTGCCCGTCGATGCCTCGCTCGAGATGGCCGCCTTGGCTGGCAGTCGATGACGAACGCGGCCCGCCCATCGACGACGTCCGCCGATCACCGACGTCAGGTCGCCCCGCGGGCCTGAGACAGCCGGACGCTTGTCGAGCCTTCTCGGGCAAGGGCCGCCCCGATCACGATGGCTCCGACGGCGTCCGCCCACCCTCGAGGTCGTCACCGACGGCCCATCGCGGTCGCGAGGTGGTCGTCCGTGCCGCGCCGGCGCTGACGAAATCGTCGTTCTGACGCATCGCGCCCCGACCCAGGCCGCCACCGATCTCGCGGGCCGCCGCCGACATCGAGCGCACAGCTCGATCATTGGAAGATCTCGACAGTCGAGATCGCCGGCTCGCCACCGCAGACGATGAGCAACCGTCCATTCGCACGATCACGCGGGCGGGATGTTCGCGTTGAAGCGGAATCGATTGTCCGGGTCGCAGCGATACTTGACGGCACGCAAGCGCGCGAATCGTTCCGCACCGAAGGCCTGTTCGATCCGATGGGCAGGTTCGTCCGCCTGGGCGTAGTTGAGATAGCCGCCGCCGTGCAAGGAGAAGGGCTCGAGGCTGCGTGCCGTGGCTCGAGCCCACTCGATCTGCCTGGCGTCATCACTCGCATCGTCCCAGATCGCCAATGCCGACACGTTCGCCTGGGCAGCTCGGGCACCGAAGGCGGCGTGAGACTCAGGGAAGCGGTGCGCGGCGCCGTGGATGGTCTCGATGAGGATCTCGCTGTGCGCCGTCATCGCGTCCTGGGCCGACGCCACCACGTCCTCGAGTGCTGGCGTGAGCTCCCGAACGAAGTGGCCCTTCCAGTAGTGCCGGTACGTCGGTCCCATCCGGCCCGCGAGTGCCTGGAGCTCGATGTACGGGATCCTCCGAAGGCCGTCCGCTACGACATCCGTGCGCTGCCGGAACGGCGCAAACCGCGCCTCAGCCGCGGCAGGATCTCCGGTCCACGCACCAAGAACGGTCGCGGCTCGTTCGCCGGTCTGCGCGTTCCTGGACAGCTCCATCGCGAGCGTGAGCTCATCCGGCCCGGCGCCCTGCTGCTCGAACAGCAGACTCACCAGCTCCGGCACCCGCGGCCCGGAGAACTGGATGTGGCCCCCGAAGACGGTCGGGAGCGGCACGAGGGCGTAGCGAAAGCGGGTCACCACGCCGAAGTTGCCACCGCCGCCCCGGAGCGCCCACAGCAGCTCGGGATCGGAGTCGCCGTCGACCTCGTGGATCGTCCCGTCCGCCGTCACGATCTCCGCGCCGACCAGTGCATCGCAGGCGAACCCGGCGATCCCCAGCAGGTAGCCGATGCCACCAGTCAGGGTCAGCCCGCCGATTCCCGTCGTCATGTACGTCCCCGACGGGGCTGCCAGACCAACGGCCGTCGTGGCCAGGTCGAGGTCCTCCAGCAGCGCGCCTCCGCCTGCATCGGCGGTCCTTGAGACCGGGTCGACGGTCACGGCCCGCAGGTTGACCAAGTCCATCATCAGCGAGTCCGCGCCGACGCCGTGGCCCGCGACGCTGTGACCGCCTCCACGGATCGAGATCGCGATGTCGACGTCTGCCGCCCACCGCACGACGGCCGAGACATCCGCCGAATCGAGCGGCTGGACGATCACCGCTGGTCGGTTGTCGAGGGCGGCATTGAACGTCTGGCGCCGCTCGTCGTACTCCATCTGACCAGACAGGATCACCGGACCGCGAGCGATCCGGCGGAGATCGTCGATGCGTTTCGCGCTCACGTCCATCGGCCTGAACTCTCCATCACGGTATGCCGGATACGACGACAACGAGGTCCGATCGCGGGCTGGGCGGCGATGCCCGTGGCGATCCTGTCCCGATCCCTATCGGATCCCACAACAAGTGTCTCCCAGGCCAGTCTCGGCTATTGGAGTTTGCCGCATGCTTGCCGGGGTCGCCTGTTGACGGCCGGCTTCCGAGGGCGTCGCTGGTTCGAGACCTACTCGGTCCTGACGCGGCTGCCCGGCGGACTCCGCGGCGCTCGGCGTGCGCGTCCGGCTGGTGGCGACTCACCGCTGAGGCGTCTTGACGTTACGCTCGTGAAGCGGCAGCCACGATCCGCCGCGCCCGATCCTGATCGACGGGCAGCGTCTCGTCACCGTCGCGATGGAGGTAGGTCCCGACGATCACGGCATCGGCCGTCCGGGTGAACGCTCCGATGGTTTCAGGTGTCGCACCGCCGCCCACGACGAGGCGCACGCCCGGGGCGGTCTCGCGGGCCTCGTCGAGCATTGCCACGGTCATCGTCGGATCCGACCCAGTGACGACCAAGGTTGACGCTCCGGCCTTGCGGGCCTCCGTGACGCCGTCACGCCAGGCGACCGGCCAGACCGGGGTGCCGGTCCGGTCGTGCACATCCGCCCAGATCCTCACGTCATCCGCGCCTATCCGGTGGCGGAAGGCGATCGCGGCGTTGGCGCAACCGACCAAAGTCCCCTCCGCTCGGTACATCACCCCGATCCAGACCTTCAACCTGACGAACGAGGCACCAGCACCATGTGCGATCGCGATACTGGCTGCCGGGTCGTCGCTCGGTAGGTTGAGGCCCCATTCAGCCTCTGGAAAGCGCCCGGTCAGGCGGCCAAGCAGAGCGCTCATCGCGGCGACTTCCTCGACCGTCTCCAGTCGCCATGGGCTCAGGGTCGAGAGATTCTGGACCATCAATGTCCGAAACCCAGCTTCGAGCAGCACCTCGGAATCGCGCGTGGCCGCATCGATGGTGTCGGTGACATGGCTGGGACCGCCCGGATCATGGGGGAACCCCATGAACTGGACCATCCCGACGAGCTTCGTCGCTGAGCTCATCCTCGAGGCTCCGCGATCGGCGCAGGTCCGTCGAGTGCCGCGAGCACGGCGGGAACCACATCCTCGTGCAGCGCGACCCAACGAACCAAGGCCACGTCATGCGGACCGACGACGAGTCGGAGCTCGACCGCGTCGAGGATCGCGCGCCAGCCCGCACCCACGAGGATGAGTGGTGGGGTCAGCTCTGGATCCGTCTGTCGGTCCGCCCAGGCCACGGAGATCTCCGCCAGCGTCCCGATCCCCCCGTCAAGCGCGACGAGGGCATCGCACCCAGCCAGGTGCGGCAGTCGTCCCACGAATGACTCGGTCCAGATCACCTCCGTGATCCAGCGGTTGGGGGTCAAGCTTGGCCAGCGCCGGACGGGCAGGCCGATCACGCCGCCGCCCGATTCGGCGGCGCCACGGCTGACCGCTTCCATCAAACCGCCGTAACCGCCCGTCATGACGGCGAAGCCCGCTTCCGCAAGCCGCCGTCCAACGTCGATCGCGCGATCGTAGCGTGGGTCGTCGGTGGTGATCCGAGCGGAGCCGAGGACGCCGACGACGCGGGCGACGGCCGGCTCGTCCTGGAGCTGGACGTCGGTCATCAGCCAGCGATGAACTGCGAGCCACGGATTCCCTTGCCCGCCTCAAGGGTCAGGATCAGGCCGCGCAAGACGCCATCGGAGTACTCGCTCCCGGGATTGAACACCGTCGAACGACCGATCCGGGCACTACCCCGAGACTCGTGGATGTGGCCGTGCAGACCAACCAGCGGTTGGTGCTGCTCCAGGGCCGTCCGGACGGCGCTCGACCCGACACCAGCGACCACCGGTGATCCATTGCGCAACACGGGACTGAGGTCCGGCTTGAGCAGGATCGCTTGGTCCAACTGGGTCTCCTTCGGCGGGACATGGAGGTTGAAGATCGTCCGGTCCGCGTGGGTCGCCTGGCTCGCAACAGCCTCGATCCGAGCCAGCAGCTCGGGCTCCTCGAGCTCGCGTGGCGAGGCCCACGGGGTCACATTCGAATAGCCGAATGAGACGAGCTCGAAGCCGCCTGGCAACTCGATGACACGATCGTCCGGATTGATCACCCGGGTCGACGACGAGAGCAGATCGTCGATGAACGGCTGATCATCGTTGCCGGGCGAGATGATGCACATCGGACCGGTCGGGCCGAGCCGTTCCGCCGCGAAATCCAGCCAGCGGCTGAGCGTCGCAGTCATCAATCGCTTGAAGGCAGCCTCGACCTTGGCTGGATCCCCATGGAGTTCCTCGAGTTCGTCGGGAGACATCCGGGCGGCGTAGTACCCTGCGTCGCCGATCAACTTCGTGATCCGCGGCAGCTCGGTCTCATCGAACCGGCGCGTCTGCCCGAAGACCTCCGCCACGAACCGATCCGGTGCCTCCTCGACGATCGGCACGATCATCTTGCCGGTGACATCGCCGCCCATGATCAGGACGTCCGCGCCATAGAAGGCACCGGCGTTGATGAACTTGCGAAAACACCGCTCCGAGCCGTGGATATCCGTCGCGTAGAACAGCTTGATCTGCCGACTCATCCCGCAGCGACCTCCTCGGGCAGTTCGTACCACGGGATCCGCCGGCCGACAGCAGCTCGCGCCCGCCAGCGGACCGAGTGTCGGGCGCTTCCGATCACGACGCGGACCTCAGCGATCCGGTCGACCACGCGGGCCCGCAGACCCGGCTCCAGGCCATCGATGGACCGTCCCAGCGCATCGAGTTTCTCGATGTTGTCGAGGAGCGTCGTGTGCCAGCCCCAGTCGTTGCCGACGATGGCCGTGAGCTGGATGGGATCGATCGCTTCAGGTCCCGATCCGATCGGGTGGTCGCCCAGCAGGACGAGCACGTCGCGCAGATCCTTGTCGTTCACCTGAACGATCTGCAGCTTGGTCAGCAGGAGATCGACGGGGGCGATCGAGAGACCTGTTGCCGGCAATCGATCACCGAACTCCAGTGCGTGGCACATCTTGAACGATCCCACGAAGGTATCGACCTGGCGGCCGTTCGCTGGGTCGTAGTGCAGCAGACGTCGGTGCCCGTGGAGGGCGTTGAACCGCTCGTTGGCCTCGTAGCCAGATGACTCGAGCAGGCGTCGAAAGGTCGGGCCGTCCGCTCGTCCGACGACGTAGTCAAGATCGCCGTAGGGCCTTGTCAGCGGAACCGGGATCGGCCCGTGGGCGTGGAGTGCCACGCCCACGCCGCCGAGTAGCCTTGCGCGCACGCCGGACGCCTCGCTCAGCCCCCCAAGACGGCGCGCTTCCTCGACCACCGAGGTGAGTGGCGCGGAACCAGGATCGATACTCATGCAGGTTCTCCGCGCGTCGCGCGATGGATCGTCTCGTAGTGCTCGCTCTCGTGCGCCGCCGAGGGGAACCCGTAGGAGACCGCGCCGAGGCGCTCGGCGAGGAAGAACGCGGCGAGCGCCAGGGGCAGACACGTGAGGAGCGGGCTATACGCTTCGTCGAGCCCGGCGGCCACGGGCAGGATCACCGTGGCAGAGCGAGCGATATCGTCATCGACGACATCGCTGACGAGGATGGTCGGAGCGCCGATGAACGCCATCTCTGCCAGGAGCTCGCCGGCCCGGTCGCGGGCTGCGCCCGATGGCGCGATGACGACGATCGGGGTCGACGGTCCGCTCACGAAATACTGCTCGTGGGCCCACTCCTCCATGTGTTGGGCGACGCCATAGCGTTGTGGCCCTTCGAACAGCTTGGCGGCACCGAACTCGGCCGTCGCCCGACTCGGACCGGATCCCAGGAATGTGCTGGTCGCGGCCGCGGCGAGGAGTTCGGCGGCACGGCGTGCGGGTTCGGTTGCCAGATGGATCGTCTCGCGAGCCAGGTCGGGCGCTCGCTGCAGGGCGATCTCCGCACGCGCGACCGCTTCCGTACGGCCCGCCACTCGGGCGATCTCCGCACCCAGCGTGTAGACCGCCGTGAGCATCGCGACGTACGTACTGGTGCCCGGGGAGAACCCCAACGTCGGAACGTCCATCAGGATCGGCTCGGCAGCCTGGGCAAGGTGGCCATCCGGTCGCCCGGTCAGCGCGATGGTGCGCCAGCCGAAGCCGCCCGCCGTCGATGCCGCCTCGATCGTCCGCCCGACCGATCCTGAGTACGAGATGGCGATAAGCAGCGGGGCACGTGGCTCGATCGGGATGTAGCGGATCGCATAACGGGTGAACTCAAGCGCCTCGAGTGCCTGGCAGCGCACGCCTGCGTCACGCTCGAGCGCGAGCTTGGCGCCAAGGCCCGCGAAATGGGAGTCGCCACAGCCCGTCAGGACGATCTCCGGGGCTGGCTGACCGAGCGTCTGTGCGAGCGCCGCCAGGCTAGTGCGGAGCCCCGACGCCTGCTGGGCTATCACGCTCGGGATCGTCTCGATCTCGGCCATCATCACGTCGATCGCCCGCCGATCGGACCTCGGCTCAGTCATCGAGCGAACGACCTGATCGGCGTGTCGGCCATCCGGCGGAGCGCCTCATCGGGGCGGATCCACCCATGGAGGGCGCCGAAGCCGCCGATCGAGAGCGAAGCGCCGGCCGCGCCACGCGCCGCCGCCTGACCCGGTCCGTCGCCCAGGGCGAGGCCGGCGACGAAGCTGCCGCAGAAGGCATCGCCAGCTCCCGTGACATCAACCACGGGTCCAGGCGCCAGTCCCACCTCCGTCAGCTCGCCTGATCGTGCGTCGTGCACGAGCGATCCATCCGCGCCCATCTTGATGATCGTATAGCGCTGACCCAATCGGCCAAGCTCCCGGATCGCGCGCTCGGGATCGTCCCAGCCGAACCAACTGGTCACCTCCTCGCGACTGGGGATGAATGCGGTCACCGATGGCAGCATCGCGGCGATCCGATCCTGGAAGCCTGCGACTTCATCCTCATGGGTATCGAGGGTCAGCACAGCATCTGGAGCCCAGCGACGAACAGCAGCGACGAGCTGCTCGACCGAGCTCAGGGGCATCGCCGCGATGTGGAATGCGCCGGCGGAGCGGAACACCGGCGGAATGTCTTCAGGTGTCGGAGCCGTGTCGGCAAAGGCTGACTCAGGCGATCGCTGGAGCCATCTCCGCCGGCCGTCCGCCTCATAGATGACCCAGTAGCGGATCGCTGGGCCAGGTCGCGGAGAGACGCCGGTCAGATCGAGGCCAAGCTCCCGAAGGCGAGCGAGATGGGTCGGCGGGAAGTCGGCGCCGGCTGGCGCGACGACGCCGACCGGCCCAGTCCAGAGCGAGGCCGAGAGTGCCGCATAGGTGGCGTCCCCACCGCAGGCGGCCATGGATGTCTGCCCGTCGGGAAGCACGACATCGTCGATCGAAAGCTGGCCAAGAACGACGATGGTCGGGATCGACGGACTGACGGACAAGTGGTGCACCTCGCGGTCGGTTTTAGGGCTGACGAGCAGGCCGAGGGGGTCGACCCACTCGTCAGCAGGGGATAGCGATGGGTCAAGTCACTCGGGCGGGATCTCGCGATACGCGAGGGAGACGTCGAACCCGCGGCTGCGGTTGAACAGTCTCGCGCCGACGTACCACAGGATCCCGGCTATGACGACGGTGCTCATAACGATCAGTGAGATGTCGCGGGTCACACCGAAGGCTCCGTTGAGGGTGTCGTTGAAGACGAACATCACCATCATCCCGCCAAGGACGACGACGCCACCGAGCCCGGCCAGGGTCACGGCCGGTACGCCAAGGACCCGCCGCCCCCCGGCTGACTGCCAGACGTCGGGCAGTCGATACGGGAAGGCGATGCCGGCGAACGAGACGATGATGAACGCGACGAGCTGCGCGACGAGTGCCCCAAGGAGGCTCGCCTGTGGGATCGCGATGAGCGCCAGGAGGGCCAACTCACCGGTGACCGTTGCGAAGACGATCGCCTTGACCGGGGTGTGGTACTTGTCGGACACGTCACCAAGCTGGCTGGGCACCATCCGGTCGAGCGACCAGGCCAACATGTAGCGCGTCGCCTGCAGCTCCGACAGCGGCGTGCCATTGACGGCCCACATGACGAACCCGATGCCGATCAGCGCGAGGATGATCGGGCTGTCCGTGAGCAGACTGACGATGAAGTTGAAGCCCGGCTGGACGGATAGTCCTAGCTGGTCGGCGGGCACGGCGCCGAGCGCGCCGATCCAGTCGACTCCGACCGCGGAGGTGAACAGCCAGACGAGGATCGCCAGGACCGCCCCGTTGATCAGCACCCCGCCGACCATGGCGATGTACTGGTTCTTCGACGCCTGCTTCACCTCTCCGCCGATCTGGGCAGACCCCTGAGCGTAGCCGACGACGAAGAAGACCCATGGCAGCATCAGCAGGGTGGCCCTCAGGTCGAACCCGCCGCTCGCGCTCGGTAGGACATACCCGCCAGCCGTCGCGGCCGGGATGATCTCATCGAACTTCAGTCCGCCGAACTTGCCGACGAACGCATCCCAGGCCGCCGGGACGTGGTTGCCACTCGCGATGAGCAGGATCGCGGAAATCAGGATGCTCCCGCCCGCGAACAGGAAAGCGAACTTCTGCCAGCGCCAGTACCCCTGGCCACCGTAGATCAGGAGCGCGCCGAAGGCGACATTGATCATAGACCCGAGGATGAAGACCCAGATCGGCTGGGTGATGGTCGTGGCGATGTCGTTCAGACCGGTCGCACCGGTCACGCCACCGATCGTCTGGAGGGCGATCGGGATCGCAAAGGTCAGGGCGAACCATGCGTTGAACCCGATCCAGAAGAAGATCAGCCAGACCCCCTGGCTCCAGGCCATCAACCATCCGAGGAACGGGTGGAGAGCGCGCGATACGAAGACGTAGTCGCCGCCTGATCGTGGCATCGCGGCGCTGAACTCGCTGTACACCCACAGCAGGGTGAAGGCCATCAGGACGGTCCCGATGACGACCGCCGCGATCATGCTGCCGGCGGGGAAGAAGCTCTGCGCCTGCAGGAAGAGGAACACGGCCCCGATGCCGACGTTCATGCCGATGGAATTCATCAGCAATGCGTCGATCAGGCTGACCTCTCGAATGAGGCCAGTCGATCTCCGAAGGAAGACCCCTGGACCCGAGCCTCGGATCCCGACCGTGTCCTGCATCGTCCCTCTCCTTTCCTAGCGCCTATGTCCGCCGAGCGGCGGCCATGCTCATCGCTGGCTATCGATCCGGAACGTGAACCTGTCTCCTCGGTACAGCACGTCTGCCAATTCGACGGGTCGACCCTCCATGTCTTGCGTGACTGAGCGCACGAGGAGAGCGGGCGTGCCAAGCGGCACCTCGAGCAACTCCGCTTGGTCGTCGTCGCAACGGACGACGTCGAGTGTGCTTTGGGCTTGGCCAACCTTGGTGTCGAAGTCATCCTCGAGCGTTCGGTATAGGGACCGCCCTAGCTCGAATCCCGTGATCGAAGCGAGCCCCCCGAACCGTTCGGCATCGAGGTAGGCATCCAGGATGGCCGCAGGTTCGCCTCGAACCAAGGCAAGCCTCCGGACTCGGACGACCTCCGCACCGACCGGCAGTTCGAGGGCGGCAAGTACGTGGGACGGTCCCTGCACAAGGGCCTGATCAAGGACGGTCATCGAGAACGTGATCCGCCGCGCCCGGAGTTCATCGGTGAAGCTGGCCAACAGGGTCACCGGGGTGTCGACGCGGGTTTCAGCGACGAACGTCCCCTTGCCTTTGACCCGGACGACGATCCCTGCTGCTACGAGATCGAGGAGTGCCTGGCGAACCGGAGCGAGACTCACACCGAATTGCTCGGCGAATTCATGCTCCGCCGGCAGCCGGTCGCCAGGCTTGAGGCTATCTGCCTGAATCTGAGCCTGGATAGCGCGCCGGACTTGATGGTGCAGAGGGGCGGGGCGCGTCCGGTTGACCAGCATCGTCATGTAAACATGAGGTTATAACATCATGTAAGGCATGTGTGGGCCGACACGCCGCCTACCGCCACCGCGACCTGCTGGGATCTTGCTGGGCCAATCACGGCCGCACGGACATCGAAATCGACGTTCCGATCCCTCTCTCCCCAATCCGGCACGACCTCGGCCTCGAATGGAGGTCAGAGCGGCCAGACTGGCCGGCGCACCACTCGAAGAGGGGTATCCAGGGTGGATGAGGAGGCGGGCTCCCCCTCCAAGGCCTGCCTCCTCGCCTATACTTCAGGCGGCCGTTGCACCTGAGAGGCTGACCAAGATGACACCCGTCGACATGATCTGGACGTACCCGGAGGGATCGGGTGAAGCCGGTCTGTTCGAGATCGGGCGACGGCTGGCGGAGACGCTCGGCCGTAGCCCCGACGTGACCCGGTTCACCTATGACCCGCGCGAGATGATGCAGGCCACCCGCCAGATCGAGCGTGCGGCACGGGGCGGCCGCCTGGTCGTGGGGTTCCAGACTGCGGATAAACTTGCGGTTGAGGCTGATCGCTACCGCGACCTGCTGGACGCCGGGACACAGATCACGGCGTGGGCGACGGGTCCGCGCCCGACCCTTCCGAGCCTTGAAACGCTGGACTACCGCGCTCTGTCGCCTGACCCTGTCCGACTCCAAAACCAGTGGTTCCTGGTCTCCGACCAGCCCGAGCCGCTCGCGTTCGTCTCCTACGAACTGGGCGATCCCGCGAACTTCGGGATCGGCGGGGCGGGCACGCCCGGCAAGCGGTTCGTGGGGTTCGTCTCCGACGACCCCGGGGTGGTAGACCTGTTGATGCGTGCCGCCCTCGTGCCGATCGCGCCGCCACCATCGCCGCCCGGGCCGCGCCCGCCCTCTCCGGCCGCGCTCGAGCTCGCCGCGTCTAGCGACGCCACGGAGGCCGACCCGGCTTCGGGCGCAGGCGCTGGGTCCGTGGTCGTGGCTGTCGGCCGTGGTGCCGACCGGGACGCATTCGTGGCCGCCCTCCGCATCGCCCGCCGCGAAGGGAGGGACCTCGTCCTTGTTGACCGCTCGGCCGAAGGCTTTGCCAGCCCATACAAGGATCTCCGCGGCGATGACGCCAACCGCCCCAGCCCGGACCGACTGTTCGACATCGCGGTCGCGCGCCGTGAAGGGCGCCAGCCGGTCTCCCTCTTCCTGGAGGCTGCAACTGCTGCCGGCGTGACCGCGGGTGGCTGGTTTCCCACACATGCCGGTTACGGCGGGCTGGTGGAAGCCGTTCGACGGTTCGGCGGAGCGCTCCTCGTTCTGCCGCCTGACGCTGCCCACCCCGGCCTGGCCGAGCGCCTGCGCGGCGTCGTGCCGGACCAGCTGCGTGCAGGTACAGGCCTTCCGGTCATCGTGGCCAGGGCCTCCGCGGCCATTGCCGGCGGCTGACTGGGGCCGCCACAGAGCGCGCTTCCTGCGCGATCAGCCGCCTGGGCCCGACTCCCATGACGGCTCTTTGAGCGTTGCTCGGTCATTCGCCGATGAGCCTTGCCATCTCCGGGCTGGCCGGATCTGGCGGCCGTTCCGCTCGGACGCAAAGGTCGCGACCATGGCGGTGCTCAGTGTCTTGGTGCCCGCCGTCCGCTGACGCGGGATCGACGATTCGAACCATGATCGGGTGTCTGACGTTGACCCGTGTGGGTGCCGTGACACGACACATTCGGGTGCCTACCGGCGTTGCCCGGCGTCATCACCGGCCGGGCTTGGGCTACCAGCGACTCGACGGCCTCGCCGTCATCACGATCGGGATGACGGGACCCTAGGTCCGGCCAGGATCAGGTATCACCGACCTCGTCTGAGGCGCGCAGGGCAAGCCAGATCTCAGCGAGGTCGGACGTCGCAGCAAGGTCCCGCCCGCTGATCAGCTCGAACCTTCGCAGCCGATAGGCGAGCGTATTCACGTGGATGCCCAGCGCCCGGGCGGCTTCATCCGAGCGCCGATCGCGCTCCATCCATGTACGGACCGTCGCCATGAGGCGAGTCGGATGCGCTCGGTCGTAGGTGATCACCTTTCCCAGGACATCTGTCGTCAACGCCCTCAGCGCCGCTCCATCCTCGGCCAGCCATCGCCCGGCGGCATCGTGGCCATACTGGATCAGGCCACCACCGGCTTCCCCGGCTCGTGCCGCAGCCCAGAGAGCCTCGCGACGGGACAGATCGAGGGGGCCGCCGCCCTCGAACGCTCGACTTGCTCCGGCAACCACGTCTGGTAGCGCTGCGACGACCCCCCGGACATCCGGGTCGTCCGGGAGGAGCGCCAGTGTTTGCCCCCGCTGTCTGAGGAGCATGTGGGGGATCCCCGATCCTGTAAGTCGCGAGTCGAGGATCACGTCCTCTGCTGCAGACGACCCGGCGCGCACGGCGAACAGCTGTAGGAGTCCGGTCGGGTCGAACCCGGACCGAGCCAGGCGCCGTCGGGCAGTCGCTCCGTCAACCACCCCGCCAAGCATCTCGGCCAGGATCTCCGCTCCCTCGCGCCGCAATGTCTCCTGCTCGTGGCGCGCGATGCTCACCAGGAGCGCCGCGACGGTCGCAACGTGCTGGACCACGGCGAGGTCGCCGGAGGTCACGTCGGGTCGGCGCTGGGCCAACAGGAGTCCGGCCGGTCCGCCTGGCGTCGGAACCGGAAGGATGTAGCCGTCGAGGACGGTCGGCGGCCCATCGAGCGCGAGCGGGATGCGATTTGCCAGATTCGGAGGAGGGGCGGGCACGCCGATGAGGAGTGGTCGCAGATCCGGGTCGCACAGATAGAACGTGAACCCTGACAGCGACTCGAGCCGCGAGACGACCTCTGCGGCGCTCAGGCCCTCAACGGTGAGCCACCGCAGCGAGCCGAAGACACGGAGCTGTGCGCTCAGACCTTGCCCGATGTCCGCCTGGACCGCCGCTGCCACCGCTTGTGCGATCGCGATGAACGGGACCGGGAGCGGCACCTCCAGGATCGGGAACGACCGTCGTTCAGCGACCTCGATGAAGCTGTGATCCAGGGGCGGCACATGGAGCTTCGCCGAGAGTGCGAGGCCCGCGACCCCAGCGTTGTCGAGACGCTCGAGATAGCGCACCTGCGCGGATGGCTGACCTGGGACACCGATGCCGGTCGTCATGATCAGTTCAGAGCCCAGCAGCCATGGCGTCGGATCCTCCAACTCGCTCACGTGCGCCCAGCTGACTCGTCGGCCCAGTCCCGCGCTGCCGGCGATGACGCGAAGTTCCAACGCCGGCGACCGCAGAAGGTCTTCGACGGTGACATGGCGCGTCACCCCAGCGTCCCGTTTCGATGTTGTCATCATCGACAAGGATATCTCCGATCTCCCGTGAATCTGACGATTGCGCGGTGACCGCGGACGCCACACCCTTCGATCGGTCGGGGGCGGCGCACGATGACCAGGAGGAGGATCCCGCCATGGCCGGTGAACGCATCGCGACCGCGAGTCCCAAGGCGGGGATCCGCGGCGTCGAGACCCATTCCATCGACTATGTCCCGGCGTCGGAACGCCACGGCAAGGTCTGGCAGCAAGGACCGTTCTGGTTCCTTGGCAACTTCCAGTTCTTCACGATCACGATCGGGTTCATCGGGATCGCGCTCGGGCTCTCGATCACCGACACGATCCTCGCGGGCACGCTGGGAATCGCCTTCGGCACGCTGTTCATGGCGTTCCACGCCGCGCAGGGGCCGCATCTCGGGTTGCCCCAGATGATCCAGTCCCGGGCGCAGCTCGGCTACAGCGGCGTGGTGGTCGCCCTGATCGGCTCGTGGGTCACGTTCATGCTCTTCAACGTCGTCGACGTGATCTTGCTTGGCAGTGGACTCAACGGGATCTTCGGCTTGGATGCGACCCTGGTCGTCGTGGTCACGACAGTGATCGCGGCCGTCCTGGCCATCTATGGTCACGACCTGCTGCACCTCGTGTTCCGCATCCTCTTCTTCGTCGCCCTGCCGTTCTACGTCATCCTGAGTGTGGCTGTCATGACCGGCAATGCAGGCGGCTCTCCGGCGCCCGCGGGCGAGTTCACCTGGCCCGCGTTCCTGGCGATGTTCACGGCGGCCGCCGCGTACAACATCACGTACGCGCCGTACGTGTCGGATTACTCACGCTACCTTCCCCGATCGACCGGGACCGCGCCCATCGTGCTGTCGGTCTACCTGGGTGCGGCGGGTGCCGCCGTCTGGCTTATCGCACTCGGGGCGTGGTTGGCCGCCAGTCTCGGAGCCACCGATGGCCTGGTGGCCCTCCAGCAGGCCGGCAACAACGTCTTTGCCGGTCTGGGCTCGCTGCTGGCACTCCTGTCCGTGTTGGCTCTGGTGGCCACGATGGGGATCAACGCCTACGGGGCGATGCTTTCGACCGCGACAGCCATTGACTCGGTCCGCCCGATCTCGCCGACGCGGCCGCTGCGCGTGATCACGATCGTGGTCCTGGCGGTCATCTGGGCGCTCGCCGGGATCTCGTTCGGTGGGGACGCGATCAGCGCGCTCTTCAACAGCCTGATCCTGATGCTCTACCTCCTCGTTCCCTGGACCGCGATCAACCTCGTCGACTACTTCTTCGTCAGGCGCGGCCGATACGCGATCCTGGACATCTTCGATCCGACCGGCATCTACGGCCGCTGGGGACGCAGAGGGCTTCTCGCGTTCGCGCTCGGTTTGATCTCCATGGCGCCGTTCTTCGTGATCCCCGGGGTGTTTACGGGTCCAGCGGCCTCTGCGCTCGGTGGCACGGACATCTCCGCCGTCGTCGGCCTTGCCGTGTCCGCGCTGTTGTACTTCGCACTCACGCGCTCGCTTGACCTCGGTGGTGAGCAGGCGGCTATCGATGCCAGTGAGCGGAAGATCGCCGCGGAGATGCCGTGACCGATGATGAGGACGTCGCATCGGCCGCAGAGGCCCTCGTTGCCGCGTTCGGGGCGCACGACGTCCCCTCCTATTTCGACGCCTTCGACCCGGCCGCGACATTCCTGTTCTATACGGGTGGCCACCTTCTCGAATCGCGTGCGGCGTACGAGGAGGAGTGGCGATCCTGGGAGGCGTCGGGATTTCGCGTGCTTGACTGCCGATCGCTCGAGCCACGTATCCAGCGCTTGACCGACGACGTCGCCGTGTTCACCCACAGGGTCAGAACCAGGACGCGGGACGCCGATGGCGAGCACGACCTTGCCGAACGCGAGACGATCGTGTTTCGTCGGGACGCGACGGGACGCTGGCTCGGGGTTCACGAGCATCTCTCCGCCGAGCCATGACTGACCCGATCCGGCACCCGAGCCACGAGCCTGTCGGACCGCCGGATGCCAGGCTGGTCCCGCGTTTCGCCGGGCCCGACACCTTTGCACGCCTACCTCGGCTCGATGACGTCTCGCGAGCGGACATCGGGATCGTCGGGGTCCCATTCGACGCGGGCGTCTCCTACCGGAGTGGAGCGCGCTTCGGTCCGGGCGCAGTCCGCGCGGGTTCGAAGCTCCTTCGGCCGTACCATCCGGGGCTCGACGTGGAACCGTGGGTTCGGCGCCAGATCGCCGATGCCGGCGACATCGCCTGTACCCCGTTCGACATTCGGGAGGCCGTCGCGCAGATCGAGGTCGCAGCGACGGAGCTCCTCGACCGGACGACCCGGTTGATCGCGATCGGTGGGGATCACACCATCGCGCTGCCACTCCTTCGGGCCGTTCACGCGCGGCATGGGCCAGTCGCGCTGATCCATTTCGACGCACACCTCGACACGTGGGACACGTACTTCTCCGCGCCATACACGCACGGCACCCCGTTCCGCCGGGCGTTCGAGGAGGGACTGCTGGCTACGGGCCGGTCGGTCCACGTCGGGACGCGCGGTCCGCTGTATTCGAAAGACGACCTGGCCGATGATACCGGGATGGGCTTCGAGGTCATCTCGACCGCCGACGTCGCACGCGCGGGCGTCGAGTCGGTGATGAGTCGGGTACGCGATCGGGTCGGTGATGCGCCCGTGTACGTCAGCGTCGACATCGATGTCCTCGACCCGGCGCACGCGCCGGGGACCGGCACCCCAGAACCCGGTGGGCTGACCACCCGGGAGTTGCAGCTGATCCTTCGGGGCCTCGACGGCCTTCGGTTGGTTGGCGCTGATGTGGTCGAAGTGGCGCCGGCCTACGACCATGTCGAATTGACCGCGATGGCGGCGGCCAACGTCGTCTACGAGTGCCTTGCGCTGATCGCGCGGGTGGACGACGGATGAATCAGGCGGTCGTCTCGCCCGTGACCGCCATCGCCCAGACAGTCGCTTCTGGACGGGCGCGCGCTGTCGACATGGTCGAAGAAGCGTTGCGCCGGATCGAGCGAGACGACGGCGCGATCAACGCCGTAATCAGCCTTCGGGCCGACGAAGCCATCGAGGAGGCCGCAGCCCTCGACCGCGCGATCGGGTCCGGTACCCCGGTCGGGGCCCTGGCAGGCGTCCCGGTCCTGATCAAGGACATGGAGGACGTCGCAGGGATGCGGACGACCTTCGGCTCGATGTTGTTCGCGGACTCCCCACCAGCTGCGCGCGACGGTGCGATCCCAGCCGCCTTGAGGGCAGCGGGCGCGATCATCGTCGGCAAGACCAATCTGCCCGAGTTCGCGACAGAGGGGTACACCGACAATCTGTTGTTCGGCGCCACCCACAACCCGTGGGCGCCGGGGTGGTCGCCCGGGGGATCCAGCGGAGGCTCGGCAGCGGCGATGGCGGCGGGCATGGTCCCGTTCGCCACGGCCACCGATGGTGGGGGATCCATCCGGATCCCCGCAGCGTTCTGCGGGCTCGTTGGTATCAAGCCGACCCAGGGATCGATCCCTAGGTATCCGCCACACGACTGGCTGGATCTCTCCACACCCGGTCCGTTCGCGACCACGGTGTCCGACCTCCGCTTGCTCCTGGCTGTTGAAACGGGGATCGGCATCGCCGGTGACCCAAGCGCCTTTCCGGCCGCGATGGATGTCGGAATGCCCGCGCGCCCGACTCGCCTCCTTGCCGCCCACCGGACGAGCGATCTGGGTCCATTGCCGTCATCGGTCGTGAGCATGTTCGATCCGGCCGTCACCGCGATGTCGGAGGTGCTCGGCCTCGACGTGACCTGGCTCGAGCCCGGACAGTTCTTCGAAGAAGGCGACCCGGACCTCGACTGGTTCATCCTCGCGACAGCGGAACATGTGGCGGCGCTGGGGAGGGACCGCGTCAGCGACGGCTTGGACCGCATGCACCCTGCCGCGCGCTCGTTCCTGGGAGCCGGTCTCGCCGTCGGGATCGATGACTATCTGGCGGCACGCCGCCGTCGTTTCCATCATGTCCGCCGCCTCGACGATCTGCTTGGTCACTCGGGCCTGCTCCTTACGCCGACGGTCGCCAGCGATGGATGGTCCGCGGATGGACGCCTCACGCCGGACGGCGCCCCGACGCAACTTCCGCCCGAGGTCTATTCCACGGCAGTCCAGAACGTGACTGGCCATCCCGCGATCTCGCTGCCGGCCGGCCTATCCGGTATCGGCGTCCCGTTCGGCCTTCAGGTGACCGGTCCGCGGTTCGCGGACGCCATGCTCCTAGATGTCGCCGAGAAGTGGGAGCGGACCCATCCTTGGCCGCTCGTCGCGTCGGGATATCGCCCGTTCGTCGTTGGGCCATAGCGACGAGGCACGCGTGCGCTTGCATCGGATCGAGAGGTTGATCGACATCTGGCCGAGCTGGCGTCATTGCCCCCGGACCAGCTGGTCGACGCCGCATACGTCACAGAACTCGGCCATCGCTACGACATCTGGGTGGACTGATCACCAGACGGAGACGGGGCGCCGGTGGGCGCTCGTCCAATCTGCAGGTGGCGACGCCCGGCGTGGTCGTCCGAGCTCCTTCCGGTTGCGGCCGAGATCGGTCGTCGTCGCTCAAGGTTCGGGCGCGGTCAGAGCGTCGTGGTCGAGGAGTCGCCGGGCGAACAGTGCCGTCGCGATGCGCAGCAGGACCTCGCCGGCTAGCGGTTGCCCGATGAGTTCCTCGACGCGCGCCAGGCGGTAACTCACCGTCCGCAGGCCAACCCCGAGGATGCGGGCGGCTGCACGAAGGTTCTGGCGAGCGGCGAGGTAGGCAGCGACCGTCCGCACGAGCTCCTCGCCGTTGCGTGGCGCATTGAGGATCGGACCGAGCTCGCGATCGACCGCGGCACGCAGGAGCCGCTCGTCAGCCAGAAGCGCTCGTTCGAGCAGCAGGTCATCGGCCGAGTGACGCCCATCGAGCCCAAGGCGTTCGGCGACGAGGAGGGCATCGAACGCCGCGCCGAACGCGCCGGCGACCGCAGCCAGGCTCATGGCCGGCGGTGCCTCGACCGCGAGCCAGCCCTTGGGCCCGGTGAGTTCTTCGAGGACGAGGTCGAGCGCGACGACCCCGGGCCAGTCCGCCTGCACGAGCAGGACGAGTCGGCCCCGCTTCGCGGCAACGATCGGCAGGCTCGTCGCCTTTCTGCCGCCTGACCGACTCGGACGGTCCAGAGCGAGGGCCACCCGCAGGATCACAGGACCCTCGTCCTCGAGCTCGCGGCCGATCCCAGCGACAAGGATCCGATACGTCCCGTCCGAGGCGAGCCCGAAGTGAGCGGCCCGTCGGGCGATCCGAGAGGCTGCGGCGGCGTCGCCAGGTGGTAGCTCGACCAGCTCGTCGAGGAAGGCGCGGCGGGCGGCACCGCTTCGGGCAGCCGTCTCCCGCTCGGCTTCACCATAGCCCTCGGCAAGCGCGGCCGCGGCTGCGTCGCCGGCCTTCAAGAGAGCCGTCCCCAGCCCGGCAACGGCAGCCCGGCTCCCGGTGAGGCGGCTGGTGGCCGCGGCCCAGAGGACCCATCCCGAGGTGAGGTACCGGTCGAGCAGCCGATGCAGCGACTCGCCCTCGCGTGCCGCTCGTGAGCCGGCGATCCGCATGCGCGCCAGCTCGTCCGCGTCAAGCTCTTCGGCACGAAGCAGGGCAGCGATCGTCGACTGCAGCTCCGCGCGTACGGACTCCGTGAGCGCGTCGCGGTCATCGCCCGGTTCGGCAACGTCCCGGACGATCTCGGAGACGCTAGGGCCGAGCTCCAGCCGGAGCGCGTCGAGCAAGTCGGCGTAGGGTGGCCTCGATCGAGGTGATTGCGTCATCCACGCAGGATACGACGTTCTACATTGCGCCATCGTGGCCTTGTTTGCCTGTAGTAGGAAAGGCGACACTATTCCTTGCGAGGTCGGTCACCTGATGAACGGCCTCGCATCCCCGGGGCTCGTCGAACGCCGAACGCGATCGACGGGCCTCCAGCCATCCACACACGGCGGCCGGCATCCATCCGGCCGCCGTCCTCGTGCCCTAAGAGGACCTCACCCCGTTGGACGCAACCTTCCTGCTCGGCGCCGGTTTCACGGTGTTCATCGTCGTCGCGCTCGCCCTCGACCTGGGCGTCTTCCATCGCAAGGCCCATGTCGTCGGCGCTCGTGAGGCCCTTGCGTGGACGCTCGTCTGGGTCACGCTGGCCGTCGTCTTCGGGATCGCGGTCGGGCTGGTACGAGGCGGGGAGACCGCGATCGCGTATTTCACGGGCTACGTCATCGAGTACTCGCTGAGCGTCGACAACGTGTTCGTCTTCACCCTCATCTTCGCCGCCTTTGCCGTCCCGCGGCAGCTCCAGCATCGGGTGCTCTTTTGGGGCATCGTCGGCGCGCTGGTCATGCGCCTGATCATGATCGTTGCCGGGGCCTCGTTGATCGCGCAATACCACTGGGTCCTCTACGTGTTTGGAGGGTTCCTCATCTTCACCGGGGTCCGGATGCTCATCGCCCGTGGTGAGCACAAGGCGCATCCCGAGAACAACGTGCTCGTCCGGTTTGCCCGTCGTCACGTCCGCATCACCGACGACTTCCACGGCCAGTCGTTCTTCACTCGGACGAGCGTCGGCATCGCAGCGACACCGCTGTTCCTGGCGCTCCTCGTCGTCGAATTCAGCGATCTTGTCTTCGCCATCGACTCGATCCCGGCCATCTTCGCCGTGACCACCGATCCGTTCGTGGTCTTTACCAGCAACGCCTTCGCGATCCTGGGCCTTCGGTCGCTCTACTTCCTGCTGGCAGATGCAGCCGCCCGCTTCCGGTACCTCCAGGTCGGGCTGGCACTCATCCTCGTGTTCGTCGGCGTGAAGCTCCTCGCGACTGACATCCTCAAGATCCCGTCGCTCGTGTCCCTCGCGGTCGTCGTCTCGATCCTCGCGCTTGCCATCGCGATCTCGATCCTTCGGCCGTTGCCTCGCGGGGCAGATGCAGCCTGAGGCGAAGTGTCCGGTCGTTAGGCGCGTGCTCACGCAACGGTCTAGCTGCGATTGATTTCACGAAGTTCATCTCCTACACTGGGCTGGATGGACACCCGCATCCCCGTCTCGCTCATCGCGGGTGATGGCATCGGTCCCGAGGTCGTGGGTGCGGCGCGCCGCGTGCTCTTCGCGATGGGAGCCCCGATCGTGTGGGAAGAGGTCGATGCCGGCGCGGCGGTCTTCCGAAAACACGTGGCGTCCGGCGTCCCTGAGGCCACCATCGAATCGATCGCGCGGACCAGGCTCGTGCTCAAGGGCCCGCTTGAGACGCCGGTCGGCTTCGGCGAGAAGAGTGCCAACGTCACGCTGCGCAAGCTGTTCGAGACCTACGGCAACGTCCGGCCGGTTCGCGAACTACCGGGAGTACCAACTCCGTTCGCCGGGCGTGGGGTGGATCTCGTCGTAGTCCGCGAGAACGTCGAAGACCTGTACGCCGGCATCGAGCACCAGCAGACGCCCGACGTCGCCCAATGCCTCAAGCTCATCAGCCGGCCGGGTTGTGAGCGGATCGTGCGCCTCGCATTCGAGGTCGCCCGCTCGGAGAGCCGCTCGTCGGTGGTATGCGCGACGAAGGCCAATATCATGAAGTTGACCGAAGGGTTGCTGAAGCGCGTGTTCGAGGAGATCGCGCCCGAGTATCCCGACATCGAGGCGCGCCATCTGGTCGTCGACAACTGCGCCCATCAGCTCGTTCGCCGTCCGGAGCAATTCGAGGTCATCGTCACGACCAACATGAACGGCGACATCCTCTCGGATCTGACCTCCGGCCTGACCGGGGGGCTCGGGTTCGCGCCCTCAGCCAATCTGGGCCGGGACATCGCGATCTTCGAGGCCGTCCATGGATCCGCGCCGAAGTACGCGGGCGCCGATGTGGCCAATCCGAGTGCGCTGATCCTGTCCGCTGCCATGCTCCTCCGTCACATCGGGGAGACCGCCGGCGCCGATCAGGTGGAGGGCGCGCTGGTGGCGACCTTGGCCAACGGCATCCACACCCGGGACGTCCCGGGTGACGACCCGGTTTCGACCAGCGCCTTCACCGACGCCGTGATCGAGCGCCTTGAGCAGGATGGCGCCGGTTCGGCTGTCCGTGCCCGCCGACCCCTGGTCATCCCGGTCGCGGAACCGACCTCCTACGTCCCGAGCGATCGCGCGTTGATCGGGGTCGACGTGTTCATCGAATGGACTGGCAGCCTGGAAACGCTGGCCGAGACCCTCGTCGCGCTCAGTGCGGACGCTCCTCTCGGGCTGAAGATGATCTCCAACCGAGGGACGATGGTCTATCCATCTCGCGGTGCGGTGCCGTCGGTCGTCGACCATTACCGGTGTCGGTTCTCGGCTCGCGGGCCCGACGGGACGACAGACCGGGAGATCCTGGACCTGGTCGCCCGGATCGGGCTGCGTCATCGCTGGATGCACCTGGAAAAGCTGCAGTCGTTCGACGGCGTCCCCGGCTATACGCGGGCGCAGGGCGAGGATGCGTCGTGATCCCGCCGCTCAGGCCGGACCTGGAGCCGCACGTTTCGGACCACGGTCAGATCGGGGCGGCAGTCCGGGACCAGGAGCCGATGGGTCCGCCGCCCACGATGGGCGCATCAACCGATAGCCAGACCGAGTCGTGGAACGGTCCATGTGTCTGCCCGGAGGACTGCCCGCGCGACCATCCGAACGAGTGAGCCAGACGACGACCGACCGGGACGCCGCCCAGGCCGAGCCGGTCGGAGCGTACGCGGGTCGGACCGCCGTGCTGGCAACGATGCACGGCAAGGAAGCTGCGATCGCGCCGGCGCTCCGCGCGACCGCGGGTCTGTACGTCACGATCGCCCCGGGACTCGATACGGACCGCCTGGGCACGTTCACTGGAGAGGTCCCGCGCGTGGGTGCGATGCTGGACGTAGCCGTCCGCAAGGCCAGGCTCGGGATGGCCGCGACGGGATCTCCCCTGGGCCTGGCGAGCGAGGGATCGTTCGGGCCGCATCCGGCCCTGCCATTCATCGCGGCCGGGATGGAATTGCTCGCGCTGGTCGACGACGTGTCGGGCGTGGTGATCCACGAGAGCCAGCTCGAGGAAGACACGAACTTCGGCCACCTGGTGGTTGCGCCAGGTGACGATGTCCAGGCCTTTCTCGAACGCATCGGCTTCCCGAGTCACGCCCTTATCGTTCGCCCGAACGCGGGAGCTCCGACGGTCGTCACCGAGAAGGGCGTCACCGAACGGGCGACGCTCGAGACGGCGATCTCGCTGGCCGTGGCGCGATCGCCCGATGGTCGGGCGCGCCTGGAGACGGACATGCGGGCCCACTGCAACCCGACACGGATGCGCAGCCTCGCGACACTGGCAGACCGGCTCGGTCGGCGCCTGGCGACCGCGTGTCCGGTCTGTGCCGCCCCGGGCTGGGGGCGCACGGACATGATCGTCGGTCTGCCCTGCGAGTGGTGCGGATGTCCGACGGACTTCATCGTCGCCGAGGTGTACACCTGCGTCATGGGTTCCCATCGCGAGGAACGACCGCGTCCCGATGGCTTGACCCAAGCGGATCCGGGGCACTGCCCGAACTGCAATCCGTGATGGTCAGGTGTCGGGTTCACCCGTTGGCGGGACGATCACCGCGAGCAACGCGCCGACCGAATGGTCGATCTCGACCGGGTGGCGGAACGGACGATCCGCCCGGACCGTGTAGTGGCTCCGGTTGCCCACCCGCGTCCGCGTGACGTAGCCCGCGTTGGCGAGATCGTTGACGATGATCTGGGCCGTGCGCTCCGTGACCCCCATCGTCGAGGCCAGGTCGCGCAGGCGGATATCCTCGTTGCGGGCGATGCAGACCAAGGCGTGGCCGTGGTTGGTCAGAAACGTCCAGCTGGGCGAGGGAAGACGCTGCTCACGAGTCGGCGTGCTCACCCGGCGAGAATCGTAGCGGCGGTCCAGTACAGCGGGATCCCCACGAGCAGGTTGAACGGGAACGTGATTCCCAGTGCCATCGTCACCGCGAGGGCGGTGTCGGCGCTCGGATACGCGTGGCGGAAGGCCGCCGGCGCGACGATGTACGACGCGCTCGCTCCCAACGTGGCAAGCAGTGTCGTGCCCGCGACAGACAGGCCGAGGGCGGTGCCCATCAGCAGCCCCAGCGTCCCGCCGACGAGCGGGGCGATGGTGGCGAACGCGATCAACCCTTTGGTCAGATGAGTGGCCTCGCGCAGGCGCCGTCCTGCGAGGGTGCCCATGTCCAGCAGGAAGAGCGCAAGGATCCCCAGGAACGGCGTGTCGAGAAAACCGCTCAATGCAACAGCACCCGTCGGTCCGCTGATCACGCCGATGAGGGTTGCGCCGACCAACAGCACCACGCTCCCGTTGGTCAGTCCCTCGCGGAGGCCGTGACCAGGCCGCGGCTCAAGGTCAGTCGTTCGCCGAGCCAACAGCATGCCGACGATGATGGCCGGCGATTCCATGACAGCCAGCAGGGTGATGAGATATGGCTCGGGCGTGAGACCGCGCGACGCGAGGAAGCTTGTCGCGGCCAGGAAGGTGACCAGGCTGGCCGATCCATAGTGGGCGGCGATCGTCGCGGCGTCGAGCCCACCGACACCGAGCCGGCGAAGCACCGGGAAGGCGAGCAGCGGCATGAGAACGGACAGGCCGATCGCCGCTCCGATGGCCGCCACGATGCCAGGCTCCAGGCCCACGACCGCGATCTGTGCTCCGCCCTTGAACCCGATGGCCACGAGCAGGTAGATCGCGATGCTCCGGGTCAGCGACTCGGGGAACGACAGGTCCGAGCGGAGACCGGCGGCCGCGACGCCCAGCAGAAAGAAGAGCAGGAGCGGCGAGACGAGGTTCTCCGCGAGGAGGTCCAAGCTCACCTTGGATCGGCACCCGGCATGATGTCACCCACATCGATAGCTTGACAGGGATGGTCGAGGGCGATCGCCGGGTGTCGACACGCGAAGCGGAGCTATCCCTCTGGCGGGCCTCGCCTCGCTGTGATACCACCGATGGCACGATCCAACC
>JBKJQY010000123.1:0-13920 GCA_046593725.1 Candidatus Limnocylindrales bacterium
GTCGCGAGCAGGTGCAGGATCCGGAGACGTCGCGGATTCGCCAGCGTCCTCAGGAATTCGGCCTGCAGCTCGTCGATCTCGTCCATGTCCCAAGACTGGACGCATGCGCATGTGCGCAACAGTGCCCAGCGGACCGTCCAGGGGTGCCGATCGGCCCGATCCGCCCCAAAACCCCGGTCCGACCGCCCGTTCGGTCAGCCCGTGACTGAACCAGCCACCGAACCAGCCCGATCCGCCCCGAACCCCGGTCCGATCGCCCGTTCGGTCAGCCCGTGACTGAACCAGCCACCGAACCAGCCCGATCCGCCCCAAACCACGGTCCGACCGCCCGTTCGGTCAGCCCGTGACTGAACCAGAAACGGAACCAGCCCGATCCGCCCCAAACCACGGTCCGACCGCCCGTTCGGTCAGCCCGTGACTGAACCAGAAACTGAACCCGGGCCAGCCCCTCAGCGGACGCTCGAGTCCGCCCTTCGTCCTGCCAGGAAGTACGTTGCCATCGGCCCCTTGCCTTTGATCTCGACCATCCCCCGGGCTTCGAACACGAACTCGTCCGACAACCGCTCAAACATCGGAGTGGAGACCTGGATCCGGCCGGCCTCACCCTGCGACTCCATCCGGCTGGCCGTGTTCACGGCATCGCCCCAGACGTCGTAGATGAACTTCTTCAGCCCGATGACACCGGCGACCGTCGGCCCGAGATGGGCACCGACGCGGATCTGGAGCGGGCTGCCGGTGCGCAGGCGGTACGCTTCCACCTCAGCCAGCATCGAAAGGGCCAGGTCGGCCATGCGTGCGGCGTGGTCGCCCCGCTCGCGGCCCGGAGTCAGGCCGCCGACGACCATGTAGGCGTCGCCGATCGTCTTGATCTTCTCGAGCTCGAACCGATCGACGAGCCGGTCGAACAATGAGAAGACGTCATTGAGGAGTGCGACGAGCTCCGTAGGGGAGAGGTGGCTGGACATCTGGGTGAAGCCGACGCAGTCCGCGAACAGCACGGTCATCTCGTCGAAGCGATCGGCGATCACCACCTCCCCGTGGCGCAACCGGTCGGCGATGGACAGTGGCAGGATGTTGAGGAGGAGCCGCTCGTTCTCCCGGTTCGCGGCCTCCACCGCGCGGGCGGCGGTCACCTCCGTGCCGTACAGGTTGATCGACCCGAATTCGAACAGCGACACGACCAGGAGTTCGAAGACACGGCCGTCGATCGAGACTTCCAGGGTATCTGCGGAGCCGCTCGCCACGACCCGCCCCACACGCTCGAAGAACGCCGTCGGGAGCGCCACGCCCACCTCCGCCTCCAACGCGCGTCGGATGGGTTCGCTGGCGGGATTGGCGTACGTCAGGACCCCGGACCGAGACACCCGCAGGACCGGGTTGGGGTTCCGGTCCGGGAAGCGGTCCACCGCCTTGCGCGCCGTGACGTCCGTCCCATACAGGTTGAAGAACTCGAACTCGGGGATGGCCACCGCCACGATCTCAAACCAGCGGCCATCGCCCTGGAGTTCGAATGGTTCCGCGCGTGCGCCGGCAAGCCACGCCGCGCGGCGCGCGGCGATGTCCGGCGGGAATGGCTCGCCGGTGCCGATCCCCAGCGCCCGCACGATCGGTCCGCTTGCCTCGTTGGCGTAGATCAGCGTGCCGGCATAGGACATACGCATGACCGGGTTCGGGTTGCGACCGGGGAACCGCTCCACGACCTTCTCCGCCGTGATGTCCGTGCCGTAGACGTTGATGAGGTCCAGCTCCGGGACATCGATCGGCAGCCAGGAGAACGTCCGGATCCCAACGGTCCGCTCGATGGCGCGCACCGGCGTCGTCGCTACGGCAGCCACCAGCTCGGCGACAAGATCCGGGGGCAGGTCGTCGCCTACCTCCACCCCGAGCGCGGCCCGCAGGCTGACGCTGGAATCGTTGGCGTATGTCAGGCGGCCCGTTCGGGTCATCCGGAGCACGGGGTTGGGGTTCTGACCTGGCACCCGGCTTAGCGACTCAACCGCTCGGTCGCCAGCCGCGTGCTGGGCTTCGGTTACCGACTGCTGGGCGCGTGTCGCGGCCACGCTGGAGACGGACGCCACCAGATAGGGGACGAGGAACGTGAGCGCGATCGGAAGGAGGTCGCCGCTGGTGAAGCCGGAAGTGAGTCCGTCGGCATGGTTGATCACCGCCAACACGGTGCCTACGACGGCCGAAGTCACCAGCGCCCGGCGGACGACCGGAGGCTGGGCGGCATCGCGTAGCCACGAGCCGACGTCGATCACCCGGAGAGCCTACGCCGGCAGCGATCGGTCGACTCGACCGGTCGGGGTTCCTGGACGACGCGGCGAAGCGGCTTGACTGCGCCGCTCCCTGAGCGGAGTATGCCCTTGCCCGTCACGACGATCGTCGTCGGAATCTCGGCGCAACGCCCAGGAGACCGACATGAGCATCGCCGTCAAGACCGCTCCGGCCCTGCCGCACCTGGCTCTCATCGGGGGACGATGGGTGGAAGGGACCGCAGGCACGTTCGAGGTGCGATCGCCGTCCTCCGGCGAATGCATCAACGAGGTCACCCGGTGCTCGCCCGCTGACGTGGATCGTGCCGTCGCGGCCGCAAAGGCGGCCCAACCCGCCTGGGCCGCGACGTCCGTCATCGAGCGGGTCAAGATCCTTCGCCGCATGAACGCGATCTTCGTCGAGCGGGCCGAACCCATCGCTCGGGTCCTGGTCCAGGAGATCGGCAAGACGATCGCGGAGGCCAGGGAGGAAGTCCATGAGTACTCCGCCCCGGCCTGGCAGAAGGCCGGCGAGGAGGTGCTGCGTCACCGCGGCATGACGTTCCCGTCCACCCAGGAGCAGACCACCAACAAGCGCCTGGTGCTCACCCACAGGCCGCTTGGCGTCGTCGCGGTGATCACCCCGTTCAACTTCCCGACCGATATCGCCTCCATCGCGCTGGCCCACATCGTGGGCGCCGGTAACACCGTGGTATGGAAGCCGTCGGAGTACGCTGCGACCGCCTGCGCCATGGTCGCCGAGTTCTTCGCCGAGGCCGGGCTGCCGGACGGCGTCATCAACCTCGTCCAGGGGTTCGGCGATGTGGGGGCCGCGCTCGTCGAGCATCCGGATGTGAAGGGGATCTTCTTCACCGGGTCCACCGCGACGGGTCGGCTGATCGCTGCCAAGGCGGCCCTGAAGCCGCAGCTGCTGGAGCTTGGCGGGGACGGGCCGTTCATCATCCTGCCCGACGCGGACATCGATGCCGCGGTCGAGGGCGCGATGAACGGTTGCTTCTATTACGCCGGCCAGGTGTGCACATCGGCGGAGCGACTGCTGGTTCACGAAGCCGTCCACGACGAGTTCGTCACGAAGCTCAGGGCCCGGATGGCGACATTACGGATCGGCGACCCCGGGCTTGAGGAAACCCAGATGGGCCCGCTGCGCAACGAGGCCGTTCTCAGTCGTGTCGAGGAGCACGTCGCGAACGCCCAGGCACTTGGCGCGACCGTCGAACAGTTCGGGCCCAGGGAGGGGCTGTTCTACCCTGCGACCCTGCTGACCGGGGTGACTCCCGAGATGCGGATCGCGCAGGAGGAGACGTTCGGACCGGTCGCTCCCATCATGAAGGTGCAGTCCGTGCAGGAGGCGATCGAGATCGCCAATTCGAGTGAGCTTGGACTCATCGCATCCCTGTGGACCCGGGATCTCGCCACGGCCTGGCGAGTAGGCGAGGCGCTCCAGCACGGGACCGTGAACATCAACGAGACCAGCAACTACTGGGACCAGCTCGCGCCGTTTGGCGGGTCGGGCAGTAGCGGTGTCGGCCGCGAACTCTCCGGGTGGTTCCTCGAGACCTTCACCGAGCGGAAGTTGCTCGTCTTCGAGCTGGGCGACGCCGAGCATCATGACCGCCGGTCCCAGGGCGGCTGGTAAGGAGAGCGGTTCAGGCTTCGTCGTGTTCAAGGACCCTGGACAACCAGTGCAACGCCAGCTGGTAGCGCTCGGGCGATCGTCCCCCGTCGAGCGCGGAGACCAGCATGCCGACGTCGGACGGGAGCGCATCGAGTGACCGTCGCGTTGATCAGATGCATGATCTCGTGGGACCAGCTGAAGTCATGGCGCAGCGTGGCGGCGCGAGCGAGGTCAAGAGCTCGGTTGTAGTTCTCGACCTCGCGGATATGCGCCGCGTCCGCGTCGACGGCGGCGCCCGCCAGGACCTCCTCGACCTGGGCCGGACTCAGTGGATTGGATCCACCGAACGCCGTCGTCGCCGGCGCTGCGCCATCGCGCGGCACGACGGCCACTGTTGTGGCACAGCGGCCACGACGCGCCATCTCCGATCCATCCCGTTAGAAGGAGCCGATAGCTGGGAGGTCGCTGCGCGGATCACCGTGTAGCGTGGAGAGGCGGGTGAGCGGCAATCCCCCGACGTTTCCGAGGCATCACCGGTTTCGCCGGTCGGAGCCGCTTGCCGCCGGCGAGTCCTCAGGACTACGTCGCCCCGCCATGGTCGCGCTCAAGTCTCTCGAGCCTGCCGGCCTCGGCGGCGATGACCGCGATGCAACCGCAGGATCGTCCGAGCAGTCCGTCGCGATCGGCGATGCTGACCTGTCCGCGTGAGTAGGTGACGAGGCCGGCGTCCTTGAACTGACGCATCGCCACGGAGAGCGCTGGCCGCTGAACGCCGATCATCTGGGCAAGGAAGTCCTGGGTCACGCCGAAGGGCTTCTCCTCGACGCGGTCGTCGACCTGGAGCAGCCAGCGCGCGGCGCGTTGGTCCAGCCGGTGGCTCCGATTGCACAGGATCAGCTGAGCCATCGTGACCATCACGACCTGGATATGGCGCTGCAGGAGCGTGACGAGTACGCCGCCGCGGTCAAGCTCTGCGCGGAACACCTCCGAGCGCAACCGCAGCCCGGTGAATTGCACCTGCACGATGGTCCGCATGGGCGTCTGGCCGGTCCCGAGGAACACGGAAAGGCCGGTCATGCCCTCCCTCCCGATCATCGCGGTGTCGACCACCTCGCCGCCCTCGTCGACGGAGACGATCGAAGCGATCCCGCTCGTCGGGAAATAGACGAACTCGACCTCCTCGTTGGCTCCTTCGAGCTCCGTGGAGCGGGGAAGCCGCACAGCCTCCAGAGTCCGAGCTAGACGGTCGAATTCGCCGTTCGGCAAAGCCGCCAGCAGATGGTTTTCTCGCGGGTCGATGGTGCGACTATCGACACCGGTCTGGTCTCTCATGTCACGATCGTCTTCCTGTTTGTCCGATTTAGTACAGACGACGTACGGGCACGCTGGCAATATCCGGTCTGGGGCATGGACTCCGCAAGCCGTGCCGTCGAAAGACGACCGGGCACGGTCGATCGCATCCTCGGTGATTCACTCTACATCCGGCCCAAGCTTTGGGACATGCAACGGAGGCGATCGGTTGAAGGATGAGCTGAGGTGAACGACTCGATCAGCGCAGCGGCAACCGAAGCACGTCGCGCACTCGTCCTCCATGAACGCCCGCTGGTGGTAGACCTCATCACGCTGACGCTGAACCACGGCGTATTCGTCGTTCGAGCCGCGGGAAGCCTCGCGGAGGCCGAGGCGATCCTGACCGAGTGGTCCCCGAACATCAGCGTGATCGACATGGACCACGACGACAGCACCGCACTGCTCCAATTGCTCGGGGCCTCGAACACGATGAAGCGGAGTGGGACGCCGGTCCTGGGCCTCACCCGACGCGGTGACCTGAAGTCGAAGTTGCGGGCATTCGATCTCGGCGTCGACGACATCCTGACGATGCCCTTCTCGCCGGAGGAGCTGCTCGCTCGGTCGATCGTCATCACTCGTCGGGCGACCGGCGTCGATCTGCCGATCATCCCCGTGATACGGCTCGGCGAGATCGAGATCGACATCTTCAATCGTGTCGTGCGCGCCGGTGACTCGATCATGCACCTCTCCGGGATCGAGCAGAGCCTGCTCTATCTCCTGGCGAGTCGTGGCGGGCGTGTCGTGACGCGAGAGGAGATCCTGGACGCCATCTGGGGCGTTGACTTCGTGGCCGAAAGCAACATCGTGGATCGCCACGTGCGGACCCTGCGGATCAAGCTCCAGGACGACTACCGACACCCGCGATTCATCGCCACGGTCGCGGGCGAGGGCTATCGCTTCATCCCGACCTTCTCAAACGTGGGCTGGGGCGGCACATCACCCGGCGAGGGCGAATCCGCGCACGACTGATCGGGCCGAGTGTCTCTCTGGCCTCAGCTTGTGACATGACCGATAGCCAAACAGAAGTGGTAGAACCGATCATGAGGATCCCCACCTGATGCGTGTACTACCTCGCCTCAACCGGTTGGCAGCCCTCGCCACGTTGCCGGCTATCGGCGATGTTCTCTTGTCGACCGCACATTCCGAGACCGCTCGAGACCTCGTACGCAGAGCGGTACGCGATCCGCGTGGTCTTGTCCGCCATCTGGCCAAGCCATCCATCTCGATGGACCTGATGCGGCGAGCGAGCAGCGATCCGTCCGTGCGCGAGCTCGTCAGGGCCGCTCTTCTATTCACGCCCATGCGCTACTGGGCGATCGGCCAGGCGGCCATCTGGAGCGCCCGGAAGGTGGTCCGCCGGCCGACCCGGGGCCCCGCGCGGCCGCCGGCCCGGACTGCTGTCCGGAATGTCACGCCGCGAGACCGTGCCGCAACGTAGTCCGCCGTGCGCCTGGCGTGGCAACCGCTCGCTCCTTTCCGATGACGGACCGTCATGACACCGCAAGCTTCGAGGCGAGACACTGGCGCGGGTTGATCGGCCCGTCGACGACGTCGACGGCGTCCGGTGGTTTGTCCGGTGTTTGGCCTGGGATGCCATCTCCTAAGGGTCGATCGAGGCGAGTGAACGCTGGATGTGGCGGACCGGCACAGCTCTGACAGCGAAGGCTGCGGCTTGTGCGACGCGCCGTCATTTCAGCCTGTCATCCGCGTCAGACGGAACCGCTGGCCAAGGACATACGGCAGGCTCCGCTCGACGCCGCTGCGATGGACGACCGCGGCCACGTGCGCCATCTCGAATGACGCGGCGTAATGACGGCTCCATGCCGCGGTGGTTGACTCGTTCCACAGCAGTGGCCGGAGGGCAACCCGGCGGTGGTCTTGGTACCCCGCTCCTCCGGATGCCGACAGGTGCTGGAGGATCATGCCCATCGATCAAGTCGACCGGACGGTCGTCACGCAAGAACCCACTGTCTCGGGTGAGGAAATGGTGCGGACGGACAGCCGTCGCACCACAACGTCGGGTCCGGGAGGCGCCGAGCTCAGCCGGCGCATCGTGGTACTCGTCTTCGGACTGATCCAGATCGTCATCGGGGCGCGGATCGTCCTCCTCCTGGTCGACGCGCGCGAGGCCAATGCCCTCGTCTCTGCGATCCTGAACCTCAGCCAGGTGTTCGTCGCGCCATTCGAAGGCATCCTCCGGACTGACGCCCTGCAATCCCGAGGCTCGATCCTGGACCTCACGGCGATCGTCGCCCTGGTCGGCTGGACGATCCTCGAGCTGATCATCCTCTGGGCGGTCGGGATCTTCCGTCGAGGACCGGCTCAGGTCAGCTGACCACACCCACCACCGCCTGGCAACGGGCGGAATAACAGCGCTCGGCGCAGTTCGGACTTCGCCGGCGAACGAAAGGAACGACATTCATGGGAATCATCGCGTGGATCGTGCTCGGTGCGATCGCCGGGTTCATCGCCAACCAGATCATGGGCTCTCGTGAGGGCCTCGTGATGATGGTCATCCTCGGCATCGTTGGCGCCGTCGTGGGCGGCTTCATCGCGGGCACCGTCCTGAAGGTCGCCGACGTGACCGGCCTCAATCTCGAGAGCCTCGTCGTGGCCGTCTTCGGCGCCGTCATCGTCGTCTTCGTCGCGCAGCGGTTCATGCCGAGCATGGGCGGGCGGGGACGCTCCATCTGATGTGCCTGAATTGCGGATGCATGCGGGCCCACGACGATATGGGCAAGCCCGACGTGAACATCACCTATGAGGTTGTAAAGCGGGCCGCCGACGCCAACGACATGAGCGTCGACGCAACCCTCGCGATGATCACCAAGACGGCCGCGAAGGACCGCGACGAGCATGCCGGCGAGTACGGCTCCACCACGCCGCCGCCGGCTGCCCCAGCAGGAGGATCACAGTCATGATCGATCAGCACGTCAAGGGCGCCATCAGCTCCACCGAGGGCCAGATCAAGGAAGGCGTTGGCAAGCTGACTGGCGATAAGGAACTGGAGGCCAAGGGCGATGCCCAGCAGCTCCAGGGCAAGGTCCAGGACCACTGACCCGCAAAGGGATCATGCCCTGACGCCGTCGCGACTAGAGTCGAGAGCGACGATAGCGACGGTTGCGACGATGCACCTCGACCGAAGCTCGGTCGTCGGCAGCGACGATGCTGATCGACCCATCCTCCTCGAGGGTGGCCAGCTTCATCTGCTCGACGCGCTCGAGACCGTGCTGTCGCAAGGCCGCCTCGGCGTCCCCGAGATCGATGCCCTGGCGGGCCAACTGCGCATTGAGCCATTTCCCGTCTCGACCGATCGTCGTTGGCCTGAACTCAAGGATCCTCCGAACTAGGGGGACCCGGACGCGGGCCTCCGCGACGATGCGATTCAGGACGAAGATCGTGGCGAGGATGATCGCCCCGCCGAGGACCGATTGATCCGACCCGGTCATCGCAGGCTGGAGGGCGTTGGCGACAAGGAGCACCATCGCTAGATCGAACAGGGTGAATTGGCCGATCTCGCGCTTGCCAGACAGTCGTAGCGCGCCGATGAAGAGCACATAGACGGCTGTGGTCCGTGCCACCAGTTCCAGGGGACTGACGCCAAGCTCCCACATCGCATTGTTCTCCGAATCGTTCTTCCTGCAAATCGGGCTGGCCGGCTGCAAAAGGCTGGCTGGCGTGGTGGTTCAGAGCGGCGTCCAGGTCATGGCACCATCCGGGCACCGAGGGCCCGCGCGTCACGTCGACAGGCTGAGCAGATCCGGGCTCGCATCAGACGTTGCGCGACAGAACCGGAAGAGGTGGCGGCAGCGATCCTTGCAGCCATCCATCAATGCTACGGGAAATCGGACGCCAGAAGCGGATGAGTCAGGGCCGCACCAGGCGCCACATCGGAGGCGGCCTCGCCGGAATCAACTCCGACCGCCCGACTCCAGGCTTGCTTGGAGCTCGTGGACGTGCTGGAGGTGCGGAGTCGCGCCAACTGCTTCGAGGAGGGTCGCCGCCCTCTCGAGGTCCTCTCGGGCCTCCTCGCGTTGGCCGGCCGCGATCCGGTCGCCGGCCCGCTGCTCGTAGAGCTGCGCCTCGGCGAGGCGGTCGCCGAACTGGCGCGCGAGCTCAAGCGCGCGCTCGTAGCGCTCGAACTCCACGTGGCCGGCGCCGGATCGCGATCGGGCGCTCTGGAGGAGCATCGCGTCGATACCCGATGACGCCGCTCGCCGAGCCCGGTACGAGCCCGACCGTATTGCTGACGTTCGCGACGAGCGGCGGGAACCTGAAGGCGAGAAGGGTGGGGAACGTGACGAGCTCGCCTGAGCCGACGATCACGTTGATCGCCCCGGCCGCGGCTATCGCCAGCGCTTCGATCGGTGTCACCGTTGAGCAGCCATGACCGCTGCTCCCGCGCCGGGCCACCCGGCGCCCCGCGGTCCGCGCACATCGCCTGCGTCTGCGGCCCCACGATCCGTGCCGTCGGTGTGACGGGCGCGACCGCCACGAAGTCAACTGCGAGACCTTGAGCGAGATGGAGTTCCTGGCGTCTGCGTGGGGTCATTGGCGCGGCGGCGCCACAGGACGGCAAGTCGCGGCGTCACCCCGGCCGCCCGAATCGGGCCTGTTACCCTTGGTCTGATGCTTGGTCAGACAGATCGCCTTGACACGTTCCGCGCGCTCCATCAAGCGGGCTGTTTCGTGATCCCGAATCCATGGGACGTCGGCAGCGCCCGCCTGCTTGCCGGCCTCGGGTTCAAGGCGCTCGCGACGACGAGCGCAGGATCTGCGTGGTCCCTGGGCAAGGCCGACAACGGGGTGACCCTCGACGAGGTGCTCGAGCACTTGCGCGCGGTCGCCGCATCGGTCGACGTCCCGGTCAACGCCGACTTCGAGGGTGGGTTCGCGATCGAGCCGGACGCGGTCGCGGCGAATGTCGGCCGTGCCACCGAGACGGGGATCGCGGGGCTCTCGATCGAGGATTCGAGCGGGGATCCATCGGAGCCCCTGTTCGCCTTCGACCTGTCCGTTGCGCGGATCCGGGCTGCCAGGCAGGCGATCGACGACCATGGCGGCCGGGTGTTGCTCACGGGTCGATCGGAGGGGTTCGTTGTCGGTCGGCCGGACCTGGACGACACGATCCGACGGCTGCAGGCATACGCGGACGCCGGCGCCGATTGCCTCTACGCTCCTCGCCTCGGCACCCTCGATGAGATCGCGGCCGTCGTCACGGCGGTTGCCCCGAAACCGGTCAACGTCCTCGTCGGCAGCGACTTCACGACCGTGGCAGCTCTGGCGGACCTGGGCGTTCGCAGAATCAGTGTGGGCGGCGGACTCGCCCGGGTGGCGTGGGGCGCGTTCCTCCTCGCCGCCAAGGAGATCGCCGAGCATGGCACGTTCGAGGGCCTCGCCCGAGGGATCCCGTTCGCTGAGATCGACGGGGCATTCGCCGCGGACGCCGATCCCGGGGCCTGACCGCCCGCGAGTGTCGTCACGATGGGCCGACCGTGAAGCACCACATGGCCAACGCTCCATCCAAGGTCGGTGCGACGACGACGGCGCAGCTGGTATGGATCCTGGCTCCGCATCCGCTCGGGCCTCACCGAGGGACCTATCCGCGATCCGCTGGCAACAGACGATGGTGGAGGACGTCCCCCACGAACGCCTCGTAGCGTTCAGTCGACCAGCCGCGGTCGACGACGAGGTCCTCGAACAGATGGACCGATAGCATCGTCCAAACGACGTCGGTCCCAGCCTTGACGCTCATTCCATCGGCCAGGTCGCCCGCATCGGCCAGCCATTTCACGACCGCACCCATGTTCCGACGCCGATGGGCCATGCGGTCCCGCCATGCTGCATCGAAGTCCCGGTCGGTCCTGCGAGCAACCTCGAGCACGGCCGCCAGCTTGTAGATCCGCGGCGTGTAGACGGCCGTCAGGTGCACCATCGCATCGAGTGCGGCGATCGCGCTCGGGGCTGATCGCGCGGCAGCCAGCAGTTCCTCGAGACCCTCGACCTGATCGACCCAGTCGACGAGCGCCAGCAGCAGCCCGCGCTTCGACCCGAAGTGCAGGTAGACCGACTGCCGCGACAGGCCGGCGGCGCGGGCGACCTCGGCGAGCCCGACGCCGTGATAGCCGTGCTCCTCCAGCAGTGTTCGGGCTGACTGCAGGATCGCGGTCCGTGTGTCCAGTCTGGCGGCGGTCGCTGCCAGTGCCGGGTCGGCGTTGCCTTGTAGGGTCGCGTCCGCTCGGTGAGGTGCCTGTCTTGACATGCTGTCCACTGTACCGTACTTTACACGGTGTCCAGTTTTTTACATGATGTAAAGACGGAACTCACGTCGCGTTGGCGACCCCGCGGTATATGGAGGAACGGACATGACGTCATCGGCTCGTGCACAGGGCATCGCCAGAAGCGTCGAGCGCGAACGTGTCTTCCGCGAGGCCGAGCTGCGCTACTTCGAGAGCGTGGGGCTCGTCGCCCAAGAGCGGTTCGTGACGCTTGCACGTCCTCCGATGAGGGTGAGGCTGCTGGAACGGGGGAGCGGAGGGGTCGTCCTCTTCGTTCACGGAGGCGGCGGGGTGGCGGCTCACTGGGCGCCGCTCATGGCACGGTTGGATGGCTATCATCTGATCGCCCTCGACCGGCCGGGGTGCGGCCTGACCGACGCCTTCGACAATCGTGGCGTCGATCTTCGAGGCCACGCCGTCGACGTTCTCGGTGGTGTCCTGGATGCGATGGGTGCGCCGCGCGCTCACATCGTGGCGAACTCGATGGGCGCGCTCTGGTCACTGTGGCTCGCCCTGGCGGAGCCCGATCGTGTCGCCTCGTTGGTGCTTCTCGGGTGCCCCGCGAACGTGCTTGGAACCAGCGCGCCGTTCCCATTCCGGTTGCTCAGCGTGCCGCGGCTGAACGCCCGAATGCTCGCGATGGAGCCGCCGAGCACTCAACAGGCCCGGATGACCTTCCGGCGCATGGGTCACGACCCGGCGAGCCTGTCGCCGGAGTTCATCGAGCTCATGGTCCGGGCTGAGGAGCTTCCGCCATACAGCGAGCACTGGCTGAGCCTGCTTGAGAATATCTTCAACCTCACCCGCAAACGAGTCGGCATGGACGCGCGCGAGCTACTACATGTGGATCAGCCCGTCCAGCTGGTGTGGGGCGATGCCGACCCGTTCGGCCCGCCGTCCGTCGCCACGGAACTGTGTGCGATCCTCCCAAGGGCCCGCAGCGTCGCGCTGCCCGCGGGGCACCTGCCATGGATCGACCACCCGGACCGCTGCGCCGACATCATTCGTGCGTTCTGGACGGAGATCTCACCGACCACGTCCGCCAGAGGAATAGACGTCGCTTCCAGCGCCGCGTTGAGATAACTGGAGCCCCTCCCCAGTGGGGATCCGCTGAAGATCCCCGGCATGCTGGCGCTGGTTGAGGCGCCCGCTATGGGTGATACTGCGAGAGACGCACAGCCAACAGCGCGGAGGATGCGACCCGATGGCACGAGAACACAAATGGCCGGTCGTCCTCCTGCCGGGCGGCATCCTTCCCGTCGGGCCCGCCTACGCGGCGTTGCTCGCGGAGCTCGGCGACTCCGCGGATGCCCGACCAAAGGACCTCGAGATGTACGCTGTCGAGACGGTCCCACCGCCGGGCTACACCCTGGAGACCGAGGTCGAGGGGATCCGCCGCGTCGCCGACGATGCCGGCTTTGACACCTTCCACCTCGTCGGGTATTCCCTTGGGGGGGCCTCGTCGCTGGCATTCGCATCCCGCTATCCGGGACGCCTCCGGAGCCTCGCTCTGATGGAGCCGGCCTGGGCCGGACGGACTGGCCAGACCCCGCAAGAGGCGGCCGTCTACGATCGTTTCCGAACCATCGCGGAGATGACCTCCGACGGGAAAATGCCCGCCTTCATTCGGACGCAGCTGGCACCCGGTATCGAGCCCCCTCCGCCATCCCCGGGACCGCCGCCGCCCTGGATGGCCTCGCGGCTAGCCGCACTCGGCCCGGGCATGGCGGCGTTCGACGCCTACGAGCCCGACTTCGACGTGCTCCGACGGTTCGATCGGCCGGTCTACTTCGCCTTGGGTGGCCGTGGCAATCCCGACCTCTATGCGCGGATGGCGGAGCGTCTGGCCGGCGTCTTCCCTGACTTCACGCTCGACGTCTTCGAGGACCGCCATCACTTCGACCCACCGCACCGCGTAGAGCCGGCGCGGCTGGCGGTCGCCCTCCGCGAGCTCTGGACGCGGGCGGAGCGGAATCAGGGGAGCAGCGGCCGCCACCCCGGCTGACCAACGAGCGGGCAGGATCTCGCGTTCGCGCTGCCAGATGCTGTCATGGCGCGTCGGAGGGCGTCGGGCGCGCTCTGCCAACCTTCGTCGTCGGGGGGTGGACGACCTGGGGGAGAGGCCCTCCATGCCGCCTGACACGACGACCTGACGCAAGGAAGTCCGCGGTCGGGCCCAGGATGGGCCGCGACTCGTCGCCACGATCTGCTCCTGATCCACGTAACCGCCGTTCCGACCCGCGTTCATCGGGCCCAGGTGAGGATGCGATTTCGCCTTGACTCGCACGCTTGGAAATCAGGGTTGACGGACTGTGGATTGGCTCTATCGTACTGCTCACGATATAGCGCGAACCGGACTAGGAGACCATCGAGCACAAGCTCCGGCCCCAGTCAGAAAGGG
>JBKJQY010000050.1:0-39842 GCA_046593725.1 Candidatus Limnocylindrales bacterium
CCGAAGAGACCTGGGTTCGCAGGCAGGGAGGGTGGTCGTGCTGACTGAGCCGACCTTGGCGGTGCCTATCTGTACGCGGCGACGCACGCATTGCGAGAAGGTGGGCACTATCCCAGACACTGCGAGGCGGCTTTCGCGACGCCGCCCGAGGGGGTGTTCGGTCGCCTAGGCTTTGGCGACTTCCCGAATGTGGGTGTGCCTGGTTTCAGGAGTGAGCACAATGGACTGTCAGCTGGGCCGGATCACTGTTCACTGCGAGGCCTTCGGTGAGGGGCGACCGCTCTTCCTGCTTCCGGGTTGGCCCGATTCGTGGGAGGTTGTCGCCAATTATCTCGAACCGCTATTCATGGAGCGGACCGGATGGAAGCGCCTCTATGTCGATCTCCCCGGTCGAGGGGCTACCGCGGGCGAGGACTGGATCGAATCGAACGATGACGTGCTCGACGTCGTCCTTGAGGTGATCGATCGTCTGGCTCCAAACGGCAGGTTCGTCCTGGGCGGTCAATCGGCGGGGGCGTACCTCGCGCGCGGCGTTCTCGCGCGGCGAGTGGACCGGGTCGACGGATTGCTCCAGGTGGTGCCGGTGATCCGCGTGGATGAGCCGGCGGAGGCGCTGCCGCCGCACGTTGTGCTTGCGTCAGACGCCGCCCTCGTCGGACGGGTCGAAGCCGAATTCGGTCGAGACGTGGCGAACGGCTTCGCCGCGCGCGTCGTCCTGCAGACCGCTCCCGTCTATGAGCGTCTCCGGGCATTGCTACCAGCCATGGAAAACCACGATGCCGAGTTCCTGGCGAGGCTCGCGCCACGCGAGGAGCTGTCGTTCGACGTCGACATGCTAGCGACGCCGTTCCTAGGACCGGCGTTATTCATCCTCGGCCGACAGGATGCCGTCGTCGGATACGCAAGCGCGCTCAGCCTGACGAACACCTATCCGCGAGCGACGATGGCGGTCGTCGACGGGGCCGGCCACGCGATGCCATGGGAGCAGCCGCAGGTCTTCGGGCTGCTCGTCAGCGACTGGCTGGATCGTGTCGACCGCCAGACCATGTGACATTCACGGAAACATTGCGATGTGCCCCTCAAGTACCCTTCCGGCACCGAGGTTGAATCCAGGTCCAGCAGTGTTTCGGGTGTGGAGGGTGCCGTGGCCGACGACGCGATCCTGGCAGCCGAGCTGACCGAGCGCGAGAACGCTTGGTGGCGTGCCCTGCGCGATCGCGATTGGGATGTCGCGAGGCGGTTCATGCGTGATGACTTCAGCATCACCACCGCCGGTTGGATTGACGCCCCGGTCGGCATGGACGCCTGGCTCGAGAGCGTGGCGGGTCGCTACCAACTCGACGCCTTCGACTACGACGAGGTGGCGGTCCGGCGTTACGGCGATGTCGCCGTCGTGCAGTGCCGGTCACGCCAGAGCGGCCAGCTCAATGACACCGGCGAGCCGTGGTCGGAAACGTTTCGGTACACGGACGTCTGGGTACGTGACGGTGCCTCGGGCTGGCAGATTGCTGTCCGCCACGCGGGCATCCGCCGCTGATCTGCCGCCCGCCTGGCGGCGAGCACATCAGGAACATTCGCGGACCCATTGCGACACCGCTTGGTCCGCGACCCGCGAATCGGAGTCCGCGTTCAGGACCCAGAAGTGCGCGTCCAATCCTTGACGATTGCAGCCACGCTCGGCTTGCTGATCGACGCCTGCGCGACGCCCGAGCCACCAGATGGGCTCGATCCGGTCGGGATCGAAGGTGGTCGGTCCACCGACAGCGGGCCGGACGATCGCCCGGTCGCGGACCGTCGACACGGTCGCGCGCTGACGAGTCAACGGCAGCTCTGCCCAGGTCGATCGGAGGGTATCGGAGTCGCCGACGTGGGCGATGGTGGTCATACTCGGGAATCAGAGCGCTGCGGTGCCGATGCCGAACTGCCGGACAGCGACTATCGGGCGCCAACGACGCTAGTTGCGCTAGGAAGCGAGAGCAAGGAGATGACCGTGGCCGCAGCTGAGGAGGGCATTGTGGTGTTCGGGCCTGGCTCTGAATGGTTCTGGGTGATGGCGCAGTTCGTCGCGCTCTCGCTGACCGGGCTGGCGATCTACCGGCAACTCCGCGCCCAGGCCTGGGCGAACCAGTTCGCCGTCGTGACGCGGTTGGCCGACTGGTTCGACTCCGAGGAAACGACCCGCCACAAGCTCGCGGCCCTGGTCGCGCTCGGCGAGGGGAGCGCCATCCTCACGCCGAGTCTATCCCGCTGCGCGACGCACATCGACAACATCGCCCTCGGGATCACAAACGGCCACCTGTCGGCGCGAATCGCCTACGAGGAGTGGGGCGACCTGGCGCAGATGTGGTGGCGATACGTCGCGCCCGTGCTGGCGAACGCGAGGTCCCACGAACCATCCCTGTGGCGTGCCTGGGAGGCCTGGCTCCCGGAGATCCAGCGGCGCGACCGCAAGGCCGGGAAGACGCTCGATCTGAGCCCGGAGCGCGTCGCGTGGGAGATGGCCGACGCCATCGCCTATTACCGCGACGGGATCGCTGTCGCGGAGTCGATGCGCAATCCGTAGCCCACGGGGCCGCCCAGTGTGATTGGGAGCCGACACGAGGGCGGAGCGACGACCAGCGCGTCTTGCGATTGCCAGGCTGCCGACGAACGAGGCGCCCGTGACCCTGTCGACCCGTTCGCTTCTGGCTCCAGTTGGGCGCGCGTTAGCCACCTACGACGTCCCGATCGAGGGCCGCGACGAGTGGCTCGCCGCGGCCAGCCGGTCGGCATGAGGGCCCGCCGCCCCGCGGAACGCGCCACGGACCGTGAAGTCGGCGCGGTTGCGGCGGTCTTGGTCGCAGGATCGGAGAAGGCAGCCGCCCATCGCCTGGGCCTATCTCACTCGACCGTCAAGCACCACCTGGCCAACGCCCGATCGAAGGTTGGGGCGGAGACGACGGCGCAGCTCGTGTGGATCCTGGCCCCGCGGCTGCCCGAGCCCGAGGGTATGGCCCCGACGGACGAATAGCGGTCCGCTCGACGGGATTTGAACCGGGGACCTGCTGTTTACGAAGAAGGTCGGCCTAAGGCGCCGTGGCACAAGCATGGAATTGCGAGCGTAGGGCGTTCAGTTAGCAGGGTCTTCGTTTCATGCCTGTGGGGAGCTGCTGGTGAATCCATGAGGTAGGCGCGTTGCTCGTCGCTTGTTGCCGAAGGGATCTGAGGATCTTCGGACGGCGATCGGCCACGACGTCCGCCCAGCGTTCGGCGTCGTGCCACTCGGCCACAGGCTGCTACCGTTCCGGCGTGCCTATCCGCGTCGAAGTCGCGACACGCGACGACATCTCCCAGATCATTGCATCGGCCGATGCTCTGGTCGCCACCGATGCCGGCCGGTATGACCCCGACTCGACCGACCTCAACTGGGCGGCACGGACCGGATCGGCGTACGCCACCTCGCTCCTCGCCAGCGACGACAACCTGGTCCTCATTGCCCGCGATGGCGATGCCGTCATCGGTCACCTGGTCGCACGCATGTATGGCCCGGGCAGCGTGCACCCGATCCGGGTCGCGGAACTCGAGAGTATCCACGTCTACCCGGAATATCGAGGCCGCGGCATCGGGGAACAACTCGTGAATGGTTTTCTTTCGTGGGCGGTGGACCACGGTGCACAGCGAGCGTCGGTAACCGCTTACGCCGCCAACGAAGGAGCACAACGGTTCTACTTTCGCCATGGCTTCGCGCTGAAGTCCGTCATCCTGGACCGTGATGATCTGCGGGATGCCGAACACGATCAGGCGTGACAGCAGGAACACCGGCGACGTAGTTACCGGAGATCGACAAGCTCTGGCGCTCGGCCCGGCGTTGGAGATCGGCCAAGTCCGCCCACTGGCCAGCAAAGCAGGAGTCCGCAGCGTAAGGACGCTCAGGTAGCAGCGCCGTCAGCATCATTGAGAGGTGAGCGACGAGGTTCCCAGCTCGCACCGGCGATTCTGATCGGGAAGGCTGGCTGGAGCCGACACTCGGATTCGAACCGAGGACGTGCGCCTGGGTCAGGCGCGGCGCGAGTCGAACAGCTCGTGTGGATCATGGCCCCGCGTCTGCCCGAATCCGAAAGCATGGCCCAAACGGCCGAATAACGGCGGGCAGCCCTCCGAATCAACCAAGGCTACGCCTGGAGGTCCAGCCGCACGAGGATTCGCGTCAGGCCCGCGCTGTGGGCGGTGGTCTCCATGACCCGCCGGAACCCCGCCCGATCGAACATCGAAGCGAGCCCCACGTACCCCTGGGTCACGTCCACGCGGCCGCTACCCGGGTCGATCGGGTAGGCCTCCACCGCGGGTGCGCCGGCCGCCCGTGCCGCCTCGACCACGCCAGTCAGGAGCGCGGAGGCCACGCCCCGGCGCCGGCGCCCGGCGCGGACCCGGAAGCAGCCGATGGACCATGCCGGCAGGTCGTCGATCCACGGGATCGTCCGCGAGCGCACCAGCCGCGGCGTCAACGTCCGCACGGACACGCCCGCCCAGCCGGCAACTTCGCCGTCGAGGTAGGCGAGATACCCGGGCGGCACCGCGCTCGTCGACAGTTGGCGGACCAACGCGTCCCTCCGCCGCTCGCCGGGCACCTCCACACCGCGCCAGGACTGGCACCAGCAGCCCTGGTCGCCGTCGCCGCCGAGGCACGCGTCGACGTCGTCCCAGCGATCGTGCGTCGCGGGCAGAACGGTGATCTCGCTCATGGCGCCAAGCATAGTGGCCCGTCCAACGACCTTCCGATCACCATGCGCCTCGCCGAGACGCGGGAGCCGCTCGGACTGGTTCGCAGCGCATGACGCGTCGCTCGTCCCGCCGCCCCGCTGGGCGCGCCACCGATCGTGAGGTCGGCGTGGTTGCGGCGGTCCTGGTCGCCGGGTCGGCGAAGGCAGCGGCCCACCGACTCGGGCCTCTCGCACTCGACCGTGAAGCACCACCTGGCGAATGCCCGGTCCAAGGTGGGCGTCGACACGACGGCCCAGCTCGTGTGGGTCCTGGGCCCGCGACTGCCAGAGCCTGGAGACGTGGCCCAGGCGGACGAGTAGCGGTCCGCTCGAATGGCGTAGACGGCGAAGGTTGACTTCGCCCGTATGCTCCTCTTCCAAATCGCCGACGATCCCCGCCTCGCACCGCTACGGGAGAACATCATCCTCAAGGGCGGTGCCGCCATCCTGCTCGGCTATGAAGGAGTGCGAGCTAGTCGCACGGACATGGACCTTGGTCTGGTGACTCGCGTCGAGGCGCGGAGCCCAGCCAGACTTTTCGGGAATTGACAGAAGGGAGGCCCCGATGGCGATTGCGGCGCCCAGCTTGGATCGACTGCGCTCGTCCTTCAGCGGCGAGATCGTCCTTCCGTCCGACGGCGGGTACGACGACGCCCGGCGCGTTTGGTGCGCCCTGGTCGACCGCCGGCCGGCGCTCGTGGTTCGACCGATCGACGTCGCGGACGTCGCGACCGCTATCCGCTTCGCGCGCGACCAGGATCTCGCGATCGCCGTGCGCTGTGGCGGCCACAGCATCAACGGTTTCTCCACGTGCGACGACGGCGTGGTCCTCGACCTGTCGCGCATGCGCGGCGTCACCGTTGATGGCGCGGCGCGGACGGCCCGCGCCAACGGCGGCGCCCAGCTCGGCGAGCTGGATCATGCCGCGCAGGAGCACGGCCTTGTCTGTCCGGTCGGCACGGTCGGGCACACCGGGGTGGGCGGGCTGGCACTCGGCGGCGGGGTCGGCCGCCTCCAGCGGCCGTTCGGGTTCACCGTCGACAACCTCACCGCCGTCGAGCTTGTCAGCGCCGACGGCCGCCATGTCCGCGCCAGCGAGATCGAGGAGCCGGAGCTCTTTTGGGGGATGCGCGGCGCGGGCCCGAACTTCGGCGTCGTGACGGCCTTCGAGTTCCGCCTCCACCCGTTCGGGCCGAACCTGACGCGCGGGCTGCGGATCTATCGGCCTGCAGACACGCTCGCGGCCTGGGGCGCCTTCCGCGAGCTCCTCGGAACGGCCCCGCGGCAGATGAGCTTCACCTTCGTCATCGGTCGGGCGTGGCCGGACGAGGAATATCCGGCCGAGATTGCGGGCGGCCCGATCGCGGTCGTCGCGTTCACCCACATCGGCACAGAGGCGGACGCCACCGCAGCGCTGCGCGGTCTTGACGAGGCTGCCGAGCCGGTCGTCGCGAGCGTGGCCAGCCAGTCGTACCTGAAGGTCCAGGGGCTGTACGACGATGCATACGCGTGGGGACAGCGTTTCGCGTGCGCTGGCGGCTTCGCCGACGACGTCCGCGCCTCCACGATCAGCCGGGTCCTCGACCACGTCGCCCGCGGCGTCGACGACGCCGGCGTGTCGTTCACGGCGCAGGGTGGCGCCATCGCCGACCTGCCAGAGGACGCGATGGCGTTCACCGGCCGGGGCGCCCGGCTGCGCATCCTCGCCGAGGAGATCTGGACCGACCCCACCCGCGATGCTGACGCAGCCCAATGGTGTCTTGATGCCCGCGCGATCTTCGCGCCCGACACCGTGGCGGGCCACTACGTCAACGAGGTCCCGGCGGATGTCACCGGTCCAGCCGCGATCTACGGCCCGACCAAGGCCGACCGTCTCCACGCGCTGAAGCGTGCCTGGGATCCAGACAACATCTTTCGGCTGAACCACAACATCCAGCCGTAGCCGCCTCCGCACGATAGCCCGGGCTGGCGTCGCCATCGATTCTTGAACTGGCGATCGGTATCTTCCGTCATCGATGCCAGACGAGGCCAGGTCGGTCCGCGCGCAGAGGGGTAGACGGGTGACGCGAGCCCTGGTCGAGGCGGCCCAACTTGGCGATCACCGCGCGTTTGTGGCACTGGTCACCGCTCGCGTGGATCGGCTGCACGCCGTCGCCCGCCTGATCCTTCGCGAAGTTCACCTCGCGGAGGATGCGGTGCAGGAGACCCTGATCAAGGCGTAGCGAGACCTGCCAGGCCTGCGCGACGTTGATCGGCTGGATGCGTGGCTGCACCGATTGCTGGTGGACATGGAACGAGGCCGACGTCCCCGAGGCGAAGGCGGAGGTGCTCCACGCCATCTATGAACGGATCGTGGTCACAGGGAGGACGATCGTGTCGATCAGGCTGACGCCGTCGGCGTACGCCCACGGCCTGGCACTCGCGCTGCCGGACAAGGTTGTAGTGGCGCTCCCGACAGGTGTCGGGCACGCGGGTACCAGACTTCCGTGATCGAAGGCGTAGGTCGAAGGCGTAGAAGGGCTCCTGCGCTTCGAGCCGCCTGACGTGGAGCCGAACCCGTTGACCAGCGCGGCGGCCGCGGTCACAATCCGGCCCACATCGGCGGACAAGGCGTAGGGCAGATTACGAGGTGGCGAGAGTGCGGTCAGGTGTGTCGGAACTCCGGGCGCGGACACGCGGACGGCTGCTGACTCCCGAACACGCCGCGTACGACGCCTCTCGGCGAACCTTCAACGCGATGGCCAGCGGACGTCCCCTCGCCATCCTCCAGCCCGAGGACACAGAAGACATCGTCGCGGCCGTCCGGTGGGCGGCGGATGCCGACGTCGGCATCGGCATCCGTGGCGGCGGTCACAGCGTAGCGGGGCACTCGGCTCCGGACGGCGCGCTCCTGATCGACCTCTGGACCTGGCGTGGAGCTGAGGTCGATCCAGAGCGGCGCACGGCGCTCGCCCTCGCCGGCTCGCGGCTGATGGACCTCGACGCCGCGACGGCCGCGTACGGCCCTTTCAGCTCCAGAGCGCCGAGATCGGGGCAGCGAGGAGCCTGTCACCGAGCCGGTACGTACGGGGACCCGTGTGGAGCACGATGCCCGCGACGAACGTCTCGGGATACTGGTCCCGCACCGTTGCGAGGTGGCGGGCGGCATCGGCCGAGGGAGCGGCGTCGGCCTTCACTTCGAATGCGATCAGGCGGCCGCCAGCCAGCTCAGCGAGCAGATCGACCTCGGTTCGGCCCTGCTGCTGGCGCAGGTGGTACAGGCGCGGCCTGGCAGCCGACACTCCGAGCTCGGCCCGGAGCTGGGCGACGACGAAGGATTCGAGAAGGCGCCCGATGAGGTCGCCGCTCCGAAGCACGAGGTTGGCGTCGAGACCCAGGACGGCACCAGCGAGTGCCGGCTCGACGAGATGGCGCTTGGGCATGAGTACCAGGCGCTTGAGCCGGTTGGACGTCCACGCCGGCAGTGCCTCGACCACGAGCAGATTCGTGAGCAGGCGCTCGTACGCATACGCCGTCCTGCGGTTGATCCCGGCCGCGTCGAACAGCGTCCGCTCGTCCACGATCCCGGCCGTGTTGAGCGCGTAAGCCTCGAGATAGCGGCGCAGGCGGGCAGGGTCCCGACCGCCGTCGACCTGCGCCGCGTCACGCGTGAGCAGGTGGTCGACGTAGCTCTCGAGCCAGGCGCGCCGGCCTCTGTCGCCCAAGCGCAGGGCGGGCTCCGGAAACCCGCCGCGCAAGGCGAGCTCCACGTAGCCGCGCAGGTCCGGGGTCCCCGAGGCTGGGACAAGGTCCGCCCCGGCCGCCACCCTGTCCGAGGAAGGGCGGTCCGAAGTCCGCGGCCGCCTGCTCACGGACGGTCATGCCGTACATCGGCACCCGCGTGAGCCGGCCCGTCCCCGGCCACAGGTCGCCGTCAAGGTCGCCGCGGACGGACCCCGTGACGAGGAACCGTCCAGGCCGCGGGTCGGCATCCACCGCCCGCTTCACCGCTCCGAGCACCCCCGGCACGACCTGCCACTCGTCGAGCAAGACGGGCTCACGAAGACCGCGTAGGGCGGCGTCGGGATCGGCCCGGAACGCTACGGCTTCGGCCTCGCGATCAAGGCGCACGACGGTGGCAGCGCGGCGGGCGGCCGTGGTCGTCTTGCCGGTCGCTCGAGGCCCCGTGACGAAGATGGCAGGAAGCTCTGCCAGCAGAGCGTCGATCTGCCCGTCGACGAACCTGGGAAGGTAGCCCATGGACGTGGACTACCACTCTTACGCGCTGGTTAGTACCACTTCTGCACGCTGGCGAATGCCGCTCTGCCACACGATTCGAGACAGTTCGGCGTGTCGGTGCAACATCGGGTCGCGGCGCGAGCGTGAAGGGGCGGAATCTGACAACGAAACGATGCCCGTTGAGGATCTGGTCGGGGCGAGAGGGATAGCTCCGCCACGAACGACCCTCCGATCACGATACGTCTGGCCGAACCGCCGGAGCCGTTCGAGCTGGTCCGGAGCGCATGACGCGACGGCCCCGCCGCCCTGCCGAACGCGCGACCGAGCGTGAGGTCGGCGTGGTTGCAGCGGTCGTGGTCGCTGGGTCGGAGAAGGCTGCCGCCCACCGCCACGGCCTCTCGCACTCGACCGTCAAGCACCACCTCGCGAACGCCCGGTCCAAAGTCGGCGCTGCGACGACGGCACAGTCGGTCGTGATGATGTGATCTGCGTCGACCACCATTGCAGTTGCGACGACCAGGGCGTCCGGCAGACGCAACTACGGCCCGTGCGCGGCCCGGAGCGACGCGGCCGCCGCACCAATGGCGCGAGTCGCAGGCTCTACCCTGGCGGGCAGGGCATCGATGAACCGGTCCACCGTGGCGACGGCCGCAGGCCCGCTCCGGCTCGGGGAGACAAGGCACTCTGCGTAGGCTGAGACCGGGATGACGAGTTCGTCGCCCTGATCGCGCGCTTCCGTCAGCGCTGACACCGCGGCCGCGTGGTGCGCGTCGCCAGCATCGAGGACCGCGATCACGACGCCGGCGTTGAGGACGGTCAGTCCCATTCGTCGCGAAGCTCGTCCTGCTCACCCGCCCCGTAAACGCCGGTCAGGGCGCCAGCGAACTGGGTCAGGGGATCCATCTCGCGCACAAGCAGAACCTCGCGCGGGCCGCGGACCTCGGCGCGCAACGTATCACCCGTGCGGATGCCTGCCAGCTCCAGGGCATCCACCGGGAGCGTCACCTGGTGCTTGGCGCTGACCCGCGTGTAGCCGCGTCTTCGATGCTTGACTATCGCCTTCATGAGTCAGGCATAAGGCCGGACACCGAGCATGGCTAGGGGGCTGTACTCGTCGGGGCACCGTCGTCCGAGCGGCACTGGTCGCCCGCTCCTCGCGCGTGCGCTGTTCGTGAAGTTAGCCGCATCGATATCCTGGGAGTCCCGCGCTCGTAGGCGCCGGCGATCTCGCCGTCGCTGAATCGCTCGCCCCGGATGATCGTTGTCAACAAGCAGATCAGGTCGTCGTGCGTCGCCTCGGCGATCAATGACGGGTCGGAGATCGGGCGCTGTGCCTCTGGCGTTCCCGCCCAGCGCATCCAGTCGATCGATCGCACGAGCTTGGCTGCGTACATGTCCGACGTGAAGCGGTCGATCTCGGGCGAGTACTCATACCAGGGTAGGCCTGCTCGAACTCGGCCGGTGGGATGTCGCCGCAGGCTGGGTGCAGTAGCCGGTGCGCTGTCGCTTGCCTGTAACATCCCGCCGGTCCAGCGAGAGGCGAGAGGACCTCCCAGTTCGATAGCGTCGTCGGCGTCAACCACCCGCCACCAGGAGGAGAGAGATGTGTGTCTGACCTGTGCCTGCGGCGAGCCTGACAAGGAGATGGGCGAGGCCAACATCACCTACGAAGACATCAAGCGAGCCGCCGAAGAGAATGGCCTGTCAGTCGCTGAGACGGTGGCCAAATCGGGCCAGGCAGTGACGTTCGATGAGGAGCAGCACAGTCAACAGGCCTGAGATTGGATACCGCCGATCGCCCCGGTCCCCCGCGCGGCTCGGCGGACGTGCTTCGCGGCGAGACCCACGGGGGTCCCAAGCGGGTGAAGATTGACGGGGTCTCCAAGTTCCTGGTCGCGTCACGAAGCTGGGAGCCCCAGGGTTGCGGTCTGACTCGGCGGCAGACGGTCAAGTCGCCGGCGTACGTCTGTCGCGCTGAATCATCGTTAGGGCGAGGCAACGTGCCCCGCCCGAGGAGGCTCGTTTAAAAATGACGTTCAACACGGGCGCCAAGCTCGATCCATCGCAGGTCGAGGATGTCCGGGGGTCGCGGATCGGGAAGGGCGGCCTGGCCGCAGGCGGAGGGGGGATCGCGATCATCGTGACCCTCGTCTGGGTTCTCCTGGGTGGCAGCCCGACGACCGGCGGAACACTCGGTAGCCTCGTCGACCAGACGGTCGGCGGCGGCGTCGGCGAACCCGGGCCGGCGAGCAGCGCCTTGGCCAGCGAGTGCAAGACGGGGGCTGACGCGAACGCCCGAGAGAACTGTCGGATCGTCGGCTATATCAATAGCATCCAGGCCTACTGGACCGACGAGTTCGCCGCCTCGGGCCAGCCCTACGTCGGGGCCAGGACTCGCTTCTTCACTGAGCAGATCAGCACCGGCTGCGGCACGGCGTCGTCGGCCAGTGGTCCGTTCTATTGCCCGGGCGACAGCTACGTCTACATCGATCTCGGGTTCTTTGACGAGCTGCGCTCGACGTTCGGCGCCCAGGGCGGCCCGTTCGCGCAGGCCTATATCCTCGCCCACGAGTATGGGCATCACGTTCAGGATCTTGTCGGGACGCTATCGGGCGGGACCGGCCAGGAAGGGCAGGCCGGCCAGTCGGTCCGAACCGAGCTCCAGGCCGACTGCTACGCGGGCGTCTGGGCGAACCACGCGGCCGCGACGGGATACCTCGTGGCGCTCACGGACGTGGAGATCGCCGACGCCCTCGATGCGGCGTCGGCCGTCGGCGACGACCGGATCCAGCAGGAGACGCAAGGCCAGGTCAACCCAGAGACCTGGACGCACGGCTCGTCCGCCCAGCGCCAGAAGTGGTTCACGGCCGGCTACCAGACGGGGTCACCGGATAGCTGCGACACGTTCAGCGGCAACCCTTGAGCCCTGATCCCGCGAGACAGAGCTACACCTCCCCCTCTAGCGCAAGGAGACCACGATGTCCCAGTTCGAAGAATCGGTAACCGTCGATGTTCCCGTCCGGACGGCATACGACCAGTGGACGCAGTTCGAGGAGTTCCCGACGTTCATGGACGGCGTCGACCGTGTCGAGCAGTTGGATGATCGAACGCTGCGCTGGACGGCCACTGTGGCGGGCAAGCAAGAGCAGTGGGACGCGGAGATCGTCGACCAGACGCCGGACACGAGGATCGCCTGGAAGAGCACGGAGGGCGCCGAGAACGCCGGCGCCGTCCTGTTCGAATCGGTCGGTCCCAGCCAGACGCAGGTCACGCTACGGATGGATGTGGAGCCCGACGGGATCGTGGAAACGGCAGGCGACGCACTCGGTTTCCTGCGCCGACGTGTCCACGGCGACCTGGAGCGCTTCAAGGAGCGTGTCGAACGCCACGGCAACGGTGATGGCTGGCGTGGCGAGATCCATGGCGACGACGTCCGACCCGATCCTTCCGACTCATCAGACCGCCCGATCGAGTAGCGGCGCTCAGGCGTCGGCAGTCCGGCGCAGGCGCTCGAGCTCGCGCCGACGGCGCTTGCCGGGCCGGCCCTCTCCGCGTATGACCATGATCTCAGGCCCGGCCTCCGTCACGACCGGCGGGCTGTGGTCCACGTAGCAGGTCGCGGCGACGGGGGCTCCGACACGCGACTCGATGGGCCGCACGACCTCGACCACGCGCTTGCGATCCGCAATGAAGGCCTCCACCCGATCGCCTGCGTGAGTCTTCGTCGACGGCTTTGCCGGCGATCCGTTCACGAGTACGTGTCCGCCTTCGCACAACCGCGTCGCGAGCGGGCGGGTCTTCACGAGGCGCACCGCGCACAGCCAGCGATCGATACGCGTCTCGTCAGTAGCGCGGGGATCAGGCACGCGTTGCAGCGAACAGCCGCCAATGTCCTTCGGAGACGACCGCCACGATGCCGTCGAGCACCGTGATGGCGGTCTGGTCATCGATCGCGTAGCCGGCCCCGGTCAGGCCGGACGCCCATCGCTCGGCGTCGGCCATCGTGTTCTCCGGCAGCTCCGGATTGTCGAGGTGCGGGAAGATCTCAAAGTCGACGATGCCGAGCCCCTCGCCGCCGACGGGCGACGTCCATGCGGCGAGGGGCTCGGCGATCCGGGGCCCCATCACGAGGCTCCCGGCGCTGAGCCCCACCCAGACCGCCTGCAGCGACGGGACGAGCTCCGCCAGCCCTGACTCACGCAGCCACCTGTCCAGGTAGATGGCGTCGTCGCCGTTCACCAGCAGGACGTCGGCGCTCTCGACCGCGGCCCGCCACGTCGCTCGATCGATGCTGGGCAGTGCGGTGAGCTCGAGGACGCCGACGGACCTCCAGCCGAGTTCGGCCATCGGGGTCCTCGGCTCCTCGCCGGCGACGAGCGACGTCCGCCGCCACGAAGATCAGGAGCTTTTCGGACTCACGGGGTGTGAGCTGCACGTCGGGACCGCCTCCAGGCTCCGCACTCGGTGGCAGTGTACCCGCGATCGGAGGGCGGCGAGAGTCCGACAGGCTGGCGATTTCGGCCACAACCGAGGGTCGGAGACTGTCCGTTACCGACACTGACGGAGTCGATCCTGGTGCTTAGCATGGGGCCGATCACCCACCGACTGGAGACCGACGATGCCCAACCTCGACACCGGCAACACAGGGTTCATGCTGCTGTGCAGCAGCCTGGTGATGCTCATGACACCCGGCCTGGCGTTCTTCTACGGCGGGCTCGTGAGCCGCAAGAACGTGCTGTCGATCATGATCCAGAGCTTCGTGTCGATGGGCTGGACGACCATCCTGTGGGTGACCGTCGGCTTCTCGCTGTGCTTCTCTGGCGGGAGCGGCGGCGTGATCGGGAACCTCGACTGGGCGTTCTTACAGGGAATCACCCTCGACACGCCCTCCCCCAATGACACGATCCCGATGATCGTGTTCGTCGCCTACCAGATGATGTTCGCGATCATCACCCCGGCCCTGATCACCGGGGCATTCGCCAACCGGGTCACGTTCAAGGCCTACATGCTCTTCCTGACCGCCTGGCTCCTGCTCGTCTACTTCCCGTTCGTCCATATGATCTGGGGCGGCGGCTTCCTCGGGAAGCTCGGCGTCCTCGACTTCGCCGGCGGCATCGTCGTCCATGCCATCGCCGGGATGGCTGCGCTCGCATCGGTCGTCTACGTCGGCCGCCGACGCTCGATCGACAGCAGGGCGCATAGCATCCCGCTTGTTGCCCTTGGCACCGGCCTCCTGTGGTTCGGCTGGTATGGCTTCAACGCCGGGAGCGAGCTCAGGGTGGATGCGGTGACCGCGGTGGCATTCCTGAACACCGATATCGCGGCGTCGTTCGCCGCGATCGTCTGGCTGGCGATCGACTGGCGGCAGGCCCGCAAGCCGAAGTTCATCGGGCTCCTAACAGGGGCCGTAGCCGGCCTCGCCACGATCACGCCCGCAGCGGGCTACGTCTCTCCGGTTACCGCGATCATCATCGGATGCGCGGCCGGTGGCATCTGCTACGCCGCGGTCGCCCTGAAGAACCGGCTCCAACTTGATGATGCGCTCGACGTGTGGGGCGTCCATGGGGTGGGTGGGTCGCTCGGGATCGTCCTGCTGGGCGTCTTCGCCAGCAAGGCCTGGAACCCGGCTGGGAATGACGGGCTGCTGGCAGGAAACCCGTCGTTCTTCTTCGTCGAGGTCGGCGCCGTGGTGCTCGCTTCGGTCTGGGCGTTCGCGTTCACCTACGGGATGCTCTGGCTGATCGATCGGGTGGTGACCGTCCGCGTGAGCAGGGAGACGGAGGAGGCTGGGCTCGACTCCAGCCTCCACGGCGAGGAGGCTTACGCCGGGATCTGAGCCCGACGCCAAGAAACGCGGCGATCGTCCGGTCGGGGTTGGAGCGTCAGCGGGAGCCGGCCGAGCCAGGTCCGGCTTCGCGCGTCGCCCAGTACTCGCGCCATCCGCCAAACATGCTGATATCCGGGTGGATCCCCTGGGCCATCTCTCGCGGGAAGAGGATCCCGGGCACGACCCGGCCGTCCTCAAGCGTGATCGGCCCACGGTAGAGTCCAGGCGGCTCGCCGGCCTCGACCCGCGACCAGACCTCATCGGGCAGCTCGTACAGCTCGCCGGGCACGGAGATCCCGTCTTCATCCACCTCATACATGCCGGGGTGGACGTCGCCTATCGAATGAAGCCGATACCGCGGCACGGTCCGGAAGGCGCCGAGGAAGGTCGCCCCTTCGAGGTTCGCCTCGAGCTTCAAGCCGCGCATCAGCGTGCCGTTGACGAAGAGCAGCGTGGACACAGATCCCTCCAGGTGCGTGCGAACGCCGAGGTGCGGACGCTCGCCTGCGCCCGCACCTCGGAATGCATGGATTCGGAATCCAACTTCCGAGGCCCAGCACGATGCGGGTTCAGGCCATCTCGACCTCCGCCTCCGGAGCCGTCGTCATCGCCTCTCGCATGGACGCCGATGACAGGGCGCCCTCACGCCAGGCTACGACGGCGATGACGATCGCGCCGAAGACGTAACCGATCCAGACCGTGTTCGGTGCCCGGACCACGCCCGTTGACGGGTCCCAGATCAGGCCCAAAGGATCGTGGATCAGGCCGATGACGGACAAGGCGGCCGCGATCAGGGCGAAGACGATCGCCCGGCTGTACTGCTTGTCGATCACGAACACGGCGATGGCGCCGAGGAGCAGGCCGGCCAGGACCGCGCCTGCGCCGAGGATCGCCATCCCGTCGTAGATGACGCCGTTGCCCGCGAGCTTGTCGAACCCGACCGTGGCCGCGTTCGTGCCCGCGGTGGCGAGCGAGTTGTCGATCTGACCCTGGGCCCACGACGCGATGGTCGGCAGGAGCGCCAGGATGACCGCCGGCGCATGCCTTGCCGGGGTCGTCTGAAACGCCTGAGCACCGATCACCAGACCGATGAACAGCAGGATAGGCACGAGCGCCTGGATCGGGATGATCGCCAGGAACAGCCCGACGAGGCCGAGCAGGCAGATCAGGGAGATGACGATACCCGTGGCGAGCGAGTAGCCGATCCGGCCGCCGACGGCCTTCCAGCCAGGATGGCCGATATAGACGGCTGGCGGGAACGGGCTCCCGAGGAACGAGCCGATGACGGCGCCTATTCCGTCGGCCAGCAGGATGTAGCGGAGGTTATAGCTGTCGCCGGCTGCGGCCGCGCTCTCGACGTTGTTCATCCCCTCGGTGAAGTTGTAGATCCCGAGCGGTATCGCGGTCGCGAGCAGTGGAAAGACGTCGGACAATTTCGACAGAAAATCCGCCCCGAAGCTCGGCAGGTGCAGGCCGAACTGGGCGAACGAATCGCTCACCGCCGTCGAGCTCAGGCCCTGCCATCCGAAGACGACGTACGACAGCCAGCCGATCGCTGTACCGACGATGACGGCCGCCAGGCCGCCCGGGATCCCGAATGGCAGCCTGACGCCCGCCGTCCAGGACAGCAGGATGATCGCGAACGTCGCGAACGCGATCCAGGGCGCCTCCATCATCTGGAAGGCGGGTCGCATCGAGATGAACGCGATCGAGATGCCGGCGAGGGTGCCGAGCATCGCGGCGCGCGGCGTGAAGCGCCGGATCGTCGGGCCGATGAACGCACCCAGGATGACGATCAGGCCGATGAACAGGGCCCACAGCAGCCCCGCCTGCCACGCCTCGATGGGGTCCTTCGTCTTGAGGAAGACCGGCAGCATGATCACGAACGTAACGAAGAAATAGTGGGGGACGCTCGGTCCGTACGGCATCGCCGCGACATCCGAGCGTCCTTCCTTGCGCGCCAGCTGGTAGGCAAGGTAGGCGTAGAACAGGTTGCCGAGCGGCAACGCGATCGCGAGCGCCGGCAGGATGCGGCCGTAGACGTTTTCTGCCGGGATCTGCACCACGAACAACGCGAGGCCGGACAGGACCAGCACATTGAGCAGAACATTCGTTCCGAGACCGAAGAACGCATTCCAGTCGCCCGGAACCCACAGCTTCGGTCTGGATGGACTTGTCGTCGTAGTCATGGTGATGACTTCTCCCTCTCCTGCGGAGCCGCCGCTGGCCCCGCCAACCCTCCCTCATCGTCCCCCTGAGCGAATCAGTCGATAGGCATCAGGCCGGCGTCGCAGCCGCGTCGGCCGCGGCGACCACGTCCGGAAACTGCTGGCGAAGGGCGTCGAGGAAACGGCTTGAGTCGCTCACAAACCCGAAGATCCCGCCCTGCGCCTTGATCATGGCCAGGGCGGACGTCTGGAATTCGGGGAAATACGAGCCCGTGCAGTCGGCGAGCACAAGGGCGTCGTAGCCCCGGTCGTTCGCCTCGCGCACGCTGGTTTGCACACAGACCTCCGTCGTGACGCCGCAGACGACGAGCTTCTCGATGCCCCGGGTCTGCAGGATGGCGTGCATATCGGTGGCGTAGAAGGCGCCCTTCCCCGGCTTGTCGACGACCGGCTCGCCCGCGATGGGGTAGACCTCCTCGACGATGTCGTGGCCGTAGGATCCGCGCACCAGCAGGCGGCCCATTGGCCCTTCATCGCCGATATGGATCGTCGGGTTGCCGCGCTCGTACTTGGCGCGCGGGAGATCCGACAGATCAGCGCGGTGGCCCTCGCGAGTGTGGACGACGTAGATGCCGGCCGCCCGGCACGCTTTCAGGACGCGCTCGGCAGGTGGGAGCGCCTTGAGCAGGAACGAGGTGTCGTTTCCGAGTGATTCGCCGAATCCGCCTGGATACACGAAGTCGCGCTGGAAGTCGATCATGACCAGGGCGGTCGTCGTCGGATCGAACTCGAATCCGTACGGTTCCGCGTTGGCAGAGAGCATCATGGCGTCCTCCTCAAGTTGCCGTCGAGTGACTCGCGGATGCGTCGGGTACGACCCGCGTCCCGGTCTCCCCGGCGATGGCGCGTTCGAGCGCCGGCGGGGTGGTGATGAGGACCTCCCGTCCTCCGTGCTCGAGGAAACTGATCGCCGCCTCGATCTTCGGCCCCATGGAACCCTTGGGAAACTCGCCCTCCTCCAGATACCGCCTGGCTTCGGAAACGACGATCCGATCGAGCCAGCGTTCGTCGGGCTGGCGGAAATGGACGGCGACTCGGTCTACCCCGGTCGACAGGATGAGGAGCGGGATAGCAAGACTCGCGGCGAGTAGTGCCGAGGCGCGGTCCTTGTCGACCACCGCCTCCGCCCCCCGGTACTGGCCCGGGGCGGTCTCGACCACGGCGATCCCTCCACCGCCGACCGCGATGACGACGAAACCCGCGTCGACAAGCGTCCGGATCTGCGCGTTCTCGACGATCCGGATCGGGATCGGTGAGGCGACGACCCGGCGATACCCTCGCCCTGAATCCTCGATCATCGTCCAACCATTCCGGGCTGCCCGGTCGTCCGCCTCGTCCTTCGTGTAGAACGGGCCGATCGGCTTCGTCGGGAGGCTGAACGCCGGGTCAGCGGCGTCCACGACGACGTGGGTGAGGACGCACACGACACGATCTGGCAGGCCACGACCTGCCAGTTCGGTCATCAGCGCCTGGCTGAGGATGTGACCGATCCCGCCCTGCGAGTCGGCCACCGACATCTCGAGGCTGAGCTTCGGGACGGGCGCGTCGGGCGGGACCAGCTCGGACCGAAGGAGGATGAACCCGACCTGGGGGCCATTGCCATGGGTGACGACGACGCCCCAGCCACTCGCCACCAGCGAGGCGATGTGGCGTGCCGTCTCGCGGGCGTTCTCGTACTGCTCGGCGATCGTGCCCCGCTGGCCGTCGAGGATGAGCGCGTTGCCGCCGATCGCGACGACCGCTCGTCGATCGATCATCCGGCGACCATGGTTGGACGGTCGGGGATTCCGAGCGCCCCGGCGAGCCCGACGAGGGCTGCACCGAAGCAGGCCAGGGGAGCCCGGGCGATCCCGGCCCCGATCTGGCCGATCCCGGCCTGGCGGTGGGCGATCCCGGTATTGATCACCGGCGCGATGCCCGTATCGACGACTCGGCGGGCATCGATGCCGGTCGGCGTCCCGATGAAGCCGAGCGGCGGCAGAGCGTACGACGGGTTGCGAGCGAGCGTGATCCGGCCCATCAGGCGAGTGAACTCGAGGGCATCTGCCGGACTGCCGCCCACGAACCGGACGATCGCCGGGGCAGCCGCCATCGCGAAGCCACCGATCCCGAACGTCTCGGTGATCGCGCTGTCACCGAGATCGGGGTTGGCATCGTCGGGGCCGTAGCCAGGGAAGTAGAGACCATCGGGAACGCCGACCGGTTCGGTGAACCAGGTGTCGCCCGTGCCCGACATCCGAACCCCGAAATCCACGCCGTTTCGGGCCATCGCGGTTACGACTGTCGAACCGGGGATCCCGTGCGCGGCGTCGAGAGCGGACTTGCACGCGGCCATCGAAAGGTTGAGGAAGAAGTGGTCGTTGCCACGCAGGAAGTCAAGGACGGCCGCGGCACTGGCCGAGTCGGCCGTGCGGACCAGGGCTGGAGCGATCGAGCGGGTGAACAGCGATGTGGCCGCGACGTTCCGGTTGTGGCCCTCGTCGCCCATCTGGAGGGCCTGGCCGGTGAGGCTCCGGAGGTCGATCGGACCGCCCACCCGGAGAGTGGCCGAGAGCGTCGGACCGAGGACGTCGGCGAACCACCGCAGGCGCTCGAGGACCGATGCGTCATAGGCGCCGAACCGGAGAACCCTGCCGAGGCCCTCGTTGAGCGTCGCGTACGCCCGGGTCCCGGCCGCGGCATTCTCCACCACGACGACGGGCATCGACGGGCTGATCACGCCAGCCATCGGCCCGACCGCTGCGTGGTGATGACAGGGCGACAGGTTGATCCGGCCGGAGGCTGCGAGGGTGACCGCATCGTCCGGCGTCGCTGCCCAGCCCTCGAACAGGATCCCCCCGATGACGGCGCCCTGGACCGGCCCGCACATCCGATCCCAGGCGATCGGTGGTCCGGAATGAAGGAGCTGGCGGTCGCCGATACCCAGGGCGTCGCGGGCGGGCTGTACGTCAACGAGCATCGGCTGGGCGGCCAGCAGCCGCTCGATCGCCGTCGCGTTCGCCGCGGCGATCAGCCGACCGAGCGGATCGTCCGGGTCATCCTCGAGCCGGGCCAGAAGGAGGCCCAGCGACCTGTCGCCTTCAGCGGGAGGGCGCCAATCGAGCCGCGCGACGGTCGCGCCGCTGTCGGCCAGCGGCAGGGCAAACATCTCCAGCCCGACGTTCACTGCACGGACGCCGTCCGGAAACAGAAGTGACGAAGTCGGCGCGCTCATTCGCCGCCTCCCGCTGGGACGGCCGCCGCGTCCGCGATCCGGGCTGCGATCCGAGCGGCCAGGGCATTGCTCCGTGCGACGATGACACCCGATCCGGCGAGCCGCGCCTCCTGGGCGGCCAGTCCCTGTGGATCGCCGGGCGTCCCACACACGGAAGCGACGATGCAGATCTCGCGCCCGTCGCCACGGGCGGAATCCCGAGCGGCCTCGATCGCCCCGACCAGTGCCCCGGCCGGGTCGGCATGCGCGCCGTAGCCGAGCACGACATCGAGCAGGATGACCGCCGTGGTCGGATCGGCGCCGGCTGCTACGAGATGCTCGTTGCGGAGGCGCGGGTCGATCATCGGGTGGGGGCGGCCGACCGTGTACTCATCGTCGCCGAGATCCAGGATCTCGTGGGCCTTGGCCCGCTCGGTCCCGAGCGCCGCCTGCAGGATCAACTTCGCTTCACCCCCCAGCGACCCGCCGCTGAACAGACCTCGGATCCGCCATTGCCCGTCACGCATGCCGGCCGATGCCTCGCGTGCCGCCCGAGGCCAGGCGTCGTCGCCGTGACCCTGATCGGACGCGGCGACGACGGCCCCGTCAGTCGCCACAGGCCAGCCCAGGGCGATCGCGCTCGCGATCTCGGCCGCCGCCTCGAACGTCTCGGCCGGGATCGCCCCTGCCTCCCGGATCGCGGCCGGGTCGCCGCCGAGGAAGTTGACGACCACGGGCTTGTCGACCTGCCCAGCGGCAGCCAGCACTCGGGCGCCGACCGAGGCGGCCGGCGGCTTCGAGATCAGGACCACGACGGCCGTTCCAGGGTCGGCGGCGAGGCGCTCGAGGCCGGCCAGCATCATCGTCCCGCCGACGCGTTCGTCGAGATCGCGACCGCCGACGCCGATCGCCTGGGAGATCCCGGCACCGAACCGGTCAATGAGGCAGCTGACCTGCTGCAGCCCCGTTCCCGATGCCCCGATAAGGCCGATGGAGCCGCGCCGGACGACGTTGGCGAAGCCGAGCGGGATCCCGTCGAGGATCGCCGTCCCGCAGTCGGGCCCCATGACCAGGAGGCCCTTGCGGCGCGCGATCGACTTCAGCTCGATCTCGTCCTCGATCGGCACATTGTCACTGAACAGGAAGACGTTCAGTCCTCGCTTGAGCGCCTTCAATGCCTCGGCGGTAGCGTAGGTCCCGGGAGTGGAGATGAGGGCGAGATTTGCTTCTCCGAGCTCGGTCTGCGCCTCCGCGATCGTCCGCGCGTCGGTCCGCGTCGACTCACCCGAACCGGCCGCGCCAGATCCCGACAGGCGTGCCGCCGCGAGCTCGAGAGCTTGCGCCGCGACGAGCGGGGCGTCCGCCGCGACGGCGACCACGAGGTCGTTCGGCCCGGCGACGGCGGCCGCCTCGGACAGAAGGCCCGCCGCGGCGAGCACCTCGCGGTTGGCCGGGGTCGCCATGACGAGGCCGGCGCGCACGATCCCATCGAGCGCCTCGAGGTCGGCGGCGATCTGCATGAGTTCTACGGAGTCGCGGTAGCTGTTTGCGAAGACCCTGGCGTAGACGGTGGTCATCAGGCAAGCCACCGGTCGTGCGCTGTCGCCACGTCCAAGCCCCACAGGACCCCCACGAGGCAATCGGTCCCCGAGGTCGCGCCCCAGGCGACCGCTCGCTCGATGGCACCCGGGATCCCGGTATCGTCAGTTGACAGTAGCGCGACGAGCAGGACGTGGAGCCGCTCCGCGAACTCGCCTCGCGCGGCGTGCCGGAGGAGGGTCGCCGCGACCGTGGTCGTCCGGTCGTCGACGTCGCCCAGCGCCCGGCCGAGGAAGCCGGCGCTCGGCCGGCCGAGAGCGTGGAGCGCGGCTTCGATCCCCACTAGGACGTCGTCACCGGAGGGCGTCAGGCCAGGCCCGAGGCCGATCAATCCACGCGCCCATCGGGCGGCGGTCGGTCGGTCACCGTCGGCCAAGGCTCCGGCCAGGGCCTTCAGGATCGGACGGGCCGACTCGGTCACGTCGAGGGATGCCGGGCGACCGACCGCTCGGCTTGCCTCCAACAACCCTGCAAGGCCGCCGTCGGCCGCGCATTCGAGCGCGAGGGCTCGCGTCGCCGCGCTCCGTTGTCGCCAGCGGGCTCCGGCGCGGGTGGCCCCGTCGTCCGGCGGGTAGATGCATGGCGACCATGTCGTCGCCCCCGCGAGGTCCAGCCGAAGGCCGACCTCCGGGATACTGAGTCGCACTGCATCCCCATCTACGGTCATCCCGACCTTGACTCCAAGCGCCCGGAGGTCCGGTCCCAGGTCCGCCACGATGCCGTTCGGGAGCCCGCCGAGCGCCTCGGACCCGATCGTCAGCAACCCGTCCGGCGTCGCGATGTTGAGCGCGGATCGAAAGCAGCTATGGACTAGGGCCGACGGGCGACTCCGGTCCGCAGCCAGTCTGGGGCGGCGTTCGCTCATGCGCGTGGCGAGAACATGGACCCGATCGGACGCATGGATCATCGTAGGCCATGGTGAGACGCAGTTCTACCTCTGTCACTGTCCGATATCGACATTGACATGGTGATTGACTGTCGGGTATCCATAGGGCTGTGATCGACGCCGTCGCGCTGACCGAGGTACTTCGCCTCCCGGCCCTGGCAGGCGCGCGCGTCGTCGGCGGACGCGGCGGCCTCCAGCGAGTGGTCCGCGCCGTCAATGTCATGGAAGTCCCCGACATCCTTGACTGGGTAAAGGCCGATGAACTACTGCTGACGACCGCATATCCATTGCGTGACGATCGCGTGGCGCTCGACGCCCTCGTCCCCCGCCTGGCCAGTCGGGGTCTGGCCGGGATCGCCGTCAAGCCAGCTCGCTACATCGAGGAGATCCCAGCCTCGATGATCGAGGCGGCCGACCGGCACGACTTCCCGCTCATCGAGCTGCCGCCGGAGGCCTCGTTCAACGAGATCATCCAGTCCGTCCTGACGGTCATCCTCAACAGTCAGGCAGTGCGGCTCCAGCGCACGGCGGAGATCCATGACCGTTTCACGGCGATCGTCCTGTCTGGTGGTGGTCTCCGCCAGATCGCCGAGGCGTTGGCCGAGTTGATCGACCGCCCGATCGCCATCCTGGACGGCCACGGCGTGGCTCAATGGCGAACATCCGAACGGGCTCCCGCCGCAGAGTCGGCCGACTCCGCCATCGTGCAGGCGATCCAGGTCGGGTCTGACCGCTACGGCGCGATCCTCGTTGGGCCGGGGGAAGATCCCCTGGGAGCGGACCAGCTCGAGGCGATCGAGTACGCAGCGACGGTCGCCGCGTTGCGCCAAGTCCAGACGCGCGTCATGGCCGAGGCCGACCGTCGGTTCCAGGCCGTCTGCCTGGAGGAACTGATCACCGGTCACGTATCCGACCGGAGCGTCCTGATGGAGCGGGCCGCGGCCTTCGCCTGGGACCTGGCGACGACACGGGCCGTGCTCCTCGCCGACATCGAGTCGATCGCCGGCACGCCCTTCGCCGACCTCGTTGGGACGGCCGAGGAAGGGGCGCTCCGTCATCGACTGGCCGAGGCGGCAAGGGCGAGCCTCGGGCCGCGCGCGATCGTCTGGGAGCGGAGCCGCGAGATCGGCGCGCTGGTATCGATGGGCCAGGAGGCGGGATCAGGCGGACGCGCTGCGCATAGGACGGCGTCCGTCTCGGCGACGAGAGGCGGGGCCATGCCGGCGACCCGACTGGCCGCGCCCGCACGACCCACCACCGCTGCGCCGTCGGCGACCGTGTCGGAGCTCCGCGAGCTCGGCGATGCCCTCCAGGCCGAGGCGGCACGCCGCCTGCCCGGCGCCGTTGTCAGCGTCGCGATCGGTGGCGCGGCACCCGACCCTCTCGACCTCCACCGCTCCTTCGGGGAGGCACGCCGAGCGCTGGAGGTCGGACGCTGGGGGCAAGGACCGGGCGGCGTGACCGTGTTCGACGGCCTGGGCCTGGATCGGATCCTCACCCGCCTCCCGGAGAGCGAGGTCGCGGCGTTCTGTATCTCGATGCTCGGCCGACTGGAGGTCTACGACGCGTCGCACGGGACAAGTCTCGTCGAGACGCTAGACACGTTCCTAGCCACCCGGAACGCCGCGCTTGCGGCGCGCGAGCTGTTCCTCCACTACAACACGCTGAAGAACCGGCTCGTTCGGATCGAGGAGATCCTCGGGCCGTACGTCGACGACCCCGGGCGGTGCCTCAGCCTCTCCGTTGCGCTCCGGCTTCGGCGACTGCCGCGGGCGTAGACGGTAGGGCCAGCTCGACACCGTCCCAGCCGTCGATCTCGACGACGTTGACGTCCACCCGCTCGGCTCGGGCGGTCGGCATATTTCGACCAACATGGTCGGCGCGTATCGGGAGTTCTCGATGTCCGCGGTCGACCAGGACCGCGAGCCGGACGGCGCCAGGACGTCCGTAGTCGACCAGGGCGTCCATCGCCGCGCGGATCGTCCTGCCCGTGAACAGGACGTCGTCGACCAGGACGACCGTGCGCCCGGTCATGTCGAAGGGCAGCACGGTGGGCCGCACGATCGGGTATGGCCCGACCTCCGATAGGTCGTCGCGGTAGAGCGAGATGTCGAGCGCCCCGACCGGCACACGCGAGCCGACCGAATCAGCGATCGCTTCGGCCAGCCGGTGCGCCAGAACGGCGCCACGCCGCTGGATGCCGACGAGGGCAAGCCCGCCTGTCTCGCTGTCGCGCTCGACGACGTCTCGGGCCAGACGCGTGACGGCCCGGGCCATGTCGTCCGCGTTCATCACCAGCTGCGCGTTCATTCGAGCTCCCGGTGCGTCAGGCGTGCAGCGTAGCCACCTGCTCTGACCGGAGCAAGGAGACGATCCCGCCCGACGTCGAACGCACGCCAGTCGCTCAAAGGCCGGTCCGCTCGAACAGGAGCCTCACCAGCTTCGGGCAAACCTCGTCGGGCGCCCGAACAGCGGTCGCTCAAGGCTTCTCCCCAGGTCGCCGGCGATCAGACTGAAACTTTGGACGGCCTCTGCACTCAGAGCGAAAGCCGGTGTTAGCACGCGACGGTCCACTGAGCGCCCACGCTGTCAGACACGGTCTGGCGGCGGCATTTCCGGCGGAAGTTCGAACACTCGTAAATGGTCGGGGCGAGAGGGATAGCCCCGACACCAACGACCTTCCGATCACGCTGCGGCTCGCCGAGCCGCCGGCGCCCCTCGAGCTGGCCCGCAGCGCATGAGGCGCTGGCCATCTCGCTGCCCCGCCGCACGCGCCACAGACCGCGAGGTCGGGGTGCTTAAAGCAGTCCTGATCGCCGGCTCAGAGAGGGCGGCCGCGCAGCGACTCGGCTTGTCGCACTCCACCGTGAAGCACCGTCTGGCGAACGCCCGGTCCAAGGTCGGGGCGACGACGACGGCGCAGCTCGTGTGGATCCTGGCCCCACGGCTGCCCGAGCCCGAGGGTATGGCCCCGACGGACGAATAGCGGTCGGCCCTGCGCCTCTCGCCCCGACATGAACATCCGTTTTGTTCACAACATCGTACCGGTGGTCCGACCCCGGATGCGCCGCGGTCGGGCACAGGGCGAGTCGAAATGTTCGTGTAGATCCCGGTCCCGCGCCTGCCCGAACCCGACGACATGGCCCAAACGGCCAAGTAGCCATCCCGGACCACCGCCCACACGCTTGGGGTCATGACGGCGCGCTGGTCCGATCCACACCGACTCGTCTGAACCCGCGCGCCTGAGACCTGGAAGGCCGGGTCGTCGAACGCGGCGCGGCCCCAAGCAGCTCGATCTTCCGGTCGCACTCGGCGTCGGTCATCTGCGCGCACTGGCCGCGGTCATTGCAGCCAGTTTGCAAACCTCGCGCAATGCCCGCTAGGCGAGGCGGGTCGGCTCGAAGCTAGCGGGTGCCGAGTCTCCGATGCGGCATTGCTCGATCGCGCGCCCTCGCATCGGCACCGGGCGCCGGGGCTGCCGCTGCCGTCGTTGAAGCGAGGAACTGCGGCGGCATGCGGGCATGGGTCGCCTGCTCGAAGTCATAGGCGAACCCGATCAACTCCGGCTCCGACCAGCGGCCACCAATGAAGCTGATGTCGATCGGCAGCGGGCCGACGTGGCCGGCCGGAACGGTGATCGTGCCGTAGCCGGCGACCGCAGAGGCGGTCGACGAGCCCACGAACAGGCTGAAGTCGCCGCTCAGGTCGCCGTTGATCGGGTCGGTCACCCACGCCGGCCCGTTGGTCAGGGCGATGATCGCGTCGAGGTGGTTGGCGGCCATCACATCGTCGATGGCGGCCTGGGTCGGCGGCGTCACCTGGGCGCGCAACGCGGCGCAGTCAGCGTCGCGGCCGTTGGTCGCCTGGGCCGCTTCGAAGAGGGCGCTGTTCCAGTGCGAGGCGCCGCCGCCTTCGAGCTCCGGATGGGCGTCGTTGAAGTCGATCAGGTCCTGGAGCGTCTTCGGGTAGCCGGCCGCGGTGTAGGTCTGGAGGTAGGTCGCGATGTCAGACTTGAACTCGCACAAGAGGGCCGGGAACTCGGCGGCGAACGCGGCGCTGAGGTCGATGTCGGTCGGGTCGACGACCGTCGCGCCCCGCGCCTCGAGGGTCGCGATCGCATCGCTCAGGATCGGCGTCACGGTCGGCGCCGTCGTGTCGCCGTAGGTCGTGGCGCGCCACACGCCGATCCGTTTGCCCGCGAGCGCATGGGCGTCGAGGAACTGGGTGTAGTCGGTGAAGGCGTGGCCGGTCTGGGCGGCGGTCGCGGGGTCGCTCGGGTCGACGGCGGCGACCGCGCCAAGCACGACCGCGGCGTCCGTGACGTTGCGGGCCATCGGTCCGGCCGTGTCTTGGTCGGCGCTGATCGGAATGACGCCGGCGCGGCTCCACAGGCCGAGCGTCGGCTTGATCCCGACGAGCCCGTTCGCGCCGGACGGGCAGACGATCGAGCCGTCGGTCTCGGTGCCGACGCCGACCGTCGCGAGGTCGGCGGCGATGGCCGCGCCGGTGCCGGCGCTGGAGCCGCACGGGTTCCGATCCAGGACGTACGGCATGTTGGTCTGGCCACCGATTCCGGACCAGCCGCTCGAAGATGGGTTCGAGCGGAAGTTCGCCCACTCGGACAGGTTGGCCTTGGCGATGATGATCGCACCGGCCGCCTTGAGCCTCTGGACGATGAAGGCGTCCTGCGGAGTGCTTCCAGCCAAGGCCCAGGAACCGGCGGTCGTCGGCATGCCGGTCGTGTCTACATTGTCCTTGACGATCATCGGGATGCCGAGCAGCGGGCGGTGGTCGCCGCGACGGCGAGCCGCGTCGGCGCGCCGCGCGTCCATGAGGGCCGTCCTGCTGACGGCGATCACGGCATGGAGCTTCGGATTCAGCTTCGCGATCCGGTGGAGGTAGAACTGGACGAGCTGGACCGACGTCAGGCGGTGGCGGCTCATCAGCGCTTCGAGCTGCGGGATCGTCGTTGCGTCGACGTTGATGCCGGCGACACGTGTCGAGGTGTCGCCCCGGGCGAGGACCTCGGGCGCCGAGACCCCGACGACTCCGATCAGGAGCGCCAGCAGGGTCGCGAGGACGAGGAAACGTCGAGCTGGGCTGCTCATCGCGCGAGAACCTCCACGAGATGGGGTAGGTAGGGCGGTCATGGCCGGGACGTCGGGGGTTCCTCTCTATTTAACGCCGGGCGTCAAGTGCCCTCCCTGGTCGCTGGTGTGCACGGACGGTTGGCGGGACGCGACGCCATAGGTGGTTCGGTTCGTCGACTTCGGAGGGCGTAGTACGACGTCGAGGTGTCGTCGGACTGCGCGTGGTCGATCACGGTGACCGGCACACCTAGACCGGTCGTGCGGGTGATCTCACTCGAGGCGAAGGCATGGCCCAAAACGGCCAAGTAGCCACCGCGGACCGCCGCCGGCACGCTTGGGGTCATGACTGCGCGCTGGTCCGATCCACACCGACTCCCGGTTCCCCCCGCCGGGTACGTCCGCGACGTCAACCCCGCGGGGGCCCGATGAGCGAGTGAGGTGCCAGCGGCAACCATCGCGACGTCGCCCAGATACTCCCGGCGGGTGATCGGCGGAACGAGGGGCACCGGCCGATCGACCCGGCGTATCGAGCGTCAAGCGGGTCGCGGTCCGCTCGCCGGTCGGTCCAGACGGATCGCCTGGACGCCGAGAACGAACCAGCCCGCGGCGAAGCAGATGATGCCGGGATAGAGCGCGACGATCCCGATCGCCGACGCTTCGCGGTGATCGTTCGAAGCCACGGCGAACCCGACGAACAAGAGGACCCCGGCGGCGACGAGCAGCAGCGCGGCCCCTGTCGAGAATGCCCGATAGGTGACGATCCCATAGAGGACCGACCCGATGACGGCGGCGAAGAGCCCAAGCATCAGCCCGAGAAAGCTTGCTTCGCCCGAAGAGTCAGCGAGTCCTGCGAGGATCCCGACGATCGACAACATCGTTGCGATCACAAGCGACCACATGGCGGCCCAGGACAAGCGCGGGTGGGCCCGTGCCTGAAAGGCGCTCATGCCGGCGAGGGCCACGAGTAACGCCAGCGACCCGGTGAGGATCAGGAGCGACGGGACGACGCGGTCGATTCTTACGACGGCGCCGGAGCCAAGAAGCAGGGCGAGCGACACGAGCCCGGCACCCAGAATGGCGGCGAACCCGGCGATGCGGAGTGTCATGGTGAATCCTCTTTCTTGTTCGGTGGTGGCGCGATGTCTGCGCAGGTGGAGCTGCGCATCGAGGGCGCCGAGCAGGATGTCCGCGACGTCGAACGGCCCAAGTGGGCGTTCCTCGAGGATGGCCTCGAACTCGTCGCCGTAGCGGGCGCGCCAACGGGCTGGATAACAACGGATCAGGAGCGATCTCATGGCTGGCTCTCGCCCAGCTGTCGAAGGCCCTGCTGGGCGAACTCCGACAGGCCGCGCAGTTGTTCGGCGAGGTCGGCCGCCCCGACGGCGGTCAGGCGATACGGCCGGCGCCGGTCCACGGGCGTCAACGGTTCGACCAGGCCTTGCTCCTCGAGACGCACCAGGGCGGCATACAAGGTACCGGCGCCCATCGGCCGACCCGTCCCTTGCTCAACGTCCCGCATGATCGCGTAGCCGTGCTTCGGCCCGTCGCTCAGGCTGGTCAGGATGAGCAGCGAAGGTTCGGCGAACCGGCCGAACTCAGGACGCTTCCGTCCCATTCGGGTCCACCTCTTACGACATTCGATATATCGATAGACGGTATATACGCGCCTGGTCGGAGGGCGTGTCAAGGGGCCGATCGTGGACCAGTACATGTCCCGCTGCGTCAATGTCGCGCTGCGCCGACACCCTCGACCATGACCTTCACGTAAACGTCAAGGTTGTGGTACCATCGGGGGGATGTCAGTTCTTGCCGCGATGCCCCTGCTACGGATCCAGGAAGTCGCGGCCGAGACCGGCCTGACGACCCGGGCGATCCGTTACTACGAGGAGATCGGGCTGCTCGAGCCGGCCGCCCGATCGGACGGCGCCTATCGCCTGTACGACCCCAGCGATCTGGAGCGCCTGCGCTTCATCAAGAGCCTGCGCGACGACGCCGGCTTCTCGCTGGCGCAGGTCGGCAAGCTGCTGGAGGACGAACTCGCCCGCGAGCGCAACCGCGAGCGACTCAAGGCGACGCAGGACCCCGATGAGCGTCGCGCACTCATCCTCGACGCGCGGGATCGGGTCGATGGCCAGATCGCCACGCTCGAAGCGAAGGCCGCCCGACTCGCGACGATGATCGACGAGGCGAGGGCCCGTCGGCGCCATATCGATGGCCACCTGACCGAGCTCGATGGCGGCCCCGCCCCTCATCCCCCGGTCGGTGCCGGGCAGCACCCGGTGACGTCGTGATCGGCCGGACCTCGGTGCCCATCGGGCGCCTCGCCGACTCACGCGGGGCCACCGCCTTCCGCCATCGCAACTACCGGATCTTCTTTACGGGGCAGGCCGTATCGCTGGTCGGCACGTGGATGCAGCAGGTCGCCCAGGCGTGGCTGGTCCTGCAGCTGACCGGCGACCCGATCTGGTTGGGGGTCGTGGCCGCCGCCCAGTTCATCCCGGTCATGATCCTGGGGCTGTTCGCCGGAGTCGCCGCGGATGCCCTCCCCAAACGGCAGACGCTCGTTGGGACCCAGATCGTGATGATGACCCTCGCCGTGATCCTCGCAGTCCTCACGGTGACCGGCCTGGTCCAGGTCTGGATGATCCTGGTCCTGGCGATCCTGCTCGGGTGCGCCAACGCCGTGGACATGCCCGTCCGGCACTCGTTCGCCATCGAACTCGTCGGGCGCGAAGACGTCGGCAACGCGGTCGCCCTCAACTCAGCCATGTTCAACGGCTCGCGCATCGTCGGCCCAGCACTTGCCGGGTTGACCATCGGGGCGTTCGGGGTCGCGGTGGCGTTCGCGATCAACGCCGTCAGCTTCCTCGCGGTGATCGTGGCCCTGCTGCTGCTCGACGACTCGGCGCTGAGGACACGGCCGCGGATCGCCACGCCTCGCTCGGCCGAGGCGGTCGTCATCAACCTGAAGGAAGGCCTGCACTACGTCAGGCGAACGCCGCTCGTCCTTCTGGCCGTCCTGGTGGTGGGTGGGGTCGCCACATTCGGCATGAACTTCAGCGTGCTCATCCCAGCCTTCGCCGCGGACGACCTGGCCAGCGGCGCGGCCGGCTTCGGATTCCTCATGGCGGCTTCCGGGGTGGGATCGCTCATCGCTGCGCTCGCGCTCGCGTTTCGCGGGAAGCCCCGCACCAGTCGGATCGCGAGCGGGGCCATCGTCCTTGGACTCGCCTCGATGGTGATGGCCACGACATCCACCTACCTCATCGCACTCGCCCTGATGGTCCTCATCGGCTACGGTGGGATCTCCATGGCGGCCACCGCGAATGCGACCATCCAGCTGGCCGTCCCGGACCAGCTCAGAGGACGGGTCATGAGCGTCTACACGACGATCTTCGCCAGTTCCGCCCCGATCGGTGGACTGCTGATGGGTGCCATCGCGTCGGGCTTCGGGGCGTCCGTGGCGATCGGCGTGGGCGGTGTCCTGTCCGCGCTTGTCGGTCTCGCCGCGGCCGCCTGGTTACGTGGACAGCGCCAGGCGGCGCCGGTCCCTGCCGCGGCCTGACCACGTGATCGTCGTCGCCGGCGAGGCCTTGATCGACCTGATCCAGCATCCCGATGGCCGGCTCGTGGCCACCCCGGGCGGGGGCCCGTTCAATACGGCCCGCACGATCGGCCGGCTGGGTGGGTCTGTCTCGTTCCTCGGGCGGCTGTCCGCGGACCGCTTCGGGGCGGAGCTGCGGGCGGCGCTCGCGTCCGACGGCGTGGACCTGTCGCTCGCGACCGAAACGGAGGCGCCGACCACTCTCGCGGTCGCCGAACTGGATGAGCTCGGCGCAGCGACGTACCGCTTCCACACCGCCGAGACGGCCGCGCCCGGGCTGACGAACGCCGACGTCGATGCCGCGTTCGCGACCGCGCCCGTCGCGGTCCACGTCGGCACCCTCGGGTTGGTCCTGGAGCCGATCGCGACCGCCCTGGCCACCGGGATCGAGCACCTTGACCGCGAGACGCTCCTCATGGTGGACCCCAACTGCCGGCCGAGGGTCATCCCGGATCGGGAGGCGTATGTGGCCCGCCTTCACGGCGTGCTGGCGCGCGCGGATGTCGTCAAGGTGAGTGCCGACGACCTGGGCTTCCTGGCGCCCGGCCGGACCGCTCTCGAGGGCGCTCGCGACCTGCTCGGGGTGGGGGCGACGCTGGTCCTCCTCACCGATGGCGCGAGAGCTGTCTGGCTCGTGAGCCGGTCGTTCGAGGTGGAACTGCCCGTCCCCTCGATCCGGGTCGTGGACACGGTCGGGAGCGGCGACGCGTTCGGTGGTGGCTTCCTGGCCCGCTGGGTGGAGCGGCGTCTGGGCCGGACCGACCTCACGGACCAGTCCCAGGTCGTGGAGGTCGCGAGCCGAGCGATCGAGGTCGCCAGCCTCACCTGTCAGCGTCCGGGGGCCGATCCTCCCACCCGAGCCGAGGTCGGCTGGTCGGCGAGCTGACCGGTCCGGCAGGTACCCTATCCGCCATGCGCCAAGCCCTCCGCCTGCTCACACCACTCGTCTTTGCCGGCTTGCTCCTCGCCGCCATTGCGCCCGGTGCGGCCGCCGCGACCATCCGCTACCCGACCCAGAGTCTCGGGAATCGCGGATCGGACGTGAAAGCCATCCAGGCGCTGCTCATCGGCAAGGGCTACCCGATGACCTTTGACGGCATCTTCGGGATCACCACCCGGGACGCAGTCAAGGGGTTCCAGGGCACCGTCGGCCTGACATCGTCCGGCATCGTCGACGACCTGACCTGGCACCGGATGCTGACCCCGGTGGGGCCGGGGAGCACGGGGATGCCGGTCCGCGTCCTGCAGCGACAGCTCATCGAGAAGCGCCATGCCAGCGTGCCGGTGGACGGGATCTACGGCACGTCCACCAGGGCCGCTGTCCTGGCGTTCCAGAAGCACATGGGCCTCACGGCTGATGGCAAGGCCGGGCTGCAGACCTGGCGCTGGCTCCTGTGGCATTACGAACTGCCGGCCTTCAACGCCACGACGCTATGTGACTACAGCGTCGGCAACGGGACCGCGAACTGGGCGACCGGGTCATCCATCGGACAGCTGGAAGCGACCGCGGCGGCCATCGCCGCGGCCGGCTACGGCCGGATCGCTGTCGGCGATGCCAGCCTCGAGCACGGTGGCGATATCCCCGGTCACATGACCCACAAAGTGGGCCTGGACATCGACATCCGGCCGTTGCGGACCGACGAGAACCAATGCCGCTACGGCACGAACTGGCACTTCTCGACGTACGATCGCAATGCGACCCGGGCGCTCATCCGCGCCATCCGGGCAGCTGCGCCCGGGCACGTCAAGCTGATCTACTTCAACGATCCGGTCCTGATCGCGCAGGGGCTCGTGACGCGCCATACGGGCCACGACGACCACTTGCACATCCGCTACTGCGTCACCGGCTACGCGGACCCAGCCTACCGCTGCTGAGGCTCCCGCGCGGGTCACTCCTCCGTTGCGGGGTCCTCGTCGTCGAGCGCATCGATCTCCGGCTTCGATGAGAAGACCGCCAGTCCACCGAAGACCGTCAGGCCGTCGATGACGAGGTGCGGTGCGTCCGGCGCGCGCTCGAACGCAGGGCGCATGTCGGCGCTGCCGCCGAAGATGCCGCGCGTGCGCAGGTCCACCACCCAAGTCTCCGGAATGATGATGCGACCACCACCGAAGATGGCACGGACCGTCAGCCGGGCCCCCGCGGGATCGAGCATGACGCCGCGCAGATCGATATCGCCACCGCCGTACCACAGCAACAGGCTGCCGCCGCGGAAGGCGGTGGCGTGGCTCTCGAACTCGACCGGGGCGAAGATCGCGGTGAGGGCGACGTCGTTGTCCTCGCCCGCGCCGACGGACGGGATCCGCTGCCTGGCGACCGCCGCGCCGACGACGGACGCGCCCATGGCGAGGACGGCCCCACCGATGACCCAGCGGAACAGCCGACCGATCATCCGCGACCTCCTTGCACCTGCCCGGCGACGTAAGCGCCGGAGCGTGAGTGCCATACTGCACGGCATGTCCACCGAATCCCGGGTCCCCATCGCAACGAGCGCCCGGGATGCTGCTTCAAGCTGGGGGTTCGGGGACGGCCAGACGATCCCGTGGGAGTATGCGCCCGCCCCCGAGGCGCGTGACATCGTCACGCTCAAGGAGCGCTACGGCCTGTTCATCGGCGGTCGCGAGGTCCAGGCGTCGGACGGCGAGACGTTCGCCACGGTGGACCCGGCTACGGAACTCGTGCTGGCCCATGTCGCGAAGGCGACGCCGGCGGATATCGACAAGGCCGTCCGTTCTGCCCGCCGCGCGTTCCGTCGATCGTGGGGCGACCTGGCCGGCCGTGAGCGCGCCAAGTATCTGTTCCGGATCGCGCGGATCATGCAGGAGCGCTCGCGCGAGTTCGCGGTCCTCGAATCCATGGATTCCGGCAAACCCATCAAGGAAAGCCGGGATGTGGACGTGCCGCTCGCGGCGGCGCACTTCTGGTATTACGCCGGCTGGGCGGACAAGCTGGAGTACGCCTTCCCGGGACGGACGGCGCACCCGCTCGGCGTCGCGGCCCAGATCATCCCGTGGAACTTCCCGCTGCTCATGCTCGCCTGGAAGATCGCCCCGGCCCTGGCCGCCGGCAACACCGTCGTCCTCAAGCCCGCCTCCACGACGCCGCTCACGGCGCTCCTCTTCGCCGACGTCTGTCGCCAGGCTGATCTGCCGCCCGGCGTCGTCAACATCGTGCCGGGTCCGGGCGCGGTCGGGATGTCGCTCGTGACCCACCCGGGTGTCGACAAGGTGGCCTTCACGGGCTCCACGGAGATCGGCCGGCTCATCGCCAAGGGCGTGGCAGGGACGGACAAGGGCCTCACCCTGGAGCTTGGTGGCAAGGCCGCCAACATCGTCTTCGACGACGCGCCCCTCGACCAGGCCGTCGAGGGCATCGTCAACGGCATCTACTTCAACCAGGGCGAGGTCTGCTGCGCCGGGTCGCGCTTGCTCGTCCAGGAGTCGATCGCCGAGACGCTCATCGACAAGCTCAAGGACCGACTCGACACCATCCGGGTGGGCGACCCGCTCGACAAGAACACGGACGTCGGGGCGATCAACTCGCGCTCGCAGCTCGAGAAGATCACCGAACTCGTCCAGAGTGGTGTCGACGAAGGCGCGGAGCTCTACCAACCCGCCTGCGACCTGCCGGAGCGCGGCTACTTCTTCCGGCCGACGCTGTTCACCAACGTGGCTCAGAGCCACCGGATCGCGCGCGAGGAGATCTTCGGGCCGGTGCTGTCCGTGCTCACGTTCAGGACGCCGGAGGAGGCCATCGAGAAGGCCAACAACACGGCCTATGGGCTATCCGCCGGGATCTGGACGGACAAGGGCAGCCGGATCCTGTACATGGTGTCCAGGATGCGCGCCGGGGTCGTCTGGGCGAATACGTTCAACCGGTTCGATCCGACGTCGCCGTTCGGTGGCTACAAGGAATCGGGCTTCGGTCGCGAAGGTGGGATGCATGGGCTGTACGCCTACGCTCGGCTGGAGGACCGCTGATGCCGCCACGCAAGCCGGCCGCCGCGGCGTCGCGCGCCCGGGTCCGGACAGCCGCTCGCGCCACGGTGGACGTCCCGCCCCCGACGCCCAGGATCGACGTCCGCAAGACCTACAAGCTGTATATCGGGGGCGCCTTCCCGCGGACGGAAAGCGGACGGTCGTACCTCGTCTCCGGCGCTGATGGCTCCCCGCTCGCCAATGCCTGCCGCGCGTCTCGCAAGGACCTGCGCGATGCGGTCCGGGCTGCCCGCAAGGCGTTCCCCGGCTGGGCCGGCAAGACCGCCATGAACCGTGGCCAGATCCTGTACCGGGTCGCGGAGCTCATGGAGGGACGGAGGGACCAGTTCGTCGCCGAGGTCGGGGTGGCCGAGGGGCTCAGCCGGCCGCGCGCGACGGCCGCCGTGGATCGCGCCATCGACCGCTGGGTCTGGTACGCCGGATGGGCCGACAAGATCGCCCAGGTCCTGGGGTCGTCCAACCCGGTGGCGGCGCCGTACTTCAACTTCACCATCCCGGAGCCGACCGGCGTCGTGGGAGTCGTGGCACCGGAGACCTCGTCGCTGCTGGGGCTCGTGAGCCGGCTCGCGCCGCCGCTCGTCTCGGGGAACACCGTCGTGCTGGTCACCTCGGAGCGACGCCCGCTGCCCGCCGTGACGCTGAGCGAGGTCCTGGCCACGTCCGACGTGCCAGGCGGCGTCGTGAACGTCCTCACGGGCCTCAAGGCGGAGCTGATCCCGGTCCTCGCGGCGCACGAGGATGTGGATGCCCTGGATGCGTGGGGCGTCCCCGATGCGTTACGGACCGAGACGGAGATCGCCGCCCTCAACGACATCAAGCGTGTCCTGCGCCGTCCGACCACCGTGTCCGATGCCCGGTTCGATTGGTCCGACGACCGTGCCGCTGAACGACCGGAGTGGATCGCCGCCTTCCTCGAGATGAAGACGGTCTGGCATCCGATCGGGACGTAGGCATGGCCTCCGGTCCGGGTGATGTCGAGCGACGGGTCTTCGTCCATGCCTCGCCGCGGATCGTGTGGGCGACGCTGCACGACCCGGCGCTGACCGAGTCGCTATTCCCGGAAGTCCGCCTGGGCCCGGCTGCGCCGGCCTGGCCGGCCGCCGCCACGACCCGGACCGCCCAGACGCGGATCGGCCTGTTGCGCGAATCCGCCTTCGTCGAGAGCCTCGAAGCGCGTCCGGAGTCGCGGTTCCGCCTGCGTGTGACCGGCTCAGGCTTCGACAGCGAGTGGTCGTGGGTCCTGGAACCCGTGGCGGGCGGGACACGGGTCATCCACGCCGCGACCTTCGAACCGTTCGATCGCTGGACCGGGATCCTGGTCCGCCTGGGCCGGGCGTCGCTGGCGAGCCGGGTCGAGGCACACCTGCGGGCTCTCAAGGAACACGCCGAGCGACCCACGACGTCATCGAACAGCGCCGCGTGAGCCGGCCGGGGACGGATGGCCTGATCGACGCGCTCGTCGAGGCCGAGCCAGCCGCGGCCGGACGCCGTTCCGAGGTACGGGTCGTGCGGGCGCCCGGTCGGGTCAACCTGATCGGCGAGTACACCGACTTCAACCTCGGGTTCGTCCTGCCGGCCGCCATCGACCTGGAGATCCGGATCGCGTACCTGCCCGCGGACGATCGGCGGGTGACCCTGACCCGGCTCGATGACGGCTCCACCGACGGCTTCGATCTCGACGTGCCGCAGGCTCGGACCGGGTCGTTCATCGACTACGTAGCCGGCACCGCCTGGGCGCTCGCCGAGGCCGGCCTGCCGATGCGTGGGCTACGCGGTGTGATCGGCTCCACCTTGCCTTCGAACGCCGGGCTGTCCTCCTCGGCGGCGATCGAGCTGGCCAGCGCCTGGGCCCTCCTCGGCGATGCGGCCGACGAGGTCCCTCCGATGACACTCGCGAGGATCTGCCAACGGGCGGAGAACGAGTACGTGGGGGTGAAGAGTGGCCTGATGGACCAGTTCGCCGAGGCGTGCGGCGTCGAAGGGGCGGCGCTGCTGCTCGACTGTCGCTCGCTCGAGTGGCGCCCGGTCGCTCTGCCGAGCGACCTCGCGCTCGTCGTCTGTCATACGGGCACACCGCGTCATCTGGACGGCTCCGCCTACAACGACCGGCGAGCCGAGTGCGACCGTGCCGTCGCGGTCATCGCGGCCGATGATCCCTCCGTACGCTCACTGCGCGACGTGACCCTGGCCCATCTGGCGGCCGCCGGTGATCGCCTCGACCCGGTCGCCCGCCGCCGCGCGGAGCACGTCATCACCGAGAACGACCGTGTGGCGACGGTCGTCGGGGCGCTCGCCGCCGGTGACATGGAGACGGTCGGTGCGGCCTTCGTGTCCAGTCACGCGTCGCTGCGCGACCGGTTCGAGGTCAGTTCGCCGGAGCTCGACGCGATGGTGGCGATCGCGATCGGCGTGCCCGGTGTCGTGGCCGCCCGGATGACCGGCGCCGGTTTCGGTGGCTGCACGGTCAATCTCGTCCGGCCCGACGCCATCGCGGCCCTGCGCGCGGTGGTGGAACGCGACTACCCGGCCCAGACGGGTCTTCAGCCCGTGGTCCTGCCGGTCCAAGCCGCCGCCGGGGCCGGCCGAGTCGCCTGAGGCGTGGACCCGCTGATCATCGGCCTCGTGGCGGCGTCGGCGCTGCTCCATGTCGCCTGGAACGTCCGGCTCAAGACCGCCGGAGACCCGCTTCGGGCCGCGACGATCGGGATGCTTGCCGGGACCGTTGTCATCGTGCCGGTCGGGATCGCGGCGTGGGTGGCCTCCGGTTCACCCGCGATGTCACCCCAGGGGGTGGCCCTCGGCCTCGCCTCCGGTGTCCTTGAAGCCGCGTACTTCGTGTTGCTGGCCGAGGCGTATCGACGCGGCGACCTGTCGATCGTGTACCCGCTGGCGCGCGGCACGGCTCCGTTGCTGCTGGTGGCCGTCGGCGTCGTCGTCCTGGACGAGCGGCTGGGACCGGCCGGTTGGGTGGGCGTGGCACTGTTGCTTGTGGGGTTCCTGGCGCTGCAGCGGCCGTGGCAGGCCGTGCGAGCACGAGCCGGCGGGCGACGCCCGGAGGCTGCGATCGCGTTCGCGCTCGCGACGGGGGTCATGATCGCCGGGTACACCTCGCTGGACCGGGTGGGGACCCGTCTCATCGCGCCCTTCCCATATGCCACGATCCTGTGGGTCACCGGCGCGGTCCTGCTGGTCCTGTGGGTCCGCTTCGTAGCCGGGGGCGGCCTGTGGGACGGTGGCGCGGAGGGGAGCCGGCGCGCCGCAGTAGGTGGTGTCCTGACCCTGTTCGCCTATCTGCTCATCCTGGTCGCGCTGAGCGTCGCGCCATTGTCGGCCGTGGCGCCACTGCGTGAGTCGGCGACGGTCATCGTGGCGACATGGGGTGTGGTGCGGCTCGGTGAGGCCGCGTCGCGGGGCGATGCGACGCGCCGGATCGGCGCTTCCGCGGCGATCGTCCTGGGTGCCCTGCTGTTGGCTCTGGACGCGTAGCTCAGGCGGCGTCCGCGACCTTGACGCCCTCGACCGTCGGCTGGCGCCCGAACAGACGGCGCCGGCCGTACTTGCTGTTGACGATCGCGATGCCGGCCAGGATCGCCAGCGTCCCAAGGACGATCCGGTCATCGATCGTCTCGCCGAGCACGAGGTACCCGAGGACGATCCCGATAGCCGGCAGCAGGTACGCCACCATCGTCAGGCGGGTCGCGCCCCACGGCCCCAGCAACCGGAAGAAGCACAGGTAGGCCAGCCCCGATCCCAAGAGCCCCAGCCAGAGGATCGAGAAGATCGCCTGTGCGTCCGGGGTCACCTGTAGCGGGTGCTCGAATGCAAACGCGAGGACGACGGCGATGAGGCAGGCGAAGGTGACCTGGAAGACGGCCGGGACCATCGGTCGGAGGCCACGCACATTGCGCCGGGCGTAGATCGCGCCACTGGCGTAGCTGCACGCGGCGCCCAGCAGGGCCAGCATCCCGACCAGCTCACCGCCGGACGCCGTGCCGCTCAGGCCCGGGCTGACCAGGATGATGACGCCGACGAACCCCAGGGTCAGCCCGGCCACGCCATTCACCCGGATCGGCTCGTCCGGCAGGAAGAACGGCGCCAGGATCGCGGCGATCAATGGCACGGGCGCGGTCAGGATCGATGCCAGCGATGAGTCAACGGACTGTTCGGCCCAGGTGATGAGGCTGAACGGGATCGCGATGTTGATGGTCGCGATGACCACCAGGTGCCCGTACATCCGACGCTCGTGCGGCAGTTCGACGCGCGACAGCAGGACGACGGTCCACAGCAGGGTCGCGCCGATCAGCAGGCGAAACGCGACCAGCGTGAACGTGCCGAAGTCATCGACGGCCAGCTTGATGAACAGGTAGCTGGAGCCCCAGCAGAACCCGAGGGTCAGGAAGATGAGCCATTCCACCGGGGTGGCGCGTCGCGTCATCGCGGCATGGTAGCGCGTTGGCCTACC
>JBKJQY010000069.1:0-18808 GCA_046593725.1 Candidatus Limnocylindrales bacterium
CGGCGGGCGGCGCGGTGGAGCGGCGAACGACGAGGACCGGCGGCAGACTTGTCCGGACATGCGTGATCGGCGCGCCGCCGACGGCGTCGATGAGCATCCGCGCCCCGAGCATGCCCATCTCCGCCATCGGCAGGCGAACCGCCGTGAGCGGCGGATCGGTGTGCTCCAGGATCGGGTGATCGTCCATCGTCACGATCGAGAGGTCCTCCGGGATGCGCAGGCCATACGCGCGAGCCGTTGCTCGGAGGCCAAGGGCTGATGGCAGGTTGACCGTGAAGATCGCGCTGGGCCGCCCGTCGCGGCTCAGGACCGCCTCCGCCGATGCTGCCGCCTGACGCTCGGTGTAGTCGCCGGGGATGATCCAGGCCGGAGCGATGGCAAGGCCGTGACCGGCCATCGCCTCCCGGTAGCCCGCCTCTCGTCGTCGGCCGACGTCGGTGTCGGCGCGACCGGCAAGGAACCCGATCCGACGATGACCGAGGTCGACCAGGTGGTCGATCGCGAGCGCGCTCGCTTGGGTATCGTCCATCGTGACCGATCCGTCGACGATGGCCGAACGGCTGTTGATCGGGACGAGCGGTAACCCGCGGCTGGCGATCTGGGCGACGAGCTCGTCGACCACGGTGGCGAACGCGACGAGCAGCCCGTCCATCCGACCCTCCAGCACGAAGTGCGTGAGCTGGCGGGCATCGAGCGTCGGACCGTGGGCGTCGGCCACGACGACCACATACTCGCGTTCGGCCGCGGCCCGCTCCACGCCGCGCAGCGTCTCGCCCCACGCCAGGTTCTGGGGGTCGGGCAGGACCAGCGCGATGGTCCCCGTCCTCCGCGTGCGCAGCCCACTGGCTACCCGGTTCGGGCGGTAGTCGAGCGCCTCGGCGGCGCTCAGCACCCGCTGCCGTGTAGCCGGCCGGACGCGCAGTCGCGGATCGCGGTTGAGCACCCGTGCGGCCGTGGCCACACTCACCCCCGCGTCAGCCGCGACGTCCTTGAGCGTGGTCACCGACTCGTCACCATCCCGTCACCCTCTTGACACCGGAAACGTTTCGGGTATCGTTCATGTCTCCGCAGCAGTATATCGATACACCACCGCTGCGGTCGATGGTCGTTCAGCCCACGTGGGCCCGCACGGACGCGGGTGAGGAGGCACGTGACCGCCGGTACGCCACAGCCTTCGAGCGTGCCCCAGGGCCTCGTACGGTCGCGCCGTCGGCTGCCCGACGAGACCGGCGTCATCGTCGCGCTCGTCGCCCTGGTCCTTATCGTCGGGATCCTGCGCCCAAACTTCTTCCTGCCGACCACCCTGGTCCAGCAACTGTCGGGCGCTGCATTCATCGGGATGCTCGCCCTGGCGATGGTTTTCGTGGTGGTCATCCGCGACATAGACCTGTCCGTCGGCTGGATGTTCAACTTCAGCGCGGTCATCGCCGGCAAGGCCATGGTCGCGGGGGTGGACCCTTGGATCGCCGCACTCATCGGCATCGGGTTCGGCGGCTTCCTTGGTCTGATCAACGGGGTCCTGGCCGTCACCCTGCGCATCCCGGTCATCATCATCACCCTGGGGACCCTCTCCGCCTTCCGCGGGTTGAGCCTGGTCGTCAACGAATCGCGGGCCGTGGTGCCGCCGGACAAGACGAGTTCGTTCTTCGCCCTGTTCGACATCAAGGTCTTCGGCCTCATCCCGATCGTCGCCATCCTGTTCCTGGCCCTCGCCGTGGCCCTCCACCTGCTCCTCCATCGCACGCGCTTCGGCTACCGCGCCCAGGCGCTGGGCAGCAATCCAGATGCGGCGCGCCTGGCCGGCATCCCGGTGGATCGGACGCGTATCCTCGTCCTCGTCCTGATGGGGGCCGTCGCCGGCCTGACCGGGGCCATCTTCCTGGGCTACCGGGGGGCGATCGACCCGGTCACCGGCGGCGACTACCTGTTGCCCGTCGTGGCCGCCGTGATCATCGGCGGCACGGCCCTGTCCGGTGGTCGCGGGACCATCATCGGCGCCGTCATCGGGGCGCTGATCATCCAGGTCATCACCACCGGGATCCTGTTCCTGGGAGTCGATGTCAAGTGGAGCACGTTCGTCACCGGGGCCGTGATCATCATCGCGGTCGCCGTGGACCAGTTGGTCCGTCGCCAGCGTGGGCGACGGACCCGCGACGCGGTCGACCTCGGGTGAGGTCGACGTCGTTCGCCGGATCGAGAGGAGGCGCCAGCATCGGTACATCGTCGAGGAGCCCCGGCCTGACAACCACCATCAGAGGAGATGCACCCATGACCAAACGACGCTGGCTCGTCCTGCCCGCTGCCGCCGCGATCCTGTTCGCGGCCTGCAGCAGCGGTAGCGCGACCACGGCTCCGTCCACGGCCGCCACCGAAGCCCCCGCCACCGCCGCACCCGCTTCCTCGGCACCGGCCCAGAGCGAGGCTCCGGCAAGGATCAAGATCGGGTTCGTGACCCACGTCCTGGGCAACCCGTTCATCCAGCAGATCATCGACGGCGCCAATGCGGCGGCCACCGACCTGAATGTCGAGCTCCAGGTCACCGGACCTGAGGGCGGCGACGCCGACGCACAGCTCAAGGCCGTCCAGACCCTGGTCGCGTCCGGCGTCCAGGGCATCGCCACATCGGTCCCGGGCGAATCGATGGCCAGCGGGCTCAATGAGATCATCGATTCAGGCACCCCGGTCGTCCAGTTCAACCTGCTGTCCACATCGGTCAAGGCGCCGTACGTCGGCGAGCGGTCCGTCGAGAGCGGGCGGATCCTGGGCGCCAAGGTCGTCGAGAAGCTCGGCGGCGCGAGCGCGACGGGCAAGGTCATCATCGGCAACTGCTTCCCGGGCTTCCCGGTCCTGGAGAATCGCTCCAAGGGCGTCCAGGAATCCCTGGCGGCAGCGCCCGGCCTCAAGCTCCTCGGAACCTTCGACGTCAAGGTCGCGGCCAACGAGAACTACGCCGCGTGGGAGGCCCTCCTGGCGGCCAACCCGGACGCGAAGGCCCTCATCGGCCTGTGCGCTCCGGACATCGCCAGCCTGGGGAAGCTCCAGGCGGCCAATCCCGACAAGCCATTTGTGTCCGGCGGCTACGACCTGACCGCCGAGAACCTGGCCGAGCTCAAGGCCGGCCACGCCTACGTCAGCCTCGGCCAGACGCCGTTCATGCAGGGCTACCTGCCGGTGAAGATGCTGGCCGACACCATCCGCAAGAACAGCACCGTCGACCTGTCGGCGGGTGGATTCCTGGATGCCGGCACGGAGATCGTCACCGTTGACAGCGTCAAGGAGCCGTTCGGGCTGTCGGCACTCACGTTCACCGAGCTAGAAGCCCTGGCGGCGTCGCCTGAGGCGGCCCGGAAGTATTACCAGCCGCTGGTGGACGGCCAGATCGCCGATTGGGCGAAGAACGTCGAACCCATCGCCAACGAGTCGAAGTAGCGGGTCAGGCAGGGCCGTGACCCACGGATCGGTGGCGGCGTCGCCCGAGGCGATCGCCGTCACCGGCCTGCGCAAGGCGTACGGCGGGATCCAGGCCCTCGCGGGCGTGGACCTCGCCGTCACGCCCGGCATCGTGCATGCCGTCGTCGGCGAGAACGGTGCCGGCAAGTCCACGCTCATGAAGATCCTGGCGGGGGCCCTGCAACCGGATTCCGGTGAGGTCCGCGTCGCGGGCCAGCCCGTCCGGCTGGCGTCACCGGCCGATGCGCGCCGCCTTGGCGTCGGCATCGTCTACCAGGAGCTCAGCCTGTTCCCCGAGCGGTCCATCCTGGCCAACCTGTTCGCCGACGACCAGCCGACGACCTTCGGCCTCGTCGACCGCGCGGCGATGCGCCGCCGAGCATCGCCCATCCTTGAGCGGATCGGGCTGGACGTGGATCCCGACACCACCATCGGCGATCTCGGCATGGGCGAGCGCCAGCTCGTCGAACTGAGCCGGCTGCTCATCGAGCGCCCCGGCGTCCTCATCCTCGACGAACCGAACTCCGCGCTGAATGCACGCGAGACCGACCGCCTCTTCGCCATCCTGCGCGAGCTGTCGGCCGACGGCATCACCATCATCTACGTCTCACATCGATTGGAGGAGGTCTTCGCCATCGCCGACCGGATCACGGTCATGCGCAACGGCCAGGTCGTCCAGACCACCGATCGCGCCGCGACCAGCATGGCCAGCGTTGTCGAGGCCATGGTCGGCACGTCGCCATCGGCGCTGTTCCCGGCTCGACCGGCCGGCGGCGAACGTCGTCCACCGAGCGTCACCGTCCGTGGGCTTTCGGTCGGGGATGAGCTGACCGACGTGTCCATCGAAGCGCGGCCCGGAGAGATCCTGGGCCTCGCCGGGCTGGAGGGCTCGGGCGTGGCCACGTTGCTCGGCGTGCTCTTCGGGACGCGGCGGGCCACGAGCGGCTCCATCAGCTATCCGGACGGCCAGGGGATCCCCGCGTCGCCGACCGCCGCGGCTCGTCGCGGGATCAGCCTGGTCCCGGCCGATCGGCGACACCAGGGCTTGATGCTCGAGGCCAGCGTGGAGGCGAACGTCGCCCACGTCGCCGTTGGTGCGCTCCATGTCCGACGGCCGTGGCTGGACCGCCGGGCGATCCGCGCCGCCGCCCTCCGGCAGATCGCCGGACTGCGCATCCGCACCGATGGCCCAGGGGCGATCGTCGGTCGGTTGTCGGGTGGCAACCAGCAGAAGGTCGTCGTGGCCAAGTGGCTGGAGATCGCGCCAACGGTCTTCCTGCTGGACGACCCCACCCGCGGCGTGGACGTCGGCGCGAAGCGCGAGATCTATCGCCTGATCCGCGAGCTGGCCGACGGCGGCCGCACGGTCATCTTCCGATCGACGGAGCTGCCCGAGGTCGCCGGACTCGCGGACCGCATCGTCGTCCTGTATCGCGGACGCGTGGCCATGGAGGCCGGCGCCGACGAGCTCGACGACCACGGCTTGCTGCACGCCATCAACACCGGCCGACCCCCTGGCTCCGAGCCGGCCCCCGCACCCAGCGCCCCCACCGCACAGGAGGTCTCCCGATGATCCGTCGTGCCTTCACCATGCGCCTCAAGCCGGGCGGTCTGGCTGAGTACAAGGCTCACCACGCCGCGATCTGGCAGGACCTCGTGGCCGAGATCGAGCGCCAGGGCATCGCCCAGATCACGATCTTCGAGGCCGATCCGGTCCTCTTCCTGTACTCGGAGATCCGCGACGAGGGTGCCTGGGATCGGCTCTGGCACAGCGAGATCCACGACAAGTGGGGCGCGATCATGAACCCTCTCATGGAGTTCAACGACGACGGCATCGTCGACTCGAGTGAGCTCCGCGAGGTCTTCGACCTGCATACCGCCGCGAAGTAGGCCACACGAGGAGGACGAGCCGATGGATGCAAGCGCAGCCGCCGATCGCGTCGCGGTCGTCACCGGCGCGGGCCGCGGACTGGGTCGCGGCGTGGCCGTTGCGCTGGCCGGTCGCGGGCACCCGGTGGTCGGTGTCGCTCGGGACCCGGCGCAGCTGGCCGAGACCGTGGACCTCGTCCGGGCCGCCGGCGGGCGGATGGTCAGTCGTCCGACGGATGTCGCCGACCCGAGTGCTGTGGAATCGCTGGCGGCGTTCGTGCGCGACCAGTTCGGGCCGCCGTCCATCCTGGTCAATGCGGCCGGGATCTTCGGACCGATCGCGTTGATCCGCGATACCGACCCGCGGGCCTGGGTCCAGACGGTGATGATCGACGGCATCGCGCCCTACCTGACGACCCGCCAGTTCGTCGGCGATATGGTCGATGCCGGGTGGGGGCGCATCGTCAACGTGACGTCGGCCGCGTCCCTGCATCCGCCCGGACCGCTCAACAGCGCGTACGCCACGGCCAAGGTCGCGCTCAACCAGTTGACCCGCCACCTGGCCGCGGAGATCGAGGGCAGCGGCGTCACGGCCAACGTCATCCATCCGGGCGACGTGAAGACTGACATGTGGCAGGACATCCGCGATCGCGTGGCCGTGATGGGTCCCGAGGCGGAGCCCTATCGCCAGTGGGCGGCCTGGGTGGAGGAGACGGGCGGCGACCCGCCGGACAAGGCGGTCGCGCTCATCCTGCGCCTGACCTCGGACGAGGGCGCGGATATCAACGGCCAGTTCTGCTGGATCGACGACCCGTTGCAGGCGCCTATCCCGAGCTGGGACGCGCCGACCGACAGTCGGCCGTGGATCACTGAGAAGTGACCGACGTCGGACCGCTGACCGGTCAGGTCGCGCTGGTCAGCGGCGGCACACGAGGAGTCGGCCGGGGCATCGCCGCGCGTCTGGCGGCCGAGGGGGCGGCGGTCGCCATCCTCAGCCGGGATCGGGCGCGGGCCGAACGGGCCGCCAGCGAGCTCTCGGCATCGGCCGCGGCAGGCGGGACCCTGGCCGTCGGGCAGGTGATCGGCATCGCCGCCGATGTCCGCGACTGGATGGCAGCCCAGGCCGCCGTCGCGATTGCCACCGAGCGCCTCGGCCCGGTCGACATCGTGGTCGCAAACGCCGGCGTGGGCGCGATCGGTACGGTCGTCGAGGCGGACCCGGCCGATTGGCGGCGGATGATCGACGCCAACTACCTGGGCACGGCCCACATCGTCAAGGCTGCCCTGCCCGGCATGCTCGAACGCGGTCGCGGCGACGTCATCGCCATCGCGTCGGCGGGCGGGACCAAGGGCTATCCCGAGTGGTCGGGATACTGCGCCAGCAAGTGGGCAGTCGTGGGCTTCATGGAGTGCCTCGCCCAGGAGGTGACGCCGCTCGGCATCCGGGTCTGCACGCTGTGCCCCGGCGGCGTCGATACGCCGTTCTGGGATGACCTCAACAAGGACGTCCACCGCCAGGGCAGCGCAACGCGCGCCGGGCTGATGCAGCCGGACGATGTCGCCGAGACGGTGATGCTCCAGCTGCGCCTGCCGCGATCGGTGCTGCTCAAGCGCGCCCTGTTCTTTCCCACAAGCGAATGGCATTGAGGAGGATCGGGACCGGCATGGATCCGACCAAGACCCGCACCGTGGGCACGACCGGCGCCACGGTCACCGAGCTCGGCTTCGGCGGCGCCTCGATCGGCGAGTTGTTCGTGCGCGTCAGCGAGCACGACGCCCTGGCCACCATCGAGGTCGCCTGGGATGCCGGCGTGCGCTACTTCGACACGGCGCCGTGGTACGGCCGAGGCCTGTCCGAGCTGCGCACCGGCGGCGGCCTGCGCGACCACGCCCGGTCCGAGTACGCCCTGTCGACGAAGGTCGGGCGCTACCTGCGGCCGGCGTCCGCCGAGGGCTACGACGGCTCGCCGTGGCTGGGCGGCGCCCCAAACGAAGTCGTCTTCGACTACACCTACGACGGGATCATGCGCTCGGTCGAGCAGAGCCGGCTGCGGTTGGGGATCACCCGCTTCGATATCGCCTTCATCCATGACCTGGACCGACTGTACTTCGACGAAGAGACGATGGAAGACCATCTCCGCGACCTGTCGACGTCGGGTTGGCGGGCACTCGAGGAGCTGCGCTCGAGCGGCCAGATCGGGGCGTTCGGGGCGGGGATCAACGACCTCGGGCTCATGCCGCGGTTCCTGGACATCGGCGACATCGACGCGTTCCTCATCGCCATGCCGTACACACTGCTGGACCAGGACGTCCTGGACACCGAGTTCCCGGCGTGCGTCGCGCGCGGCATCGGGTTCGTCATCGGCGCGGTCTTCGCCTCCGGCATCCTGGCCAAGGGTCCGGTCCCCGGCGCTCGCTACGCCTACGCCGAGGCGTCGCCGGATGTCATGGACCGCACCCAGCAGATCGCGGACGTGTGCGAGCGCCACGGCGTTCCCCTGCCCGCCGCTGCGCTCCAGTTCCCGCTGGGCCACCCATCGGTCGCATCGGTCATCCCGGGCGCGTCGTCGCCGGCCCAGCAGGCGCGCAACGTGGCGTGGTTCGAACACCCGATCCCGGCCGACCTTTGGGCCGAGCTCAAGCACGAGGGGCTCCTGCGTGAGGACGCACCGGTCCCCGGGGCGGCGGTGCTGGCGTGACCGACCCGACGCATCCGTTGGTCGGTGGGTGGCGGCTCCGGGCGTGGGTCTCAATCGCCGACGATGGATCGGAGACGTGGCCGATGGGCGACGCCCCGGATGGGCTCCTGGCCTACACCGCCGACGGCACGATGATCGGGATCATGGGCCCGGGCGCTCGGCCGCGATTCACGACCGATGACGTCACCGGTGGCTCCCCCGACGAGCAGGCCCAGGCGTTCACCACGTTCATCGCCTACGGTGGGCGCTACGACATCGACGGCGATACGGTCACCCATCACGTCGAGACGAGCCTCTTCCCGAACTGGATCGGTACGGCCCAGCGCCGCCGGTTCGCGCTGAGCGACGACGGGCGAGTGCTGACCCTCATCTCGCCCCCGCTCGTCCTCGGCGGCGCGACGCGTATCCAGCGGCTCACCTGGGTACGGGTCGACGAGTCGGCTTCGGTCCTGCCCTAGCGTCCTGGGCCGGACCCGGCCCAGGGCGGACCGGTCATGACCCGTTCCCGCGCGCTGTCGGCCGGCACGGGCTGGTGGGCCAGGGCGATCGGGCGCCATGCTCTCGACACGAAGCCCATCGTCAAGGTCTCGGAGCCGTCGCCGACGCGGGCGAGGTCCGGGAAGGCCCGCCACATCCCCAGGAGCGCCTCCGTCGCCTCCATCCTGGCGAGATGGGCGCCGGCGCAGTGACGCGGACCTACGTTGAACGCGAGATGGCCCCATAACCGTGGCCGCTCCGGATCAAGCTCCGCCGGTCGCTCCCAACGGTCTGGGTCGCGGTTTGCAGCGGCATTCACGGTGATCACCCGATCGCCCGCGGGGATCCTGACCCCGGCGAGATCGACGTTCCGGGTAGCCCGCCGGGCGCGCAGGTGGACCACCGTTGAGTGCCGCAGGACCTCCTCGAGGAAGCGCGCGAACCGCGCCGGGTCGCCCAGCGCCGCGGTGCGATCGTCGGTCGGGAGTTCCAGCAGGCGGTGTGTCGCGGTACACACGAGGAACGAGGTCGTCTCCGATCCGCCTTCGAACAGGAACTTCGCGTTGTCGAGGACGTCTTGCTCGCCCCAGTCCTGAGCCACCTCGCGCCCGACCGACCAGAGCAGGCTGATCGCGTCGTCCTCGGGTCGGTCGCGCCGGGCGCGGACAGTGTCGAGCACGAGCGGCTCCAGTTCGCGGGTCGCGGCCACCGCAGCGGCCCGGGCGACCGGATCCTCCCCGTATGAGTGGCGCCAGGCGAGGACCGCCTCCATCCACGTCTTCGCCCGGTCGAGTGCGTCGAGGTCGTGGTCCGGCAGGCCCAGGACGCGTGCTACCACGGCGATGGGAAGCAGCCGGGCGAAGTCACCGAAGAGCTCGAACTGGCCGCGCGCTGCGAGACCGGCCAGCCGTTCCGCGACCAACGGCCGGACCGCGGCCACGGCCAGCGGAGCGATCAGGTCCGGCCGCCAGGCATGCGACACCGCGCGGTGCAGGGTCTCGTGTGGAGCCCCGACGAGAGAGCGGAAGTCGCGCCGGCCCACGATCGCCGCCGCTTCGGGGAGCGTGCCGGTCGGCTCCTCGAAGAGATCCTCACGGCGCTCAACGAAGGTGCAGCCGTCATGCGACAGGACGAGCCAGGCAGCCATGCCTTCGTCCCAGACCACGGACCCGACGGCACGGATCCGCTCATAGGCCGGGTACGGATCGACGTCCCGCAGGTCCTTCAGCGAGACCGGCGCCAACGGTCGGTCCTTGGTCAGAGCACTCACACGATCACTGCCTCGATCCCGAGGTGGCCGGCGACCGCGACGACGTCGGCGGAGAGGTCTCCGGGCGTCGCCGAGCTGTGGTGGTTGACGCCGGCACTCGCCCAGCGCGCCCAGGCGGCTTCCACCGGGCCATCGCGGAACCGGAAGGCGCCATTGACCGTGCCGGTCTCGGGGAAGGTGCGCGTCGTCAGCTCGCCACGGGCCACGACATAGCGGAAGCCGCCACGGGCCTGCGGGTGCGGCGTGAAGCCGACCAGGGTCGCCGGGCCGGGCGGTGGTTCCAGGACTGCGCACACACCGCAGTGCGGATCCTTGCCGCAGAACCAATCGTTGGGCCGGAGGCGCGGCCGGGCGCCGGCGGGCAGCCACGCGAGGTCGTGCTCCCCGGAATTGGCGATGACGACCTCGCCACTCGCGTAATCGATCGCCTCGATCTCGTGATAGACGGCCGCACCGCCGAGGCGCTTGGTGGTGAGCATCGCCACGGCGGTCACGATGTCGCCGGTGCAGGTGAACGGCCGGCCGCCGCTGGTCAGGCGCCCGAGCGCCCAGCACGGCGCGATGCCGATGGGTTCGCTGAACCGGAACTGCGAGACATGGCAGTTGAACGCACCGCCGTCGAGTGCGTGCTCGTCGACGACAGCTTCGAGGGCGAGAGCCGCCCGGAGCGAACGGTCCAGGGAATCGGCGGACGGGTCCCCCTCGAAGCTCCAGTCGCGCCGGACATCGTTTTCCAGCGCCTGGACGTCGGCGTCGGACACCGCGCGATAGCGTTCGACGACCTCGTCTGGATCGACGAACAGGAGCTCGATGCCAGTCGCGGCGCGCAGCGCCGCGTCGTCGACATCGACATGTGCGTACCCATCGAGCGGCCGGCCGATGCGGCCGAGCCGGCTTGTCGCGATCCCCCGGGCGATGCCGGCGAGGCGTAGTGCGGCGAGCACCCGCGCGAAGGCGGCCGGGTCCGATCTCCGTCCGACGATCAGCTCGAACGGCCGGCGCGCTCGGGACAACAGGTTGGAGATCATCGGCGCGCCGACCGTCGCTCCATGCATCGTGATCGACCGGTGGTCGAAGCTCCCGTCGACGAGGCCCGTTTCGTGGAGCGCCCAGATCACGACTGGCACGCCAGGCAAGGCATCCAGCGCGGCCATCGTCCAGGCGGCTGGGGCCGCCATGGTCTGGACGATCAGCACGACGTCGACAACGAGGTCGGCGAAGCGCCGACCCACCGCCAGGCCGTCCTCGCCCGAGGCGATCTCCAGCACCGCCACGGGCTCGATCGCGCCGGTTGCGGCCAGGTCGTCCATCACGGACCGGGCAAGGGTCAGCCGGTCGGCGCGGAACGTCGGCCCGGCCGTGTGCTCCCAGAGCGTCCAGTACGGGGAGATGACCCCGAGGCGCGGTCGGGCGGCGCCGGTCTGGAGCATGGCTCAGTCCTGGTGGTAGATCTCGTCCGCGGTCAGGAGCTTGCCGTCGGCATCGACGATCGTCGTGATGATGCCCTCGAAGGCGGCGCCCCAGCGGGCGTTGACCGGCAGTTCGGCCATCCTCGCGAAGACGGTCGCCATGTCCGGGTAGTACTCGCCGTAGTAGACGACGTGCGCCCCGCGTCGGAAGCCGTTGTAGTTGCGGAAGCCGGAGGCCTCGATGCCGGCCATCAGGTCCGGCCAGGGGTTCGCGTGGAGCGCCTCGTAGTCGGCCGCTCGCTCGGGGTCGATGACCAGACCGAACAGGCCGCGCTCGAGGGGGCCGTCGAGCGGCGGGCCGTCCGCGCGGAAGACCTGGTCGTAGTAGAGGAGCCCCCCGCTGTCGTCGGTGATCTGGGCGATGACGTCGCGGAAGTGGCGGTTCCAGCGCTGGTTGGCGGGCTTGGGGCCGTGGACGGCGAACGCGTCCTCGACGGAGGTGCCCGGCTCAGCCTCGACGTAGTACCAGACGTCCGTGCCGCGGCGGAAACCGGAGAAGTTGCGCAGGCCTGACTCGCGGATCTCTGTCACCAGTTCGGGCCAGATCTCGGCATGGCGCCGGTCGTACTCGGCCTCGGTGCCCGCAAGGATCCGAAGGTAGAAGCAGGCGCGATCCATGGCGTACCCTCCCAGTGGGTCGTGGACGACAGTGCGCTGACGTTGCTGCAAACGGTACCAGCCGACGACCGCCGCGTCACGTCAGCAGGATCACGGCAACCCCGATCGTCGCGAGCGTGGCGGCGGCGATCAGCCGGGTCGAGGGTGGCCGGCCGGTGACGGCGGCTTCGATCCCCAGGCTGAACAAGGGCGCCGTGGCGACCGCGGTCTGGACGACCGCGGGGTTGCCGCTCTGGACACCGATGAGGATGAGCAGGAAGTGGGCCGTGATGAACGCGGCCCGCGGCACCATCCCGGGAAGCGCCCGCAGGGGCACGTCGCGCGGTGGCACGAGGATGGTGCACACGACGGCCGCGAGGCTCACGCGCACGAGGTAGGTCTCGACGACCCCGGAACCCTGGTCCGCCAGGAGGCGCCCCATCACCGTGACCAGACCCGTGCCGACGGCCGCGACAAGGACCGTGACCATGCTGCGACGGTGGCCCAACGCACCGAACGATCGGTTCAGGCCCAAAAGCACGGCCAGAACGACGACAACGGACGCGACGACCTGCCCGGGCTCGAGCGTCCCGGGCAACACGATGGCCACCGCTAGAGCCGCGGGCAGCGGGCTGATGGACTGGGCCGTGACCGTCGCCGCGGCGGAGCCGTGGTCGTACAGGTCCCAGATCGCGAGCGAGGTGACAACAAGAAGGGCGACCGAGATCAGGTGCAGCACGACGATGGTCGATGACCAGACCCAGCTAACGAATGGCGCGGCCGGCAGGACGCAAAGGGCGTTGAGGGCGAACAGCGGCCCGATCAGCTGGCGGGCCGGGTACCGCATCGCCAGGCCCTTGCTCAGCTGGCTGCCGATAGCGTTGGCGATGGCCGAGAGGAGGCCCCAGACGACCCCGGTCACGCGAGGAGGATCAGGGCGACGCCGACGGCCACGATGCCCGCCGCCACGACCGAACGGACCGGCGGCGCCGACCGACGCCGGAAGGATTCCACAGCCAGGACGAACAACGGGGTCGTCGCAACAAGCGTCTGCACCACCACCGGGCTGCCGGTCTGCGCACCGATGATGACAAACACGAAGTACATCGTGACGACGACGGACCGGCCGAGCAGGCGCGGGACGTCGCCGCGCGCGACGTTACGCGGCGGGAACAGGGCCAGGCACACGACCGCGGCCAGCGCCGTCCGCACGACATAGGTCTCGACGACGCCGACGCCCTGCTCGCCGAGCAGGCTGCTCATCACGGTGAGAAGACCGCTCCCCGCGGCGGCGCCGACGATGCGCCAGGTCCGTCCCCAGCGACCCAGATCGGAGAACGCGTCAGCCAGCCCGAATAGCACGCCGGCCACGACAACGACCGCGGCCACCACCTGGATAGGCTCGATCGAGGCGGGCAGCAAGATCGTCGCGGCGATGGCGGCCGGGATCGGGCTCATGGCCGTGGCTGTCGTGGTTGCAGATGCCGCGCCGTGGTCGAGCAGGTCCCAGACGCAGATCGCGGTCACCACCATGAGGCCGACCGAAGCGAGCTGGAGGCCGACGATCGTCGTGCTCCAGACCCAGGGCACGAACGGCGCGAAGGGCAGGAGGACGAGCGCGTTTCCCGCGTACAGGACCCCGATCAGCTGGCGTGCCGGGGCCCGGTATGTGAGCTCCTTGCTGATGAGGGCCTGACTGGCGTTTGCCAGTGCAGCGAAGAGCCCGAACAGGACCGCGCTCACGAAACCCTCCGAGTGGTGCGCGTCGGTCGCGGCGTGGTATCGTCGCGTGACCGGGCTGCAAACGGTACCGGTATCGTCAAGCGTCCGCGCCGGGCGAGCGGGAGGGCATGGTGACCGAGACCAAGATCGAGTTCACGGAGTTGCTGGGCCGGCGGGTCCGGATGGGCCCCTGGGAAGATCAGAAGATTTCGACGTACCGCAAGATCATCGACGCGCTTGATGACGCCCGCTGGGACGAGGCGGCCAGGCTCGGCAGCTATTTCGTCGACGAAGCTAACGTCTGCTTCACGCTCTATCGGCAGTGGATCGGCGACCTGAACGGGTACCTTCGCGATAAGGGCGTCGACACCGGGGTGATCAAGGCCCGCAACGACCAGGCCGTCGCGGTCGCCACCTTGCCGGACGGTTCGCCGTGGCTCCCGCGCAGGCACTGGGACCGCTTCCTGTCCCAAGTCCAGGACTTCACTGCCGCCACGTATCGCGAGCATCCCGACGAAGCCAAGGCTCGCCTGGAGGTCATGAAGGAAACGTGGCGCCAGTGCCACGATCGCGACGTGGATCACACCTACGCGTTGATGTCACTGGTCAAGGAGCAGCTCGGCGAGGACGCCATCCGGGACATGTACGACCGCGTGCTGTTGCCTCTGTTCGTCTGGCGCTACGAGAAGTTCGACGTCGACAAGTATCCGTGGGACGAGTCGCTCGAGATCCTGATGCTCGTCGCGTTCGAGGCGATGCGCGGGCATCTGGTCGGGCCGGAGCGGACCGGCGACATGGAGCTCATCGAACTCGAGGATCGCTACGTCCTGCGCTTTGACCCGTGCGGCTCCGGCGGGCGGACGCTTCGAGGTGATGCCATCGAGGGCACGCCGCCGCGCATGCAGCCACCGTACGACTGGAAGGTAACGGAAGAGCCGCACACCTGGAACCACAACACGCCCGGCGTATGCCTGTATTGCAGCCATTGCATCATCCTCATGGAGGAGATGCCGATGGACCGCTTCGGGTATCCCGTCCGCGTCATCGATCCGCCGGTCTACGACGCCGCGAACACCGCCGTCGGCAGCGCCCAGAAGTGCCAGTGGCAGATGTTCAAGGATCCGACCCAGGTTCCCGAGGAGTACTACACCCGCGTCGGCCGGACAAAGCCGACCTCATTCGGGTCCAGGGCGCAGGGCGCCCGTGAGCTGCCGGTCATGAATGCGGGTCTGCCCGGCGCGGGCTGACCGGCCCGACGACCTCTTCCCTCGAACAACTCCCTCCCAAGGGGCGCCGCCGGAATCTCCTCCCCGGCGGCGCCCCGCTCCATCTCCAGGAGGCGGACCCGTGGCCATCGACCCGGTGGACCTGCACACGCAGGCCTACTTCCAGGATCCGTTCCCGGTATGGGAGCGACTGCGCCACGACCAGCCGCTGCTCCACGACACGGTCGACGATCGATGGCTGCCGACCCGCTTTGTCGACCGGCTGGTCGTGGAGACCGGCGCCGCAACGGAGGTGATCCGGTGACCGAACCAGGGCCGAACGTACCGTGGGGAGGGTCAGTCGAGCCGGGCTTCGAGGCCGTGCTGGATGCGTTCCGCTCCGGTCTGGCCGACTTCGGCGAGGGCGGCGGAGCGTTTTCCGCCTTCCATCGCGGCCGGCAGGTGGTCGACCTGTGGGGCGGCTGGCAAGGACCCGGGATCTCCTGGGAGCCCGACACACTCGCCGTCGTCTTCTCCACGACGAAGGGCCTCGCCACGCTCTGTCTCCAGATCTTGCACGACAGAGGGTCGCTGGACCTCGACGCACACGTCTCGGACCTGTGGCCGGAGTTCGCCCAGGCGGGCAAGGGTCCGGTCCGGGTCCACCACATCCTGGCGCACACCGCCGGGGTCCTGGCGCCCCATGATCCCGGGTCCTTCCTGCGCTGGGGCGACCCGTCCGGCTGGGACGACGACGAGCGGCTCGACGCGGCTCTGGCCGCCGCGGTCGCCGCGTCCGGTCCGGTAGGCGCGACGTTCAACTATCACGCGATGACGTTCGGCTGGCTCGCCTCCGCGATCGTTCGGCGCCTGACCGGGATGTCTGCCGGGCGGTTCCTCGAGACGGAGGTAGCGCGGCCGCTCGGGGTCGATCTACGGATCGGGACAGGTCCGGCCGATCAGGGCCGGGTCGCTCCGGTCATCGCGGCGCCTGCGGTCGAGCTGCCGGCGGAAGTCGCGGCACTGGTCGCTCGGATCCGTGCCATCGCGCGTGACCCCGAAACTCTCATGGGCCGCTCGTTCCTCGCGCTTCCGGACGGCGATCTCATCGACAACATCCTGGCGCTCAACGACCCGGGCTTCCTGGCGGCGGAGATCCCGGCGATCAACGGCACGGCCACGGCGCGCGGCCTCGCGCGCCTGTATGCGACCTTGGCCGGCGGTGGCGAGCTGGATGGTGTCCGGATCGTTTCCCCAGCGTCGATCGACCGGTTCCGGACGGTCCAGATCCACGGACCGAACGAGATGGAACTCGCCTGGGATCCCGCCCCGAGCACCGTCGAGCTGCACATCCGCATGCTCGGCTATCACGGCAGCTCCAAGCCATTCGGTCAACCCCGGCGCCTGGGCCCATCTCCGACCGCCTTTGGCCACGATGGCCTCGGCGGCCAGATCGCGTTCGCCGATCCCGAGCGAGCGATCTCGGCGGCCTTCATCCGGAACCGCATGACCTTCGCGCCGACCTACTCGGAGCGGCTGCTCGAGCTCCTGTACGGGTGCGCCGACCGCGCGTAGGAGCGCTGCGACATCAGGCCCGCGGTCCCCGCTCCGGCAGGTGGGTCCGGAGCCAATCAAGGCTACGCTCGACCATGGCCAGCTCATCCACGTCGTCAGGGCCCAGCGACGCCAGCTCGACGCATACCGGACCATCGAACCCGGCCGTGCGCAGGATGTCGATGAGCCCGTCGAGATCGGCCACGCCCTCGCCCAGGGCTGAGCACACCGGTCCGCCCCAGACCGTCGGGTCGCCGGCCAGATGGTCCTTGAGTTGGACGAGCATGGTGTACGGGGCCAGCGCCCGGGTGCCCTCCGCCATGTCGTCCCCGACCCGGATCAGGTTGACGTTGTCCAGGCAAACGCCGAGGGTCGTCGGGCGGTCCACGCGCTCCAACAGCTCGAGGATGTCCTGGACGCGCAGGTCGCCGTGGTTCTCGAGGGCGAGGCGGACACCCCGGTCCGCGGCGTGATCCGCGGCCCGCCGCATCGGGCCTACGAGCCGCTCCACCAGCACCTCGGCGGGTTCGTCGCCGCGGGACGCCGGGCTGCCGGCCGTGATACGCAGGACGTCGTGACCAAGCCGCGCCGCCGCGTCGATCCAGCCGACGAGCTCCAGCTCCGCGCCGTAGAAGCGTCCACCGTCGAGCCCGTGATACCGGCCGGACGGCCACGGATGCCCCCACGAGAACCCGACCCTCAGGTCCGGACCGGCGTCGGCCAGCGTCGCCGTATCGATGGCGTCGGGGTCGGGGAGGTAGCAGGTCTCCAGGAAGATCGAGTCTGCGCCGACCGCGCGCGCGTGGCGGAGGGCGGGCCCCGGCTCCAATGGCCACGGTGCGTGGCTCGATGGCGCCTCGCCCGCCCGGGACTCGCCGTACCGGCGGTGGTACGAGTAGCTGTCGATCCCGACCTGCATCAATGGCTCCTCATCGCTTGCCGTGTTGGCGCTATGCTAGCGCGGTACTGGAAACGTCACCAGCCAAATTCGCATCCGGCCCCGTGCTGCGGGGCCAGCCGCATGAGGAGGATCCGATGATCCAGGTCGAGGGACTGACCGGCCGGGTGGCCGTGGTGACCGGCGCGGGCCGCGGCATCGGCCAGCGGATCGCCGAGGTCCTCGCCGGTAATGGCGCCAAGGTGGCCGCCCTGGACCTGGAGGCACCCGCCCACGAGGGAATCCTCGGGATCGTGTGCGACGTCAGCGACGAGGCCGCGGTCGAGGCCGCGTTCGCGCGCGTGGAGGCCGAACTCGGCCAGGTCTCCGTGCTCGTCCTCAATGCCGGCATCTTCCCGATCGTCCCGTTCGAGGAGACGAGCCGCGAGCTGTGGGACAGGACGATGGCCATCAACCTGACCGGCGCATTCCTGTGCGCGCGCCGGGCGTTACCGGGCATGCGCGAGGCGGGCTACGGCCGGATCATCGGCATCGGCTCCAGTGCGGGCAAGGCCGGCGGGGCGCGCAGCGTTGCTGCCTATGCGGCCAGCAAGGCCGGGGTCATGACGCTCATGAAGTCGATCGCCAACGAGTACGCGAAGTTCGGGATCACGGCCAACGCCCTGGCGCCCGCCCTGATCGATACGCCGATGATCGCCAACACGCGCGACCTCGTGAGCCGCATCCCGGTCGGCCGGTTCGGGACGGTGGACGAGGTCGCCTCGCTGGTCGCATTCCTGGCCTCGGAGCACGCCGGCTACATCACCGGCGAAGTGACCGACATCAACGGTGGCTTCCTGATCGACTGACGGAGGTTCCGCCGATGCCCCCGAACGAGGTCCGCCTGGACCGGCTTCGACCGATGGAGATCGCGGCGGCGCTGGACCGCGCGCCCGTGGCCTGGATCCCGCTTGGTGCCCTGGAGTTCCACAGCGACCACCTGCCCAATGGCACCGACGGCCTGACGGGCGAGGCGATCCTCGTGTCGGCCGCCGAGCGGCTGGGTGGGGTGGTGCTGCCGTGGTCCTATCTCACGTTCGGCACGTTGGCCCTGCCGTGGTCGTTCCGCTACGACCCCGCGCTCGTCGCCGAGGCCCTCCGCCAGACACTCCGGCAGTTGCCGGCCTTCGGGGTTCGGCTCGCCGTCATCCACACGGGCCACGGACCGCTGGACCTCAACCACCTCATCAAGCGCGTGTGCGCCGAGGTGGAGGCCGAGGGACTCGACCTGCGCGCGATGGGCTGCTGCTACCTCGAACTCAACGCGGAACTCGGCACCGGTCTTGGAACGGACTGGCCGGTCGCGGTGGACCATGGGTCGACGATGGAGACGTCATGGGTGTCGGCGATCGCGCCTGACCTCGTTGCGTCAGACCGTCTGCCAGACGACCCGGCGGCGACCATCGTCGGGGTCTATGGGCCCAACCCGCGGTTCACCGCCGACGCCGAGCAAGGCGCCGCCCAGATCGCGGCAGCGGCGGCACTCCTTGTCGAACGCGCGGAGGCGATGCTGCGCGGCGACCCTGTCGACGCCTTTGCCGACCTGCGCACCTTCGTCA
>JBKJQY010000092.1:0-3446 GCA_046593725.1 Candidatus Limnocylindrales bacterium
CGGCGACGACGAAGTTGCTCCCGCTGCCGGTCGTGAGGGGCGACGGGTCGAGGGCGCCGTAGGTCTTGCTGTTGGCGTTGGTCGTCCAGGTCGCGAGACGCTTGTCGATCGCGAAGGTCTTCGAGTCGCTGCTGCCAGTATGGTTGGCGTCGCCGGCATAGGTGTAGCTGGCGGTGGCCGTGCCGGCGTTGGTGTTGGAGGCGTAGGTCGGGGTCGGGGTCAGGCTGAGCCCGCCGGCGCCGGTGACCGCGACGGTGCACGGGGTCTGGGCGCTACCGTCATAGGTGACGCTCGCCGGGCAGATCACGACCGTGGTCGAGGCGGCCTTGTCGATCGTGAAGGTCTTCGAGTCGCTGCTGCCGGTGTGGTTGGCGTCGCCGCCATAGCTCGCACTTGCGGTGGCCGTGCCGACGTTGATATTGGCGCTGTAGGACGGGGTGAGCGAGCCGGTCAGGCCGCCCACGCCGCTGTACGACGCGCTGCACGGCGCGATCGCCGCGCCGGTGTAGATCTGGCCGACGATCGGGCAGGTCACGACGGTCGTCGAGCTAGCCTGAGTCACGACCTGGGTCAGCACCAGGCTGGTGCTCGACGCCCAAGTCGAACCCGCGGACACCGCCCCGCTATACGTGGCAGTGATGCTGTGGCTACCGGTCACGAGCGTCGAGATCGTGCAGGTCGCGATGTTCCCGCTGAGGGCCACCGCTGAGCAGATCGTCGTCAAGCCGTCCTTGAAGTCGACCGTGCCAAGGGCACTGGGGTTCCCGCCCGGCGCCGTCACAGTAGCGCTGAACGTCAAGGAGTCGCCATACACGCTGGGGCTGACGCCCACCGTGCGAGTCAGGGTGGTTGTGGTCGACGTGTCCTTGGTGACGTCGATGAACTCGCTCTGACCCGTGTTGCCGACTGCGTCCGTTACGCAGACGCGCCACTTGTTGTTGGTCACGACAGTGGCGAATGCGATCACTGTGGACTGGATGGCAGGCGCGGTCGAATAGGTGCCGGTGGTGACCACAGTCCCGGTCGCGCAGAGGTTTCCCGCCTGGCGGATCTCGAAGCTCCCATTCTCACTCGCGTGCCAGTTGATCGTGATCCCGTCGTTGGTCACGACCACGAAGGGCGTGAGCGAATCCGTCCCTGCGCTGGCCACGACCGAATCGATCGACACGGTGGGTGCCGTTGTGTCGACGAGGACTGTGCCCGATGTGGCCGATCCGGTGTTGCCCGCGTTGTCGTTGATGCTCACGGTCCAGAGGTAGCAGGTATCCGAGAGGAGGCCCGTGTCATTGCGCGGGCTCACTGCGGTGGTCGCCGCTCCGTCGTTGCTCCAGCTCACGGCCGCGCAGGCCGTTCCCACTGGCGTTGCCTTCTGGCGCTGGACGAGACGAGAGGCTGTATTCAGACCGGAGCCACCGTCGGACTCCGTCCAGGTGACGTTCACCGCTGAACTCGCTTGAGTCGTGTTGCCGACCGGGGCGGTGACCGATACCGCGGGCACGATGTTGTCAACGAGGAACGTCGCGCCACTGGTGGGCGTCGACGTGATCACGTTGCCGGCCGGGTCCGTGCCAACGCTCAAGGAGACCGTCGCATTGCCATTACCCGCGCCGACGATGTACGTGAACGAATAGTGGGTGCTATCGATCTTGGTCATGACCGATGCGGCCACCGTATTGGCGCCGCCGATCGCCAGCTTCGTGACAGGCGCGTCGGCGATCGCCTCGGTGAACGTCGCCGTGATCGTCAGGGAAGTCCCGCCCTTCACGGTGCTGCCCGGGGCATACGTGATGGCTGCAGTCGGCGCCGTGGTATCGACGAGGACGGTGCCCGACGTGGCCGATCCGGTGTTGCCGGCGTTGTCGTTGATGCTCACGATCCAGCGGTAGCAGGTATTCGAGAGGAGGCCCGTGTCATTGCGCGGGCTCACTGCGGTGGTCGCCGCTCCGTCGTTGCTCCAGGTCACGGCCGTGCAGGCGCTCGTCGCCTTCTGGCGCTGGACCGACCGGGTGCTCGTGTTCAGACCGGACCCGCTGTCGGACTCCGTCCAGGTGACATTCACCGCTGAGCTCGCTTGAGTCGTGTTGCCGACCGGGGCGGTGATCGATACCGTCGGGGCAGCCTTGTCGATCGAGTAGGTGGACCCGGTGTTGAACGTCGCCGACAGGGCGTTGCCAGCCCCATCGATGATCGGCGAGGTGCTCGTGAGGTCGAGACGGATGGTGCCATCGCCGCTTCCGGTGTTGACGGTCACCGTTCGGGTGGCGCCCGAGTCCGCCGAGACTGCCGTGATCGAGGCGCCACTGACACCGGTCGTGGCAAGGCCGAACCGGGATGTGGTGACGCCCGTGACGGCTTCGCTGAAGGTGACTGTGAGGGTCACGGAAGCGGCATTCGTCGGGGACGAGCCACCGAGGGCGATCGAACTCACCGACGGTGCCGTCCGATCCAGCGTGTAGACCTGGCCTGTGAAGTTGCCATTGGCAGCACCTGGCCCACCGAGGGCCACCCCGCCGGCGACGATGCTGTCGTTGTCGACGAGGTTGAGCCCGAGCGTTCCGTTACCGCTGCCGGTCGAGGCCGTGACGGTGTAGGAGGCCCCGGACCCGGTCACGCCGGTGATGGCGGGAGCACCGCCAAGACCGCCGTTGACGAGCGCGAAGTCGCTGGCATCGACTCCCGTGACACTCCTGCTGAACGTGACGGTCCATTGGACGCTGCTGACGTTCGCCGGAGAGGTGCCTACGCGGTTGATCGAGCTGACCGTCGCTGGGGAACTTACGACCAGCGATCCACTGCCGCCCTGACCGCCCCCGCTGACGGTGATCGCGGATGTGCCAGCGGGTGTCGCCGCGGTCGTCGTGACAGTCATCGTCGGGTTGAGTGGACAGGTGTTGAGTGTCGGTGAGAAGGCGGCCGTCGCGCCTGAAGGAAGCCCGGTGACGGAAAACGCCCCGGACTCACCGCAGCTACCGCTCCCGTTGTAGGCAACGGTGATCGAGAAGGTCACGGATCCAGCGGCACCCGAGGTCACGCTTCCGGCCTGAGCGCCGACGATGATCGTCTTGACTTGCAGTGTCGCCGCCACATACGGCCCGACGAACGGTCCGCCGCTTCCGATCGGCGCCGCGCCGCTGGGCTGGACGAAATCCGTCCTCGAATCCGCCACGGCTCGCGCCAAATTCAAGCGCCCATTGCCGGTCTCAGCCACAGTACCGACCGCATCGGCCGTGCGCGCGAGGCGCGAGACGATGACGCCATTCGAGGCAGATGGGTCGAAGGCCCGCAGAAGCGCGGCAGCCGCAGCCACCTCGGCCGAGGAGGCCGAGGTGCCCGTGATGGCGGATGTACCACCGCCAGCGGTCAGGGTCACGATGCTCGTGCCCGGGGCCGCGAGGAAGGTGTCGTCGCCGTAGTTGGAGGATGCGTTCAGCAGGTCGTTCTGATCG
>JBKJQY010000010.1:0-15074 GCA_046593725.1 Candidatus Limnocylindrales bacterium
CTACTCGTCGTTCCGTGACGCGCTGGGGCAGTCGTCCGGGTTCCAGTCGTATCAATACCGCGAGTTCGAGTTCCTGCTGGGCAACCGGGACGCGGTCTATCTCGGGCCGTTCAAGCACCTGCCTGCGATCCATGAACACCTGGTCGCGACGCTCAACGAGCCGTCCCTGTACGACCACACGCTGGCGCTGCTGGCATCGCGCGGGCTGCCGATCTCCGCCGAGGTTCTGGCGCGCGACGTGACCAGACCGTATGTCGCGGATCCGTCCGTGCTCGCCGCGTGGCACACGGTCTACAGCGACACGACCACGCACTGGGACCTGTACGAGCTGGCGGAAGAGCTCGTGGACCTCGAGGAGGCGACCCGCCGCTGGCGATTCCGCCACGTGACGACCGTCGAGCGGGTCATCGGTGGCAAGCGCGGGACCGGCGGCACGCCTGGCGTCCCGTACCTGCGCGATCGGGTCGCGACCGTCCTGTTCCCGGAGCTCTGGCAGGTCCGCACCGAGCTCTAGTCGAGGACGGTGACCGCATCGCCGACCCGGATCGTGCCGGGCTGTTCGACGTCGCCGTAGACGCCGAACATCAGGTCCTTCCCATCCGGCCCGGTGAGCCCGCGGTACTCCTTGATCGCTCGGAGCGTGTCGAAGTCGCGGTCGCCCGTGTCCGGATCATGCGTCGTGATGGCGCAGCGTGGGATCGCACCGGTCACGCGCAGGATCGTCTCGCCAAGGGCGATCCGGCCGCCGATCCAGGTGTCTTCTTCGTGCGCGATATCGCCGCTGAGGTTGACGAGCATCCGGAAGCGCCGGCCGTCGATGTCGCCCGTGCCCAGGTGGTGGCCGAGCTTGTCGAGCGACGCATCGGTCATCATCGAGAGTCGGCCGTCCTTCTGCAGCGCCCCCGGCTCGTCAGTCCGGATGACCCTGACGGAGCGACCCATGAACGCGGACAGCGGCTCCGCCCAGGGTCCCTGGAGTTCGTGGCCTTGCGTCGGGAGCCGGCGGATGACCGCCTCGAATGCCGGGCCTGGCCGGACATCGTCCTCGACGACCTGACCGTCCGGGAACGTGAGCCGCAGCACTGTGGCGTCCAGGTCCGTCCACGCCCGGACCTGGACCATGTCGGCGACGAGCAGCTGGTCGATGAGCCGGTCCGCGTCGTCGACGATGAAGAACCGCCGATCCTCGGCCACCCCGCGCTCGGTCACGGCGATCTCGTCGCGTCGCTCGAGGCCAAGGCTCATGACCGCGGCGATGTCCAGGTGGGTGACGGATGGCATGGCGGGATGCTACCGGACGGACGGCGTCGGTGGCGTGCATCCTTGGCCTATGCGGCTTGGCATCGACCACCTCGTCATCGCCTGCGCGGACCCGGACGCTGCGGCTGCCCTGCTGGAGCGCGACCTGGGGCTCGTCGCCGGTGGCGGTGGACGGCACGAAGCGCTCGGGACGTTCAACCGGCTGGTCTGGCTGGGCGACACCTATCTCGAATTGATCGGCGTCTTTGATCGCGCGCTGGCTGAGCGGTCGTGGATCGGCGCGCCGACGGTGCGCGCACTGGACGCTGGGGGCGGCCTCGCGACGTGGGCCGTCGCCACCGACGACATCGACGGCGAAGTGGCACGGCTGAATGACGGCGGTGCGCGACTGGCCGAGCCGATGGCGGGCGAGCGTGTCCGCCCTGATGGTCAGGTCGTGCGCTGGCGCCTGTCCGTCCCGCGCGAGCTGGGTCCGGAGTGGCCACCGTTCCTTATCGAGCACGACGCGATGGCCGCCGAATGGTCGCCCAGGGATCGAGCCACCCGAGCCGCGGAGATCCACCCGCTCGGTGCGACCGTCCGCCTGACGACCCTGGAGGTGCCGATCAGCGACGCACCCGGCACGATCGCCAGCCTGATGCGAACAGTTCGGATCGGGCCGTTCCGGCCATCGCTCGCGGGCGGCGGCACGCGCGACGCGACGGTCGGCGGTCAGACGCTCCGGCTGCGACCCGGCCGGTCCCAGTCCGGGGTTCCAGAACGCGGATCGGGCTGGCCGGTCGCGACGATCCACCTCGCGGCGGTCGGCGCGGCGGGTGCCGTGGAACCGCGCCACGTGGACCTGCTCGGTTGCAAGTTCACCCTGACGGCCGCCACATGACCGATCCGACTCAGCCGGCCGTGAAAGCGCATTGGGAGCGCGATGGCCTCAGCGATGCGATCAAGCAGGCGCTCGACGCCTCCGGCCTAGATCTCGCGACCCTGACGGTCGACGACCTCGCGCCGCTGGACCAGTTCCACGGCGGTGGGCTCGGGTTCACCCGGCGCCTGGCAACGCTGGGTGGCCTCGGACCGGGGATGCGGGTCCTCGATGTCGGTGGCGGGCTGGGCGGCCCTGCCCGGACGTTGGCGCTCGAGTTCGGCTGTCGCGTGACCGTTCTCGATCTGACCGAGTCCTACGTGGAGGCCGGTCGCATGCTCACGGGGCTGGTCGGGCTCGACGATCGCGTCGACTTCCTCGTCGGCGATGCGCTCAGCCTGCCGTTCGAAGCGGGCAGCTTCGATGTCGTCTGGACGCAGAACAGCGGGATGAACATCGCCGACAAGGCCGGGCTCTATGCCGGCTTCCGACGTGCCCTTCGGCCCGACGGTCGGCTCGTTACGCAGGAACCGATGGCAGGCCCCGTCCGGCCGCCCATCTACCCGCAGATGTGGGCCGACGATCCCGCTTCGGACCACATCCGTCTGGCGGAAGAGATGCGTGCCACGATCGAAGCCGCCGGCTTCACCCAGCTCGAGTGGTCGGAGGTGCGAATCGGTCCACCTCCGCCTGATACACCGAGGCCTGCGTACACGGTCCAGTCACTGGTGATGGGCGACGAGCGGGTCGGCGAGATCCTGCGCGCCAGTCGCCGCAACGAGGACGAGGGTCGGGTCGTGATGGTCCACGCGGTGTTCGCCGCCTGACCTACATCCGGAAGACCCCGAAGCGGGTCTCCGGGATCGGCGCATGGAGCGACGCCTCGAGACTCATGGACAGGATGCGCCGCGTATCGAGCGGGTCGATGACCCCGTCGTCCCACAGGCGAGCCGTCGCGAAGTACGGGGAGCCCTCGCGCTCGTAGGTGTCCAGGATCGGCGCCTCGAAGGCGTCACGCTCCGCCTCGCTGGGGAACTCGCCGCGGACCGTCGAGAGGACGCGGGCGGCCTGGGCGCCGCCCATCACCGAGATCCGCGAATTCGGCCACGACCACAGGAAGCGCGGCTGATAGGCCCGACCCGACATCGCGTAGTTGCCGGCGCCGAAGCTGCCACCGATGAGGATCGTGAACTTCGGGACCTCCGCGGAGGCGACCGCGGTCACGAGCTTCGCGCCGTCCTTGGCGATGCCGGCCTCCTCGTACTCGCGGCCGACCATGAACCCGGTGATGTTCTGGAGGAATACGAGCGGGATCCGGCGCTGGCACGCGAGCTCGATGAAGTGCGCGCCCTTCAGCGCGGACTGGCTGAACAGGATGCCGTCATTGGCCAGGATCGCGACCGGGTAGCCGTCGAGGTGCGCGAACCCGGTCACCAGCGTCTCGCCGTAGAGCGGCTTGAACTCGTGGAAGCGCGACCCGTCCACGAGTCGCGCGATGATCTCGCGGACCGGCACCGGCCGACGGGAATCCGCCGAGACGGAGGCATACAACGATGCAGCGCGATCGTCGCCGGTCGCCGGAATCGCCGGTGCCTCCGGATCCCGCCGATCCCATGGCAACGCCGGCCTGGGACGGTTGAGATTCGACACGATGGACCGTCCGAGCGCCAGCGCGTGCTCGTCATCGAGCGCCTCGTGGTCCGCCACGCCGGATCGACGCGTGTGCACCTCGGACCCGCCCAGATCCTCGGCCGTGACGTCCTCGCCGGTCGCGGCCTTCACCAGCGGCGGGCCGCCCAGGAAGATCGTGCCGGTGCCGCGGACGATGACGGTCTCGTCACTCATCGCGGGGACGTACGCGCCACCCGCCGTGCACGAGCCCATGACCAGCGCGACCTGCGGGATCCCCGCGGCCGACATCCGCGCCTGGTTGTAGAAGATCCGCCCGAAGTGGTCGCGATCCGGGAAGACCTCGGCCTGGAGCGGCAGGAACGCGCCGCCGCTGTCGACCAGATAGAGGCATGGCAATCGATTCTCGAGCGCGATCTCCTGCGCTCGAAGGTGCTTCTTGACCGTCATCGGGTAGTAGGTGCCGCCCTTGACCGTCGCGTCGTTGGCGACGATGACGCAGGTCGTGCCCTCTACCTGGCCGATCCCCGTGACGATCCCGGCGCCCGGGGCGTCGCCGTCGTACAGCCCGGTCGCGGCCAATGGCGATAGTTCCAGGAACGGGGAACCAGGATCGATGAGCCGATCGATCCGCTCGCGGACGGGCAGCTTGCCGCGCTCCCGGTGCCTGGCGATGGACCGGTCGTCCCCGCCCGCACTCCGACCAGCGACCTCGTCCTGCCGAGCACGCAGATCCGCGACGAGGGCGGCCATCGCGTCGTGGTTCGCGTGCGTCTCCGGGGCGCTCAGGTCGAGTCGGCTCCGCAGGACGGCCATGCGACCGAGGATAGCGGGAACCGACACGGTCCGGCCGCCGTCCTCCGCCCATGCGAACGACACTGGTCCGCGTCCTCGCCGCCCTCGTGGTGCTGGCCACTGCCCTGACTGCGTGCGGCCCAGGCGATGCGATCCCGGTGGGCGTGGCTGCCGGCCCGCTGCTGACCGTCGAGACTCGCGGCGGCGAGTGCATCAACGGGCCATGTGGCTCGACCGTCATCGTCGAGCGCGACGGCACGGTCCATGCGGCGGCCAAGCCACCCAACACGCTGGGCACGATCACGCCCGAACAACTCGCCGCGCTCGATTCGGCGATCAAGCTGACCGACTTCGCGGTGCTCAAGAACCGCGCCTTCACGGGCGAGTGCCCGACCGCCTTCGATGGCCAGGAATTCATCTTCGAGTTCGGGGCGCCGAGCGGGACCCAGCGGATCGCAACGTGCGAGGTCAAAGTCGATTACCGGTCGCCGCTGTTCGTGGTCGTCGCGGCGGCGCTCGGCCCGTTCATGCCGCTCCCGACCACCTGACGCCTTGACGATCGGGTCCCTCGGGTTGATGATGGATACGTCATCAACGAGGAGGCCGCGATGTCCATGGCCGGTCGGATGCTCCGCAACGCGCGAGGGCGCGCATCCCTGACCCAGCGCGAGCTTGCCGCCAAGGTCGGGATCCCGCAGGAGACCATCGCCCGGATCGAACGCGGTCGTGTCGACCCACGCATCGGCACGCTGGATCGGCTGCTGGAAGGCTGCGGCTACGGCCTCGAATCCATGCCGCGCCTCGGCATCGGCGTGGACCGCACCCAGATCCGGGAGCTGCTGAAGATGACCCCATCGGAGCGGCTGGCCCTGGCCATGGACGACGACTCGCACTTCGTCGAATGGCGATCGCCGATCAAGCGAGCGGCCGAATGACTGAAGCCGCGCGATTCCGACCCGATCGCATCCTGGAGACGCTGACCAGGCATGACGTCCGATTCGTCCTCATCGGGGGGTTGGCGGCACAAGCGCATGGCTCGCCCTCCCTGACTCGCGATCTGGACATCTGCTACGAGCGCGATCTCGGCAATCTCCAGCGATTGGCGGCGGTCCTCGCCGAGTTGCTGGCCGTTCGACGAGGCCTTTCATCCGATTCGCCTCGAATGCCGCCGCTGGACGCCCGAACGCTGCGGGCTGGCGGGCTCTTCACCCTGTCGACGACAGCCGGCGACTTCGATCTCCTCGCGGACCCGGACCCAGGCTTCGACTTCGAGCGCCTGCGATCGGCGGCGATCCAGGCGACCGTTGCGGGCTACTTGGTGGCCGTCGCGTCCCTGGATGACCTGATGGCGATGAAACGGGCTGCGGGACGTCCGAAGGACCGGATCGAACTCGAAGTCCTGGGTGCCCTCCGTGAGGAGATCGAGCGGCAGGACGACTGACCCTCAGGCGACGGCTTCGGCCTCCCGCTTGAGTGCCCGGTTCCGTATCTCGAGCAGTCCCTTCATGTGCCGCTCGAGCACGATCCGATCCGCGAGGCGACCCAGCACCCCGAGCGGGGACACATGCTGCCAGTCATCGACCATCCGGGTCCCATCGGGGACGGCCTCGAAGCGATGCTCGTGGCGGAAGCTCGCGAACGGGCCGCGCATCTGCTCGTCGACGAAGCGCACCGGCGAGTCGGCGACGGTGATGACGCTGGTGAGCGACCAGGTGACACCGAAGTGACGCGCCTTCCACGTGACCGTTTCACCGAGCCCGATCGGCCCGCTCGTGCGCCCGGCCACGGCTCGCTCGTTGGTATGCGCCATCGAGCGTGCGTGCAAGTCGATATCGCGCGCAAGGTTGTAGACCCGTTCGATCGGCGCGTGGATCACGGTCTCGAGGCGGAACCGAATCACGTCGCGCACCGAAGGAGGCCTGCCGCCGGCATCGCGACCCGGAGTGCGAGTGTTGGTGGCGGTGATTCCGGCGACGCCGCCTCCAGCAGCCGGTACCCGAGCGGCAACAGGAGGAGCGGCGCGATCAGGAAGAGCGGGACGATCGCGTTCATACGGGCTGGAGCCGGTGTCGTGACCCGCATGCTCGTGCTACTCTCATATAGCAAGTTATGGACCAGAAACTCGCTAGTGTCAAGGCGCCACTTTCGGACGAGGACATCACGTCCGTTAATGGGCACGCGCCTGGAGGGTCCGCAACGGCCGAGGCGATCCGCCTGGAGCTCGCCGAGGCGTGGGGCGAGATGGGTGCCGCCTGGGGCGTGACGCCCGCGATCGCCCGCGTCCAGGCCTACCTGATGGCCCGCCAGGAGCCGCTCACCGAACGCGAAGTCCGCGAGGCCCTTGGCCTGTCGCATCGCGCGGCGAGCCTGGCCCTCGCTGAAGCAGAGTCATGGGGGATCGTGCAGCGCGTGGCGGAACCTCGGCGCGTCGGGCGTCGCGGGCCGGCCGGGGCGGCATACATTGCCATCGGCGACCACTGGCAGTGGTTCGGGCGGGTCATCGCCGAGCGCAAGATCCGCGAGGGCGACCCGATCGTCGCCGTCCTCCAGGCCAAGGAACACAAGGCGGCGGTGGCCTCGGCGGCGAACCCGGCCGACGCAGAACTCGTGGCGCTCCGCGACTGGCTGTCGGCCTTTCTGGTGTTCGTGAAGCTGTTCGATCGGGCGGTCGGGATCATCCCGCAGCTCGAGCCGCGTGAACTGGAGCGCTCGCTGGGTCTGCTCGGGCGCATCCCGGATACCACGATCCTGCGTCTGTTCGACCTGCTGGGCCAGTTGCCGGACGACGATGTCATCGACCTGGTCGAGGCGCTGTCCCGTCTTTCGCCGAAAGCCGCTCGGCGCGCCACCAAGCTCATGTCGGGCGTGGTCCGGACCGTCTCCCGGTAGGGTTTTTCGGGGGGCCGACTTGATCGCTCAGCCAACCGTGGCTGTTGACAACCATAGGAGCTTGTCACGGATCCGAAGGTCACGGGCACACCCAACCCCCGGACTGGACGTCGGCCACGCTCGTGCGATAATCCGGACGCGCGAGGGGCTCGGCCGACTCGAGCGGGCGACGACCCCGGGGCCAGACCCGGCCGGCGAACCGAGCGCGGGACCAACCTGAGGATCACCAGCACATGACCGTCGAAACATCCACCTGGGCGACCAAGAAGGGCCTCGCCCAGATGCTCAAGGGTGGCGTCATCATGGACGTCGTCACGCCCGATCAGGCGAAGATCGCCGAGGACGCCGGCGCCGTGGCCGTGATGGCCCTGGAGCGCGTCCCCGCCGATATCCGCAAGGCCGGCGGCGTGGCCCGCATGAGCGACCCGGAGATGATCGTCGGCATCATGGACGCCGTCTCGATCCCGGTCATGGCGAAGGCTCGCATCGGCCACTTCGTCGAGGCCCAGATCCTCGAGGCGCTCGGTGTGGACTACATCGACGAGTCCGAGGTGCTCACTCCCGCCGATGAGAGCAACCACATCGACAAGCACGCCTTCAAGGTCCCGTTCGTGTGCGGCTGCCGAAACCTGGGTGAGGCGCTGCGACGCATCAACGAGGGTTCCGCGATGATGCGGACCAAGGGCGAGGCCGGCACCGGCAACATCGTCGAAGCTGTCCGCCAGTTGCGCGATGTGCTCGCCGAGATCCGCCGTCTACAGGGCATGCGCGAGGACGAGTTGTTCGTCGCCGCCAAGAACCTGCAGGCCCCGTACGAGCTGGTCCGCGACGTTGCTGCGGCCGGCAAGCTGCCGGTGGTCAACTTCGTCGCCGGCGGCATCAGCACCCCGGCGGATGCCGCCCTGGTGATGCAGCTGGGTGCCGAGGGCGTCTTCGTTGGCTCGGGCATCTTCAAGGCTGAGGATCCAGCCCGGATGGCCAACGCCATCGTCCAGGCGACGACGTTCTTCGACGACGCGGCGAAGATCGCCGAGGTCTCCAAGGGCCTGGGAGCCCCGATGCGCGGCATCTCCCTCGAGGGGATCCCCGACGAGGAGCGACTCGCCGTTCGCGGCTGGTAGGCGACCCACGAACTCGCCGACGAGCCCGAGCCCGCGATGAAGATCGGGGTCCTCGCCCTGCAGGGGGCGTTCCGCGAGCACCTCGACACGCTCGCCGCCATCGGCGTGGAGGGCGTTCGCGTTCGCGAACCCCGAGACCTGCAAGGGATCAGCGGCCTGATCCTGCCTGGTGGCGAGAGCACCACGATGCGCCAGCTCATCGAGCGCTGGGGCCTGCGTGAGCCGATCCTAAGACTCGCAGAGACCGGCGCCCCGATCTTCGGGACGTGCGCCGGGATGATCGTCCTCGCGACCGAGATCGCCGGTGGTGAGGTGCCGATCCTGCCACTGCTGGACGTGACCGTCGAGCGCAATGCGTTCGGGCGACAGCTTGAGTCGTTCGAGGCAGAGCTGTCCGTCCCGATCCTTGGTGACACCCAGGTCCACGCGGTGTTCATCCGCGCCCCGATCATCGAGCGGACCGGGCCCGGCGTGGACATCCTCGCGCGCCTGGACGACGGCCGGATCGTGGCGGTCCGCGAGCGGAACGTCATCGCCACCGCGTTCCACCCGGAACTGGCCGGTGAGACTCGCTTCCATCGCCTGGTCGCGACGATGGCCTCCGAACACGACGACCCCGGCGAAGGCTCCGGCCGGCGCCACCACCCCACGCGACGGACCCAGCAGCCACGATGACTGAGGCCCGTGCGCCGCGCAGCCCGGGCAAGGTCCGTGCCGCGCGCCTGACGGACCTCGCCGCTCTTGGGGAGCTGTCGCGGCTGTGCCAGTCAGCTGGCGCGGATACCCGGTCGCTGGGACTGCCGGTGAGCGGCCCACCGATCGGCGTGTTCAGCCTGTTCCGCCTGCCGCTGGGGGCGTTCCGGCCCAACGACCTGATGTACGTCTACGAAGATGACGGCCGATTGGCCGGTCTGATTCGCGTGGAACGCGACGCCGTCCGCGATGAGTGGACCATCGTGGAGCTGGACGCGGTGGGCATGGCCAACGCCGGCGACATCCGCTATCGGTTGGTCCAGCAACTGCTGCGCGAAGGCGCCAAGCGCGCCGCCGCCCGCTTCCACGTGGCCTGTGCCGACTCGGACGGCAACGTCGAACTGCTCATGCAGGCGGGCTTCATCCGCTTCGGGGAGGAACAGATCCTGGCCCGCCCCGCGACCCGGCCCATGCCTGCCACGTGGACGGACGAGGAGGCCGCCAAGGCAAGGATCCGGCCGGCGACCCAGCTGGACGCGCTGCCACTCTCCCGGTTGTATGCGGCCGTGACACCGGCTCCGGTCGCCCGCCTGGAGGCTCTCCGCCTCAACGACTGGGAACGGCAGGGGACCCATTCGCGGGTGCCGCGGTCCAGCCTCGCCCCGATCCTGCGCTTCGCCGACGTGGAGGCGTTCGTGCAGGAGGCGAAGGGTGGCGGCAAGGACGGCACGACCCTTGATGGTTTCGTCCAGATCGGCGTCGCCAAGGAGGATCAGCCCCACTACCTCAAGATCCTGGCCCGGCCGGAGGTGGACACCTCCGGGCTCGTGGCGTTCGGCCTGGGCGTCATCGCGGCCCAGACCGCCAGGGCCGATCACCGCCACGATCACGGGGTCTTCGCTCCCGTGCGAACCTATGAGTCGCCGATCGACCGGCGCCTGGAGGAGGCAGGCTTCGAATCGATCGCCAGCGTCACCCTGCTGATGAAGGAAACCCTCGTCCGTGTCGCCGAACCGGCTCTCGTGCCGGCCGGCGTCCGCTAGTGGAGGACACCGTGGGATCAGACGAACGCCGCGAGTCGATCGACGACCTTGACGCGCTCTTCGCGTCGCTGCCGCCCGAGATCGTGGCCGCCGTCAACGCCCTGCCGGATCGGACCGCGCTCATCGAGGTCGTCATGGATCTCGGGCGTCGGCCGGAGGCGCGCTTCCCGGATTCGGAGGTGATGCTCCTCGAGCGCGAGATCGATGACGCGGATATCGCCTACGTCGTGGAGCACATCGGCCTGTTCGGCGACGACAATCGGGCCGGTATCGAGCGGACGCTCCATCGCATCAGTGCCATCCGCAACCGGACCGGCAAGATCGTGGGCCTCACGTGCCGCATCGGGCGGGCGGTGTTCGGCACGATCGACATCATCACGGACTTCGTGGAGACCGGGAAGTCGATCCTGATCATGGGTCGCCCCGGTATCGGCAAGACGACCATGCTGCGCGAGGCAGCCCGCGTCCTGGCGGACGACCTTGGCAAGCGCGTGGTGGTCGTGGACACCAGCAACGAGATCGCCGGCGACGGCGATATCCCGCACCCGGCGATCGGCAAGGCCCGCCGGATGCAGGTCCGGACGCCGTCTGTCCAGCATGAAGTGATGATCGAGGCGGTCGAGAACCACATGCCCCAGGTCATCGTCATCGACGAGATCGGGACGGAACTCGAGGCGCAGGCCGCGCGAACGATCGCCGAACGTGGCGTCCAGCTCATCGGCACGGCTCACGGCAACAACCTCGACAACCTGATGCTCAACCCGACCCTGTCGGACCTCATCGGCGGGATCCAGAGCGTGACCCTCGGCGACGAGGAGGCCCGTCGGCGGCGGACCCAGAAGAGCGTGCTGGAACGCAAGGCGCCGCCCACGTTCGATGTCATCGTGGAGATCCAGGACCGCGAACGTGTCGTCGTCCACGCCGACGTGGCCGAGACGATCGACGCGATGCTGCGCGGGGACCAGGTCGCTCCCGAGCTGCGCTGGCGGGATGAGGAGGGCGTGCACCGTTCCCAGGGACGGCCGCGACCCTCGCCGCGCGAACAGCTTGGCGCAGAGCGGTTCGCCGGGCTGGTCGGGACCGGCTCTCCCTGGCGGATGGAACCTGGTTGGCGCGGCGACGGCGGCGGCTCGTATCGCGGCGGCAGCGGAAGCGGTGGCTACCGGGAAGCGGAACGGGGCGGCGGTCTTCGAGCCGGCTATCGACCCGGCGCGTCCGGTGGCTGGCGCCAGACGCGTGGCGGATCCGGTCGCGAGAGCGCCCCACGCGGTCCCGTCTCGGAGGGTGGCGTACCCGGCACCATGCCGGGCGAGCGATTCGCGGCCAGCCCATCCGGCTCGCGTGGCTACGCCGGCGCGGGCTCCACCGCCCCGGCCTCCGCAGATATCCCGTTCATCGCCGGCGAGATCGCCGATCGGGGCCCGCTGGAGCGTGGCGCTCCGCCCAGCCTCGCCGAGAAACGCGCCCGCGATACCCGCGAACTCGAGCGCCAGAAGGCGTGGAGCGACCAGGCGGCCCGGGCCCTGACCGCCATGAAGGCGGAAGACGGGACCGGCCCGGTCAACGCCGACGACCTGGATGACGACGACGAGGACGACCGCCGACTGCCGCCCGGCTTCGTGGAAACCTCGGACGGCGACATCTCCATCGTGGCGGGCGGATCGCCGCTGCCCACGTTGCGCGTCCTGCCCCAGGGCATCAGTCGCAAGCGCCTGGAGCAGGCCGTCCGCGAACTGCAGTTGCCGGTCGTCATCGCCCACGATGTGGACGAGGCGGACGTCGTCATGACCCTCAAGAACGAGTACAAGCAGAAGACCCCGATGCTCCGCGACGCGGAGGACCGGTCCATGCCGATCTACGTCCTCAAGAGCAACACCATCCCGCAGATGCAGTCGAGCCTGACGAGCATCTTCGCCCTGGAGATCGACCCGCGCGAGGCGGCCCTGCGCGAGGCGGAAGACGCCATCGGGGTCGTGCTGTCCTCGTCGGAAGCCGTCGAACTTTCGCCACAGAACGCATATATCCGCCGACTCCAGCACCAGATGGCCGAACGCGCCAACCTGGTCTCGCGCTCGCGTGGCCGCGAACCGTACCGCCGGGTCCGGCTCTACCCGGATGCGGCTCGCAGCCCCTGGCGTTGAGCCGCCGGCCGGCGCTCGAGTTCATCGGCCACTCGACTGTCGAGTACGCCGCGGAACTGGCGCCCGACGTCCAGACCGAGCCGATCGCCGTCGGTGACACCATCGCGTGGGAGGCATGACGATGGATGACGGGCGGCCGCTGGTCTCGCACGGCGGATTGCGCCGGCTCAGCACCGGGCTGATCGCATATGGCTTGATCGGCCTGCTCGTGGCGGGCCTTGGTCTTGCCGCGCTGGCCTGGGCCAACGGGCGGATCGAGACGGTGGCGGGCCGCGTCGCTACGAGCGTGGACGGGATCGCGACGGCCCTGGAGCGGACGTCGGTGGCGCTTGAGAACGCCTCGACCACCGCGGAGACCTTCACCGGCACGATCGATCGCACGGTCGAGGGCGTCTCCGCCGCCGCGGTAACGATCAAGGATGTCCGCACGAACCTCGAGACGCTGGAGACCGCCATGCGCGCCGTCGACATCCTGGGCCTGACGCCACTGGGTGGCCCAGCCAACGCCGTCGGCGGGATCGCGGGCGCCCTTGAAGGATTGGACTCCCGCCTGTTCGCGATCTCGGACAGCCTGGAGGGCAACCGCGACGCGCTCGCCGCGAACGCCACGTCCCTGTCCCGTGTGGCCGATAGCACTGCGGCGATGGCCGTGCGGCTGCGGTCCGGCGTCATCGAGGACTCGCTCGCCGATGTCCAGGCGGTCATGGTCGTGATGCTCATCCTGTTGATCGCATGGACCGCCGTGCCGGCAGTCGGTGCGCTGTTCGTCGGAGTTTGGCTCCGGCGCGAGGTCGCGCCCAGCGCCTAGCGTCGCGCCGGCCCGCCGGTGCGCCGATTCGGTTCGATGCCGGCTTGCGTTGCCCCGCTTCTCGACGTAATCGCGCTGGGCCTCGTCACTGCCGTCGAGCGGCCGCCGATGGTCCTGCGGAAACGGTGACGCCGTGCACCGATATCGACCGGACGGTGGAGTCTGATGTAGTCGTTGGGTATAGGTTGGGTCCTGCACCTCACCACCCATCGGTACTGGTGTGTCACTCGTGGCCGCGGGCCGCGACGTCCAATCGAATAGGTCGCCCGACCTTGCGTCCAAGGCGGCGGGATCCGAACCAACCGCACGCAATCATCCTGGCGGACCGACTATCTCGGCCCCGCCACCCGTCACTCTCGAGTTCGGTCCCTCCAGGCATCACCGGTCTTCCGTCCGCACGATCGTTTGCGACGGGGCACCGGGGATGTCGGCTTTGCCCTCGGTATCGGACGACTTCGGCGGTTCTTCCGCCGGGGGAGAGGGTTCAATGCTCGGTTCGTCATCGCGGCGTCGCACCGGTCGACTGCTCGTCGCGTTCCAGATCCTGCTCATCGTCTCGTCGCTGCTGGCGGCCGTGCCCGTCGCTGCCGCGGACCCGTCTCCTTCACCCAGCGCGCCGGCTGCATCCACGCCGCCGCTCGATCCGACGCCCACGCCGGCCCCGAGCGTCGCCCCGACCCCCGGCCCGACACCGGCTCCGACCCCCGACCCGATCGCCACCCCGGCGCCAACGCCGATCTCGAGCGTCGCGCCCGACCCGACTCCCGCCCCGACGCCGATCCCGAGCGTCGCGCCCGACCCGACTCCCGCCCCGACGCCGGTCCCGAGCGTAGCGCCCGACCCGACTCCCGCCCCGACGCCGGTCCCGAGCGTCGCGCCCGACCCGACTCTCGCCCCGACGCCGGTCCCGAGCGTAGCGCCGACGCCGGTTCCGACCCCCGCGCCGACCCCGGCGATGGCCGATTTCATCATCACGTTCGTGGCCGGTTCCACCGCCCAACAGCAGGCGGACAGCCTGGCCGCCGCGGGTGCCACGGACCGCGACTCCATCCCGGCGCTGCACATGCATGCCGTTTCTGTCCCGGCTGATCTGGCCGCACTGACGATCCTGCGGGCGGATCCGCTGGTCTCTCGCATCGAGACCGACAAGACCCGTGCCGCTGAGGCAGCCCCGTCCGACTCGGGATATCCGTCCCAGTGGTCCCTCCCGAAGATCGGCTGGGACAACGTCTTCGGTACCGCGGTCCCGAGCGGCAGCGCCGTCGTGGCGCTCCTCGACACCGGTGTCGATGGCAGTCAGCCTGACCTGGCCGGGCAGCTTGTCCCCGGCACCTCGATCCTCGATGGGTCCGCCGGCGCCACCGACCCGAACGGTCACGGCACGGCCATGGCCGGCATCATCGCCGCGCGGACGGACAACGGCACGGGCATCGCGGGCATCGGCTTCGCCGGCGTCAAGGTCATGCCGGTAACGGTCCTCGGCGCCGGCGGCCTGGGCCAGGACAGCGACATCATCGCTGGCGTCGTCTACGCCGTGGGCCACGGGGCCAACGTCATCAACATGAGCTTCAGCAACCCGGGCTACAGCGCGGCGCTGCAGGCCGCCATCGACTACGCATGGGCGAACGACGTGGTCGTCGTGGCCGCGACCGGTAACGACGGGTCCGGGACGGCGCACTTCCCGGCCGGCGACCGTGGCGTGGTGGGTGTCTCCAACACCGATCAGAACGACCTGCTGAACGCATCCTCCAACTACGGCGACGACACCTTCCTCGCGGCCCCGGGCACGAGCATCGTGACCCTGACCGCTGGCGGTGGTACATCCGCCATCACGGG
>JBKJQY010000018.1:0-11867 GCA_046593725.1 Candidatus Limnocylindrales bacterium
GCGTAGTCGTGGGCACGCAGCGCTTCGATGACCGAGTCGATGCCGGAGTCGCCCTTGCCGAGTTCGCAGAACACCCCGTTCCGCAGGGCTCCCTCGAGGCCCGTCCCAGCAGCGATCGCATCGTCCATGACCTTGGTCGTGCAGTCCTTGATGTGGACATGCCGGATGGACTCGTGGTAGTCGTTGACTGCCTTGGTCGGATCGAATCCACCAAACCGGAAGTGGCCCGTATCGAGGCACAGCCCCACGAGTGAAGTGTCGAGCCGATCCATGACCCGGGCGATCTCGTCGGCCGTCTCGATGTACGTCCCGGCGTGCGGGTGGACGACGACATCGAACCCGGCCGCCCGGCACATCTCGGCCGCGCGATGCATGTTGTCGATCAGAGCATCGAAGCGGGCGGGCGACAGCCACGTCTCCGGATGCGATGGGATCTGGCCGGAGAACGCCTTGCGATCCGGCTCGTCGAAATGGTCGCTCAGGATGGCCATCGGTCGCGACCCGTCCGGGGCGCCGTCGGTGATGAGCTTGAGGTTGTCGGCCAGCCAGGCACGGTCCTCGTCGGCCACTTCGTTCCGGCTGAAGTGCAGTGGCAGGAACGAGCCGACCAGCTCGAGGTTGCGCACCGACAGCGACTCGCGCAGCGTCGCCGCGTCGCCGAGGTAGCCGGGTGGGCCGAGTTCCGTACCTTCGACATCGATGTCGACCAACCAGTCCAGGACTTGCAGCGGTTCCGGCATCCAAGCGTCGTCCATCATGATCTCGTCGACCCCGAACGACACCGGCGCCCCGGCCACCCGCATGCGGTTGCTCGACATCTGCGTCTCCCAAGCTACCGGCCACGAAGGCCCTTGCGACCGGTCGCGTCGGCCGTTTCGTTGACGAGGCCTGAGCCCCATGCTAGCGTAGCGCAATCGGTTGCGCAGTACAAACTGAGCGCGCCGCGAGACGATCCACCAGCGGGAGACGCACCGCCGATGCGCATGCTCATCGCCGGCGACGAGGTCGACGGAACGGCCCTGGAGGACGTCATCAACCCGTTCGACGGGACGATCATCGACAGTGTCCCGATGGCGACGCTGGCCGACCTCGAACGAGCCCTTGCGGCTGCCGCCCGCGGCGCCGAGCACCAGCGCCGAACGCCCGCGGCCGACCGCCTGGCCATCCTGATGCGGGCCGCAGACCTAGCCGACGCCCGAGTCGACGAACTTGCCCGAACGATCTCGCTCGAGTCCGGGAAGCTCCTGACCGAGGCGACCGGCGAGGCGTCACGGGCGGGCGACATGCTCCGCCTGGCGGCATTCGAGGGCGCTCATCTGTACGGCGACAGTCTGCCGCTCGATGCACACCGAGGCGCGGGCCAGGGTCGCCTGGGATTCACGATCCGCCAGCCCTGTGGCGTGGTCGTCGCGATCACCCCCTTCAACTACCCCTCGCTGCTGGTCCTGCACAAGATCGCTCCGGCCCTCGCCGCCGGGAATGCGGTCATCCTGAAGCCGGCCCGCAAGACCCCGCTGACGGCCCTCCTGCTGACCCGGATCCTGCTGGATGCGGGCCTGCACCCGGAGGCGATCTCGTGCGTGACGGGCTCCGGCGCCGAACTCGGAGAGCCGCTTTGCCGGGACCCGCGAGTCCGCAAGATCAGCTTCACCGGGAACTCCGCCACGGGCGAGGCGATCACCCGCATCGCCGGGGTCAAGCGGCTGTCGCTGGAGCTCGGCGCGAGCTGCCCGGTCGTAGTCCTCGCCGATGCCGACATCGAACTGGCCGCCAGTGCCGTGTCCATCGGCGGGTATGTCAACGCGGGCCAGGTCTGCATCTCGGTCCAGCGTGTGCTAGTCGATCGGGCGGTCGTCGGCGACTTCCTCGACGCCCTCACGCCGCTCGTGGCCGGCATCACGACCGGAAACCCGCTCGACAAGGCGACCACGATGGGCGTCGTCGTGAGCGATGTGGAAGCTCGCCGGGTCGAAGGGGCCATCCGCACCAGCGTGGCGTCCGGCGCACGCGTCCTGACCGGCGGCGAACGCGACGGGACGATCATCTCGCCGACGGTCGTCGCCGATGTCGATCCGGCGAGCCCGTTCAGCCAGGAGGAGCTGTTCGGTCCGGCGGTCGCGGTCTCCACCGCCGCGGACATCGACGATGCGATCCGGATGGCCAACGACAACCGGTATGGCCTGGCAGCCGGCATCTTCACTCGCGATGTCAGCCATGCGCTGCGGTTCGCGCGTGATGTCGACGCCGGCAACATCCACATCAACTGGACGCCGCTGTGGCGCGCCGACCTGATGCCTTACGGGGGACTCAAGAGCAGCGGCATCGGCAAGGAGGGTCCGCGCTGGGCCGTCGAGGAGATGACCGAGACGAAGACCGTGATCATGCACGGCGCGGGATAGGAGGATTCGACCGATGCCGACCGTGCGCCTGACGACCGCCCAGGCCGTCGTCCGCTATCTGGCCTGCCAGGAGACGAACGTGGATGGCCACGTCCGACGTTCCGTACCGGCCATGCTGGGGATCTTCGGGCACGGCAACGTTGCCGGCCTTGGCCAGGCGCTCGACGAGTTCCGAGCGGACATGCCGTACATCCAGGGCCGCAACGAGCAGTCGCTGGTCCACATCGCCAGCGCCTACGCCAAGGCCTCGAGGCGACACGCGTTCATGGCCGTCACCGCGTCGATCGGGCCCGGCGCCACGAACATGGTCACGGGCGCCGCCCTCGCGACCGTGAACCGGCTGCCGGTCCTGCTGCTCCCTGGCGATACCTACGCTACCCGACACCAGGGGCCGGTCCTGCAGCAGCTGGAGCACCCGTCCGCCGGCGACGTGAGCGTCAACGACTGCTTCCGCCCGGTCGCCCGATGGTTCGATCGGATCAATCGCCCGGAGCAGCTCCTGACCGCGCTACCCGAGGCGATGCGGATCCTGACGAGCCCGTCCGAGATGGGCGCCGTGGTCATCGCGCTGCCCCAGGACATCCAGACCGAGGCGTACGACTACCCCGCTCGATTGTTCGAACCGCACGAGTGGGCGATCGAGCGCCCGGGACCCGACCAGGGCGTCGTTGACCGGGTCGCGGGCTTGCTCGCGATGGCCGAGCGGCCGTTGATCATCGCCGGCGGTGGCGTGCTGTACGCCGCCGCGACGGACGCCCTGGCGGCCCTCGCGGAAACCTTCGGGATCCCGGTGGTCGAGACGTTCGCCGGCAAGGGATCGGTAGTCACCGATGCGTGGTGGGGCATGGGCGGTGTCGGGGTCGAGGGCAACCCCGCGGCGAACGCCCTGGCGACCGAAGCGGACCTGGTCATCCACGTGGGGACCCGCCTCACGGACTTCACGACCGCCTCACAGTCCCTCTTCGCGAACCCGGATGTGCGGTTCGTATCGATCAACGTGAACGGCCGGGACGCACGAAAGCAGGGCGCGGTCGCCATCGTCGCGGACGCTCGCCGAGGTCTCGCCGCGCTCCATGCGGCAGCCCAGGCAGCCAGGGTCGTCGCTCGCCCAGACTGGGAGCGACGAGCGCGGACGGTCATGGACGCATGGCGTCCGATCCGAGCCGCGGCGCTCGCGACCTCAGACCAGCCGGCGACCGAGGGCACGGCCCGAGTCCTGACCCAGGGCCAGTTGATCGGCCTGCTCCAGGCCACGGCGCGACCCGGCGACACGATCGTCGCCGCGGCCGGCGGCCCACCGGGCGACCTCCTCAAGGTCTGGGACGCGACCGGTGGCCGGACCTGCCATCTCGAGTTCGGGTTCTCGTGCATGGGCTACGAATTGCCGGCGACCCTCGGCGTCCGGCTCGCCTCCCCCGACGGTGCCGTGATCGCGTTGATCGGCGATGGGACCTTCCTCATGCAACCGACGGAGCTCGTGACGGCCCTTCAGGAGGGCCTTGATATCACGATCGTCATCGCCGAGAACCACGGCTTCCAGGTGATCCGTCGCCTGCAGACGATGCGCAACGGGACAGCGTTCGGGAACGAATTCCGGCACCGATCGGGCGCCCTTGGCGACGCGGTCCTCGACGGGCCGTACGTAGCACTCGACCTCGTCGCGGTGGCCACCGGTCTCGGCGCCCGGGCCGTCCGGGCCGAGACACCTGTAGCGGTCCGCCAGGCGCTCGCTGACGCCCGTGCCCACGCCGGGCCGAGCGTCATCGTCGTCCCGACCGATCCCGAGGTGAACCTCCCGCCAGCCGGTGTCTGGTGGGACGTGGCCTCGGCCGAGGTCTCGGGGCTGTCGCTGGTGCAGGATCGCCGGCGCGAGTACGAGGCTGGGCTGCCGGGGCAGCGGTGGCACGGATGACGCCGGCCGAGACCCGATCCTTCCGCGACGTCGTCCGGGCCCGGACGCCCATCATCGGCACGTTCCTGAACCTGGGCAGCACGCTCGCGGCAGAGGCCTGCGCACTGGCCGGCTATGACTGGCTCCTGGTCGATCTGGAGCACGGCGGTCGCGGCGAGGATGGGGTGATCGGCCAGCTCCTTGCCGGGGCCGCCCACGACGTCCCCGTCCTGGTCCGGGTCGAGAGCGACAGGAGGATCCGGGCCGGTCGCATCCTCGATGCCGGTGCGGCGGGCGTCATGTTCCCGCGCCTCGAATCCGTCGCCGAGGTCGAGGCGGCGATGCGTCACCTGCGCTATCCGCCCAGCGGCGACAGAGGCGTCGCCACCTACAACCGCTCGATCGGTTTCGGTCTCTTGCCAGACCGGCTCGACACCGCGAACGACCAGATCGTCGGGATCGTGCAGATCGAGAGCCTGGAGGCCCTCGACGCCGTCGAGGCGATCGCCCGGGTACCAGGCGTCGACGTCGTGTTCGTCGGGCCGCGTGACTTGACCCAGGCCATGGGCATCAGCGGGCGGCTGGACCACCCCACGTTCCGCGAGGCGCTGGGGCGGGTCGCGCAGGCCGCCGCCGACGCCGGGATCGGCGCCGGGATCCTGGCAGGTAGCGTCGAGACGGCCACGGGGTTCGTGGCCGACGGCTACACGTTCATCGGCGTCGGTTCCGACTCGACGACCCTGGCGACCGTCGGCCAACGGACCGTCCAGGACTTCCGCGCCTCGCTGGCGACCGATCCATCCGGCGATACCGCCGCCCGTGCCTGACCAGGCGATCGCGCGCGGACCGATCCTGGCGCTCGGGCCGGTGGACGGCATCGTCGTCGAGCGACTGGCGGCCTTCGGCGACATCGTCGTGGCGATCCCCGGGGAAGCGGTCTCCGGTCAGGTGCTCGCGGCGGCCGTGGGCGTCATCGCGCGGGGCACGAGCGTGGTGGACGCGGCACTCATCGAGGCGGCGCCATGTCTTCGGGTCATCGGCCGGAGTGGGATCGGCGTCGAACTCGTGGATCTCGACGCGGCGACGACGCGCGGGATCCCGGTAGTCGTGACCCCAGGCGCGGGCACGTACGCGGTGGCTGAGGGCGCTCTTGCCCAGATCCTGCACCTCGTGAAACGACTGGGCGTGCTGACCGAAATGGTCCGGGACGGTCGATGGGCCGAACGGGAGTCGATAGCGATCGGGGATCTGGACGGCGCGACGCTCGGGATCGTCGGATTCGGGCGCATCGGGCGGCGCCTGGCGACCCTGTGCAGGGTGCTGGGGATGCAAATCGTGGCGTTCGACCCATTCGCGGATCCGGCTATCGCCGACATGATGGGCGTCGACCTGATCGACCTCGAGACGCTGGCTGGCCGATCGGACGTGATCAGCCTGCACGCCCCGCTGACACTCGAATCGAGGCACGTCGTCGATGGAGCATTCCTCGCCCGGGTCCGGACCGGCACGATCCTTGTGAACTGCGGCCGGGGCGGCCTGGTCGACCTCGACGCCGTCCACGCGGCGCTGCTGGATGGTCGGCTCGCGGGCGTCGGGCTGGACGTCTTCGACCCGGAGCCGCCGCCCGCTGGCGGCCATCCGATCTTCCGACATCCGTCGGTCGTCCTGACGCCCCACGTTCTTGGGCTGTCCGCCCTCGGACGACGCCGGATCTTCGAGGACATGGCGGACGGGATGGCCGCGGTGCTCGCCGGTGGGCAAGCGTTGCACGTTGCGAATCCGGCCGTCTACGAGGGCCGCTGAGGACGACCGCTTCGGCCGCCCTCTCGATCAGGGCGTGATGACGATCTTGGTGGCCTCGCCGGACCGGAGGCGGGCGATCCCGTCGACGACATCGGCGAGGGGCAGCACGGCCGATACGATCGGCGCGAGGTTGAGCGTCCCGCCTTCCACCAGCCGGATGGCCGCAGGGAACGTGAAGTTCGAGATGTACGAGCCCAGGATGGACAGCCCCTTCTCGGTGATCTCCACCTGGTGGATCGGGGGCCGGGCGGCCCCGTTCATCCCGAACAGGACCACCCGCCCGCCCATGGCCGCCGCCTCGATGGCCGGCCCGAGCACGCTCCCGACCGCGTCGACGACGACGTCCGCACCGTTCGGAAGGAGCTCGCGGCGCCTGGCCGCGAACTCATCCGGCGTCAGACACAGATCGGCCGCCACGGCCCTGGCCACAGCCGCGCGGACCGGGTTCGGTTCGACGACGACGATCGGTCCGGCACCAGACGCCTTGAACACGGCCGCGAACAGGCAGCCGATGGTCCCGGCGCCCATGATCACGACCGACTCCCCGGGCCGCATCGCGGCACGGTTCGTGCCATTGACGACACACGCCAACGGCTCCACCAGGGCGGCGAGTTCCGCCGAGACATCGGTCGAGATCGGGTAGACCGCCTCCGCGGGCGCGATGACCAGGTGAGCCAGCGCGCCGTCGCGGTAGACCCCGAGCGCGACGATGTTCTCGCAGTTGGCCGGCCGTCCCGCCCGACACGACGTGCAGACACCGCATTTCGGGTCCGGGTCCACCACGACCCGCTGCCCGACCTGGACGGTCGTGACCGCCGACCCGACGGCCTCGACATGGCCGACGAACTCGTGGCCGAGGATCGTCCCGGGCGTTCCTGGATGGCCCGGCGGCACGTTCAGGATCTGCAGGTCGCTGCCGCACATGCCGCACGCCTCGACGGCGATGAGCACGTCAGTGTCACGCTCGATACGTGGTTCGGGGCGGTCCTCGAGTCGCAACTCGCCCGGACCGGCGAAGACGGCCGCTTGCATCACTTGGCTCCTCGTTTCATCAGCTTCCGGCCACCACGCAGCACCAGGCCCGACACGACCAGCAGCAAGACCGTGGAGACCAGGAGGACCGTGGCCACGGCATTGACTTCCGGTGTGACCCCGAATTTGACCTGCGTGTAGATGTACAGGGGCAGCGTGACCTGGGGGCCGACCGTGAAGAAGGTGATGATGAATTCGTCGATCGACAGGGTCACGCTGATGAGGGCACCGGCGGCGATCGCCGGCCAGATCAGGGGCAGGATGACATAGCGCAACGACTGGCGCGGATCGGCGCCGAGGTCGGCCGCCGCCCACTCGAGTCGACGGTCGAAGCCCTGGAGCCTGGCTGCGACGATGAGTACCACGAACGGGATCGTGAACACCAGGTGCCCGGCGATGACCGTGAGCAGGGACAGTTCCAGATCCAGGACGCGGCGGAAGAAGATCAGCAGCCCGATCCCGAGCAGGACCCCCGGCAGCATGATCGGCATGGTCGACACGATCCGGATCGCGTCGGCATGACGCATGCGGCCGCGGACCAGCGCGAAGGCCGCCATCGTCCCGATCAACGTTGCCAGTATCGCCACGACCACCGACACGATCAGCGAATTCCTGACGGCGTCGAGAAGCACGTCGTTCGCCGCCGCGACCTCGTACCAGTGCAAGGTGAGCCCGGTGATCGGCAGCCCCGGTGTGCGCGGCTCGTTGAACGAGAACAGCACAAGGAAGAAGATCGGCAGGTACAGGAAGCCCAGGACCAATGCGGACCAGAACCACAGCGCCCAACGCGTGGGCCGTGCGTACGGGCTGACCGGCATCGTCTCGAGCGGATCGATGCCCTTAGCCACGGGTCACCACGTCCTCGAGGCGCAGGTATTTGCGGAACACGACCAGGAGTGCCGTCACGAAGAGGGCGATAACGATCCCGAGGGCGGCACCTTCGGCGATCTGCGCACCCCGGAAGAAGTTCACCACGAGATTCGCGATCAGGGTTCCCTGCACACCGCCGACCACGGTGGGAGTCAGGAACTCACCGAGGATCGGGATGAAGATGAAGATGCACGCGGTGATGATGCCCGCCCGGACCTGCGGCAGCAGGATGTGCCGGAAGGCCTGGTCCGGCCGGGCGCCGAGGTCCTGCGCCGCGTGCAACTGGCCGAAGTCGAACTTCTCGAGGGACGCATAGACGGCCAGGGCGGCGAAGGGGAAGTAGACGTACAGCAGGACGACGAACACCCCGACGTCGTTGTACACGAACAGCAGGGACGGCTTGTCGAGGATCCCCAGGAACATGAGCACCTGGTTGAGCGCGCCCCGTTCGCCGAGGATTGCCTGCCACGCATAGACCCGCAGCAAGTAGCTGGTCCAGAACGGCACGATGACGGCCAGCAGGATGAGCCGTTGCCAGCGGCGGCTGACGTACCGGACCAGGAAGTAGGTGAACGGCAGCGCTGCGGCCAGGCCGGCCAGCGTGACCCCTGACGCCATCACGAGCGTCTTCGCGAGCGTCCGGAGATAGGTCGGGACTGTGAAGAACTTGAGGTAGTTGTCCAGATTCCAGTTCGGGACGAGGTTGAAGTCCCGGTCCGTCTCCCAGAAGCTGAAGACGAGCATGAAGAGCATCGGACCGATGAACAGCACGAGCAAGGCGATCGCACCCGGGATCCCGGGTGCGAAACGCCTCAAGCGGCTTGACTCCGCGGTCGTGAAATCGTCCATCGGTTCGTCCGCGGATCGTTGACTAGGCCCCGAAGACCTCGTTGAACGTGTCGATCGCGTCCTGCGTCGACGAGCCCGGGCCCTTCAGGGTCATGGTCAGCACCGTCTCCGGCTTGTTGAACAGGTATCGGTCCGCTCGCTCTTGCATGCCCTTGTCGACGAGGAGCTTGTAGGCGCCCTCGTTGAACAGCGGACGGCCGTACTTGATGAAGTTCTCGGCGATGTATTCGGGCTGCTCCGCGAGCTCGAGATACGGCCGCAGCAGGTTGTTGTTCTTACCGCCCTTGACGAACATCTCGGCGTCCATCCAGCCGACTGTGCCCTCCTTCGGGGAGAACAGCTTCAGCTCCGGGCCGCCCGCTTCCTTGACCCGCTCCTCGGTGCCCAGGTTGCCGGTCGCGATCCACGCCTCGCCGTTCACGAGGGAGGTCACGGTCTCGGTCGCCTGGTTCGTGAGCTTGAGCAGGTTTGGCTTGAGCTTCTCCAGGAGCCCCTTGGCCGTGGCGAGATCGTCCGCGGTCATGCTGTACGGGTCCTTGGCGCCGCCCAGCTTGGCCATATAGGCGACGACTTCGACCGGCTGGTTCTCGACGACGACGTGACCCTTGTACTTCGGATCGAGAAGGACGTCCCACGAGTCAGGCGTCGGCGTGACATGGGCCGGATCGTAATAGAGCTGGACCGGCGACCAGGCGAACGGGAAACCGAGGTAGCCCTCGGCCGAATTCCAGAAGTCGAACTCGCGCGCGATGGAGTAAAGGTGCTTCGAGACGGCGAGCTCGTTGATGTCCCACGCCTCGATGAGGCCGTCTTCGTAGTACTTCGGCACCCACAGTGCGTCGCCCGAGATCATGTCGAGCTGGCCGCCGACTTCCTTGACCTTGGTGTAGCCGTCGGCGTTGTCCGACAGTTCGGTGATGCTCGTCTTGATGCCGGTGTCCGCGATCGTCGCGAGCTGCTCGTCGTAGTAGTGGTCACTCCAGGTCATCCAGTTGAAGGTGCCCGTCGCCGCGACCACGCTGGCCGCGGCGCTGGCCCCGGCGCTGGCCCCGGCGCTGGCCCCGGCGCTGGCCCCGGCGCTACTGCCGGCGCTCGGTGAACAGGCCGCGGCGATACCCCCGAACGCCACGACGCCCGCCACGCCCGCAGTCGCCTGCAGGAATCGTCGCCGGGTCAGGTTCGAGCCCTGGGTCGTCTGATCCATCGCTATGTCCTCATCTCGGTTGCTGCCATGACGATCGCTTCGGTCGGTGCCCACCAGACGCATGCCTCCTCATCGATCTGCCCTTCCGGGTCTCCAGGGTCGGCGCCTCCTCCATGGAGTCGATGCACGACGAGAGCGCCCGCCGCCGTGCTGACCGTGACGCGTGTGTGATTACCCATGAACGCCATGCCCCGGATCCGACCGGTGACGGACGGGCCGGGCGCACTGCCGACGGGTCCGATGGCCAACGACTCGGGACGCAGCATCAAGGTGGCCGGCCCGTCGGCGGCATGGTCCGGAGCGGGCATCCGCTCCCCGCCGTCCAGGACGAACAAGGCCGCGCCGCCCTCGTGGACGACCGCGCCGGTCAAGAAGTTCGACTCGCCGATGAAGTCGGCGACGAATCGATCGACCGGGTTGTAGTAGATCTCGCGCGGCGTCCCGACCTGACTCACCCGACCATGCGCCATCACGGCGATACGGGTGGACATCGAGAGGGCCTCCTCCTGGTCGTGGGTCACGAACACGAACGTCGTGCCGACCTGCCGATGGATCCGGGCGAGCTCGAATTGCATCTGGTGGCGCAACTTGAGGTCCAGCGCGCCGAGCGGCTCATCGAGCAGCAGGACGGCTGGACGCTTGGCCAGCGCTCGAGCCAGCGCCACCCGTTGCTGTTGACCGCCGGACAGCTGCGACGGAGACCGGCCCGCGTGGCGGAGCAACCCGACGAGGTCGAGGTACTCATCGACTCGCCGCGCGACCTCGGCCTTGTCCAGGCCCTCCATCCGCAGTCCGAACTCGACGTTCTGGGCGACAGTCATGTGCGGGAACAGGGCGTAGTTCTGGAAGACCGTATTGACGTTGCGCTTGTGCGGCGGGAGTTCGTTGACCCGCCGGCCCTCGATCCGCAGCTCACCAGACGTCAGCGGCAGGAAGCCGCCGATGAGGTTCAACGTCGTCGTCTTGCCGCAGCCCGACGGGCCGAGGAGGCAGAAGAATTCGCCTGGGTCGATGGTCAGCGAGATCCCGTCGAGGGCGACGACGTCCCCGTAGCGCTTGGTCGCCTCGAGTAGCTCGATCGCGGGCTGCGGATCAGGCACGCGACTGCCGAGCCATGGGGGCCGGAGGCTGTGACCGGGTGCTCTCCCGAACGACGAGCTCCACGGGCAGGATCCTCGCATCGGGGAGGATCCCGGTCTGGATCGTCTGGATCAGCGCCGAGGCGGCCAGTCGTCCGATCTCGGACAGCGGCGTGGACACGGTCGTCAGGCGTGGGTTCGACAGCGCGGCGAACGCGATCCCGTCGAAGCCCACGATGGCCACATCGTCCGGCGTCTCGACCCCAAGCGAGCGCAGGGCATCCATCAGCGCCAGCGCCAGCGCGTCGTCGTAGCAGATGAGCGCATCGGGCAGATCCGCAGCGATCCTGGCCGCGATCGGTCCGGGCCGAAGCCAGCCGTCCGCGGGGCTGGGGTAGCGATCAGCGACATGATGGAGTCCGTGTCGAGCCAGCGCTCGCTCTACCGCCTCCAATCGCAGGGCGCTGGATACCAGCTCGCCACTGCCGACATAGGAGATGTCCCGGTACCCGAGCTCGACCAGGTGATCCACGATCGCCTCGACCCCGTCCGCATCATCGGTGAGGAGCGAACCGGGGACCGGCGGGCTGTCGGGCTCGAACGTTCGGTGATCCGGGAGGACAAAGATCAGCCGATCGGACCGCAGGTGGGCCCTGGCCTCCGTCGGCGCCATGACCGACGAGACCATGGCCACGCCGTCGACGGCCTGCTCCATGAAGACCCGCAGGACCTTCCGCTCG
>JBKJQY010000022.1:0-5108 GCA_046593725.1 Candidatus Limnocylindrales bacterium
CCGGTTGCTCACGAACCACCCGCTCGCGGACACTCTCGGCCGAGCCGGCCACGACATGGTCCACGACCGCTTCTGCATCGAACTCATGGTCGCCGCCACCCAGTCCATCTACGACGAGGGCGCACGTGTAGTCCGCCCGTCCAAGGTAGCCGCTGCGGGCTAGGACCATCGGGATGGTGCCGTGACGCACCGTCCGGGCTTAGCATCGGCGCATGACTCTCACTCGACTCTGGGCGTTCCTGGCTATCGTGCTGCCCGTCCTGGCCGCGATGCTGGCCAGCCTGTCCAGCGTTGACCTGACCTATCAGCTTCGAGCCGGTGGCGAGATCCTCGACGCGCGGGCCATCCCCACGGTCGATTCTTGGACGTTTACCGCCTCCGGGCTGCCGTGGCTTGACCAGCAGTGGGGCGCCCAAGTCGTCCTGGAGCTCGTCCATCGGCTCGGTGGCTGGACCGGTCTCGTCGTCCTGCGGGCGGCCCTGGTCGGCGTCATCTTCGGTTGCCTCCTGCTCATCGGACTCCGACGCGACCTCGGCCCCCGCCGTGCGGCCTGGCTGACATTGGCCTCGTTCCTGGTGGCCTCGCCGGCCCTGGCGCTCCGGCCGCAGCTCCTTGGGATGGCTTGCTTCGCGCTTGTCCTGCTGCTGGTCGCGGACCGTCGCGACCATCGCGCCCGGTTGTGGCTCGTGCCGGTCGTCGTGGCCGCCTGGGCGAACCTGCACGGCAGTTTCTTCCTCGGCCCGCTTGTCCTGGGGCTTGCGTGGCTCGAGGACCTCCACGACAAGGTCGGTCGGCCCCATCGGACCCTGGCGGTCGCGGTGGTCAGCGCGACCGCGGCCTGCCTGACGCCGTTCGGGCCGATGGTCTGGGCGTACGCCGTGGGCCTGTCCACGAACCCAGGTGTCACCGGCCGGATCACGGAGTGGCAACCGACGAGCCTGCGCGACGCGACCGGACTGCTCTTCTTCGCGTCGGTCGCCGCGGTCGTCGTGCTGATCGCCCGCCTCGGCCGGGCGACGCCATGGCCTACGCTGCTCTGGCTCGGGACATTCGCGTTCATCGGGGCGTATGCGGTTCGCGGAGAGGCGTGGTGGCCGCTCGCGGCGGTCGCGGCCATCGCCGGTGTGCTGGTCACCGCGCGTGCACCGACGACGACGGAGGTCGCCCGGCCGGTCCCGCCCGACACGCCGCTCATCCGCGCGCTCAACATGGTGGTGGTCGGTGGTCTCGTCCTTGCCGTCGTCGCCCTCCTGCCGGTCTGGCGGCCGGTCGAACCTGCCACCGGCGCGCCGGTCGGCGTGCTCACGGACGCGCCGCCAGGGATCACGGCAGCGCTGCGCGAAGCCACCGAGCCCGGCGACCGGATCTTCAACCCGCAGCCGTGGGGCTCGTGGTTCGAATTCGCGCTGTCAGACAGGCTCGTCGCGATCGACTCACGGATCGAACTGTTCCCTGCGTCCGTCTGGGACGACTACGCTCGGGTGGCCGCCGGCATCGAGGGCTGGCAGTCGATCCTTGACGGCTGGGATGCTGATTTCGTCGTCATCGAGGGTCTGGATCCCGCGTTCGCCGCCCGTCTGGAGGCTGCCGGCTGGCGTCAGGTGCTCGGCGGCGAAACCGGCTCGATCTGGAAGCGATCAGACGGCTGAGCCGGGTCTTGATGAGCCTTCGCTCCGCACCCAAGTCGCGAGGATGGCCAAGGATCGCGTTCCTGGCGATGAGCGCCCTCGTCCTCGCTTCCGTCGTTCCAAGCTTGATCGCAGCAGGTCCCACATTCAGTGGGTACCTCGGCGTTGACCGAACGCTCTACATGGATGCGACCGAACGGTGGCTTTCCGGAGGCCCGTTCTACAACCCGTACCAGCTTGCCGGCCCCTATCCGATCCGCCCTGGCGACATCCTGTACCCACCAGTCGCCCTGTGGTTATTCGTCCCATTCACGATCCTCCCGGCCGTTCTCTGGTGGATCGTCCCATTGGGGCTCACCGGTTGGACCATCTGGCGTCTCCGCCCGCTGTTCATCGTCTGGCCATTCCTGGCCTTGTGTGTCGCCTGGCCGCCAACCATCGTCAAGCTCGCCACCGGGAACCCGGTCATGTGGTCCATGGCAGCTGTAGCCCTCGGGCTGATCACCGTGGGTCCCGCCGTCTTCGCACTGATCAAGCCCAGCTTGTTCCCCTTCGCCCTGTGGGGGGTCCGCCGTCGACGCTGGTGGATGTTTCTAGCGGGCTTCATGGTCCTTTCACTGCCGTTCGGCGTGCTGTGGTCGCAGTGGCTCACCTCGCTAGCGAACTCGCAGGGGGGTGGTCCGTTCTACTCGATCCAGGAGGTCCCGATGGTCGGGATCGCCGTCATCGCCTGGCTTGGGCGAGACAGTCGTCTGGCGAGAGAGGCGGAAGTTCCAAGACATGATTCCGGGCGTCAGACGGGCTGACCTGATCCGCATTCGTCCTCTGGCGCACCTTCGGGTGTGACGGGTAGAGGCCGCGCCCAAGGGGCGATCGACCCGAGCAAGAGCGACCACGTATGCGCGGCCGCGACCGGCGACCCGAGCGGCATCATGGCGATGCTGATCGCGAATGAGACGGCGGGCCGGCGCCCGAATGCGACCGTCACGACCGTCGCGACGATGAGTGGGATCAGCGCAGAGGTGTTGCCCGAGGCCGCCACCTCGGTTGCGACACGCAGATAGCGCAACCAGATACCCGGCTCGGTCCCGAGGATGACGATGATCGCCAGGACGATCCCGGTCGTGACAGCCCAGCGGACGGCCTCCCAGCGTCGCGTCGCGACCAGCCAGATGAGCAGTATCGCGGGTGTCAGCTTCAAGGAGGCCAACACGCCGACCAGGATCCCGGCCGCGCGCCACCGGCCCGACGCGGTCAAGATCCACACCACGATGGAGCCAGCGAGGACGACCGCGTCGATATTTCCGACCCCGACGAGCAACGTCAGCGCAGGGATCAATGGGATGACGAGCAGACCCGCCCAGCCGCGGGTGCTCAGGAGGATGTAGAAGACCGACCACAGTGTGGCGAACGCCATCAGGACCAGCCACAAGATCATCCCCCAGGCACCCGGGATGGCGGCCAGCGGTCGCCAGACGACGGCCACAAGGGGCGGGCCGTAGAGCGGATACTCCGGGCGCCCGTACAACCACACATCGTCCGCTCGCAAGTCGTACAGGGAGTGGCCACTATCCAGGCGGAGACCAGCCAGGTAGTAGGTCAACGTGTCGCCAGGAAAGGCGCCGCTGGTGAACCAGAAGGCGATCCCGTACGTCAGCCCGATCACCGAGACCACACCGATCCCGACGCCCAGGACAGCCAACAGTCGACGGTTCCGATCCGTTAGGTAGGTCGCGGGGTCGGTCCAGGGTCGCCGCGCGGTCGCCATCGAGACGATCCTAGCGGCCCGCTCGAACCCTCGCGGCGGTACTATCGTGGAGTGGCCGATAGGCACCGCCGCTGCGATGGTGCGCTTTGTGGAGACCGGAACCGGCCAAGAGCCCTTGGTCGCCGTCATCATCCCTGCCCTGAACGAGGTCGGGAAAATCGGTCGCGTGCTCGACAAGTTGCCCAGGGACGGCCGATTCGAGGCGATCGTGGTCGACGATGGGTCCACCGACGGCACCGGCGATGAGGCCCGCGCCCACGGTGCTGCGCTGGTCGTCCGCCACGCCGTGCGGTCTGGCGTCGGCGCGGCCATCCGCGATGGCTGGGCCGCCGCGCTCACCCGAAAACGCCCGTATCTGGCGCTGCTGTCGGGCGACGACCAGCACGATCCGACCGAACTCATCGCCGCCTTCGAGGCGCTTCTTGCCGCCGAGGCGGACTACCTGCAGGGTTCCCGTTGGGTGCCGGGCGGCAAGGTAGTTGGCGCCACCGGCGGGCGCGGCCTCGGGACCCGCGTGTACTCGATCGCCTTCAGCATCCTGGCTGGGCATCGTGTCACGGATGCCACGAATGGCTTCCGGATCTTCCGCTCGACGATGCTCGACGATCCAAACATCAACCTGTACCAGTCGTGGCTGACCAGCTACGACCTGGAGCCGTATGTCCTGTACAAGGCCGTTCGTAACGGCTATCACGTCATCGAACACCCGGTGACCGTGGTCTACCATGCGACTGAAGGCTATTCGAAGATGCGTGGCATCAGGGACTGGTGGCGGCTCTTCCGGCCGGCCCTCCTCCTGCGCACTGGAGTCAAGCGATGATCGCGTCACCGGAACGCTCCTTCGGCGGACGGCGGATCCTGGTCACCGGGGGCGCCGGGTTCGTGGGCTCGGCCGTGACCCGGCGACTCGTGGATGCCGGCGGACGCGTGACCGTCCTGGACGACCTGTTCACAGGCCGCGCGGATGCCGTCCCGACCGGCGCTGACTTCGTTCACGGTTCAGTCACGGACCAGGCGCTCGTCGACGAACTCGTGGCCGCCAACAGCCTTGTCTTCCACATGGCCGCCCGGAACATCATCGCCTCGACCGCCAATCCGAGGGATGACTTCGCAACGAACATCGGCGGGACGCTCAACGTGCTGCTCGCGGCTCGTGCCAACCGGGTGGACCGCGTCGTCTACACGTCGTCGGCGTCGATCTACGGCAACCCCCGGTCCATCCCGATCAACGAAGACGACCAGATAGTCCCGCTATCGCCGTATGCCGTGAGCAAGCTGGCCGGCGAGAACTACTGCCAGGCGTTCTACGAGAGCTATGGCCAGTCGACTGCGAGCGTCCGCTACTCGAATGTCTATGGGCCGGGGCAGCGTCCCGACAATCCCTATTGCGGGGTCGTCGCGAAGTTCCTGGTCGAGATCCATGCCGGTCGACCCGTGTCGATCCACGGCGACGGCGAGCAGACGCGCGACTACACCTACATCGACGATGCGGTCGAGGCGACCCTGCTGGCCGCGATCCATCCGCGCGCCGAGGGCGATGTCTTCAACGTGGGCACCGGCATCGAGACGTCGGTGAACCGGCTTGCCCTGGGCATCGGAGAGGCGCTCGGGACGCCGGTCGACCTGCGCCATATCGATCGCCGCGACATCGACAACATCCGTCGCCGCGTCGTCAACATCGAGAAAGCCCGCCGGATGCTGCGCTGGGCGCC
>JBKJQY010000027.1:0-3957 GCA_046593725.1 Candidatus Limnocylindrales bacterium
CTTTCAGGGCGAGGTACTTCGTGATCGCGGCGGTCAGGCTCGTCTTGCCGTGATCGATGTGGCCGATCGTACCGATGTTGACGTGCGGCTTGGTGCGCTCGAACTTCTTCTTGGCCATCTGACTGCTCCCGGCTCCTAGACCTTGGACTTCTGGACGAGTTCCGAGGCCAGGTTGGCTGGCACTTCGGCGTAATGAGAGAACTCCATGGATGACGAGGCGCGACCCTGCGACATGCTGCGCAGGTCGGTCACGTATCCGAACATCTGGGCGAGCGGCACGAACGCCCGGACGACCTGCGTCGTCCCGCGCGACTCCATGCCCTCGATCTGCCCACGACGACTATTGAGGTCGCCGATGACATCGCCCATGAACTCCTCGGGCATGAGGACTTCGACCTTCATGATCGGTTCCAGGATGGCCGGATCGGCCTTGCTGAAAGCATCCTTGACGGCCATCGAACCGGCGATCTTGAACGCCATCTCGGACGAGTCGACATCGTGGAACGAGCCGTCGAACAGGGTCACCTTGACGTCCACGACCGGGAACCCGGCGTAGATGCCCGTCGCCAGGGCCTCGCGAATGCCCTGATCGACCGGCTTGATGTACTCGCGTGGGATGGTCCCGCCGACGATCTTGTCGACGAACTCGTAGCCGGCGCCCTTTTCGGACGGCTCCAGCTTGATGATGGCGTGGCCGTACTGGCCCTTGCCGCCGGTCTGGCGGATAAACCGGCCATTGCCCTCTGCGGCGCGACGGATCGTCTCGCGATAGGACACCTGCGGCTTGCCGATGTTGGCGGCCACGTGGAACTCGCGGACCATCCGGTCCACCAGCACGTCCAGGTGGAGCTCGCCCATCCCGGCGATGAGGGTCTCGGACGTTTCCGGGTCTGTATGGACACGGAAGGTCGGATCCTCCTCGGACAGGCGCTGGAGGGCGATGGCGAGCTTGTCCTGGTCCGCCTTGGTCTTCGGCTCGATCTTGACCTCGATGACCGGATCCGGGAAGGTCATCGATTCGAGGATGACCTGGTGATCCGGGTCGGTCAGGGTGTCACCGGTGAAGGTGTCCTTGAGGCCGACGGCCGCGGCGATGTCGCCAGCGTAGACCTGCTCGATCTCCTCGCGATGGTTGGCGTGCATCTGGAGCAGGCGACCGATGCGCTCCTTCTTGCCCTTGACCGGGTTCATGACATAGGAACCGGCCTTCAGCGTCCCCGAGTAGACCCGAAAGAACGCCAGCTTTCCCACGAACGGGTCGGCGGCGATCTTGAAGGCCAGGGCGCTGAAGGGCTCGGAGTCGCTGGGCGTACGGATGATCTCGCTGCCGGTCCGCGGGTCGAGGCCGATCATCGGCGGGACGTCCAGGGGCGACGGGAGATAGTCGACGACCGCATCCAGCATCTTCTGGACGCCCTTGTTCTTGAGGGCCGAGCCGGTCAGGACCGGGATGATCCGCGTGGTCAGGGTGCCCAGCCGAAGCCCGCGCTTGATCTCCGCGACCGTGAACTCCACGCCCTCCAGGTACTTGTGCGTCAGCTCGTCGTCCATCTCGGCGACGGCCTCGATCATCGTGTGGCGATGCTTGGTCGCTTCATCGAGGAGTTCGGCGGGGATATCCACCACGTCGATCTGGTTGCCCAGGTCGTCGCGGTAGTAGATCGCCTTCATCTCGACGAGATCGATGACGCCCTTGAACTGATCCTCGCGGCCGATCGGGATCTGGATCGGCACCGCGTTCGCTCCGAGGCGATCCTTGATCGACTCCACACCACGCCAGAAGTCGGCACCGGTGCGATCAAGCTTGTTGATGAAACAGAAACGCGGCACGCCATAGCGATCGGCCTGACGCCAGACCGTCTCGGACTGCGGCTCGACGCCCGCGACACCGTCGAAGACGACCACGGCGCCATCGAGCACGCGCAGGCTTCGCTCGACCTCCACCGTGAAGTCCACGTGCCCGGGCGTATCGATGATGTTGATACGATGCTCGCCCCAGAACGCGGTCGTCGCCGCCGCCGTGATGGTGATCCCCCGCTCCTGCTCCTGGGGCATCCAGTCCATCGTGGCTGCGCCTTCGTGCACTTCACCGATCTTGTAGATCTTCTTCGTATAGAAAAGGATCCGCTCGGTGACGGTGGTCTTGCCGGCGTCGATATGCGCGATGATCCCGATGTTCCGCGTCTTGGCGAGCGGAACCTGTCGTGGCACGGTTTCCCTACGCTCCCGGCTCTACCACTTGAAATGGCTGAACGCCTTGTTGGCGTCCGCCATCTTGTGTGTGTCTTCGCGGCGCTTGACTGCCGCTCCCAGCCCGTTCATGGCGTCCACGAACTCGGCTGCGAGCTTCTCGCTCATGCTCTTGCCGTTGCGCTTGCGGGCCGCCTGGACGAGCCAGCGCACCCCCAGGGACATGCGGCGGTCGCCCCGGATCTCGACCGGGACCTGGTAGGTGGCGCCGCCGACGCGGCGAGGCTTGACCTCGATGATCGGCGTCGCGTTGCGCATCGCCGCCTCGAGGATCTCGAGTCCGGGCCGGTTGGCTTGGGCCTCGGCTCGGGCCAGCGCCTGGCGCAGGATCCGCTCGGCGAGGTTCTGCTTGCCGCCCTTCATGAGCTTGGCAGAGAACCGGGCCGTGGTCCGGTTGGCCGGGATCGTCTCGTATTTGGACTTGCGCGGGATGCTGGTACGACGTGGCATCTACTTGGCTCCCGACTTGGCCGAGGCCTTGGCGCCGTACTTGCTGCGACCCTGCTTGCGGTCGCGCACACCGGCGGCATCAAGGGTGCCGCGGATGATGTGGTACTTGACCGATGGGAGGTCTTTCACGCGACCGCCGCGGACCAGGACCACCGAGTGCTCCTGCAGGTTGTGCCCGATGCCGGGGATGTATGCGGTGACTTCCATCCCGTTGGTCAGGCGAACACGGGCGATCTTGCGCAGGGCGGAGTTCGGCTTCTTGGGCGTCATCGTCCGGACCTGCAGGCACACTCCCCGCTTCTGGGGGGCGCCCGGGATCGAGACCTGGCGCTGCCGCAGGCTGTTCCAGTTCTTGCGCATGGCCGGCGCCTTGATCTTCGAGATCTTGCGCTTGCGGCCGTGGCGCACGAGCTGACTGATCGTCGGCACGAAGACGCTACTCCCTTCAGTCGGGTCTGAGTGATCGACCGTTGCCGGCCGGGTCGGTCCGGTGGGGGTCGCCTCCCTTCGAAGGCGATCGATGGGGACCGGTGGATGTGATCGAGATGGTCCTCGGCGAGCGCGCCGATGGCGGACCCCTCCCGAGGCCACGAAGGCGGAGTTTAGCAGCGGCTCGCCGAGCGTGTCAAACGCTCGGCGAGGTCACCGCGAGGTCTCCTGGGTCGTTCGGTTCAGACCTCCGCGGAGGCCTTTTCGGCCTCGGCGGAAGCGTCCGCGAATGGGTTCTCGCCGAGCTCCTCGCCCCCCCCACCGTCGGCGGCAAGGAAGGGGTTCGCGTCCGTGCCATCGTCGGGGCCACCGGCGATCGTCGCAGCCAGGGCGAGCCCGGCTGCGTCGTCTTCACTACTCCGTGGCTCGCCGTCCTCGAGGAATGGGTTGTACCCCGAGCCCGAGTCGCCGAGCGACTCGCCGGCGAGCGCTTCCAGGGCGGCTCGTCGATCGCGTTCCTTGCGGGCGGCGACATTGGCCGGGGCTCCGGTCCCTGCGGGGATGAGCTTGCCGATGATGACGTTCTCCTTGAGCCCCAGCAGGCGGTCCTTCTGGCCCATGACCGCGGCCTCGGTGAGGACGCGGGTGGTCTCCTGGAACGACGCGGCGGCGAGGAACGAGGACGTCGAGAGCGACGCCTTGGTCACACCGAGGAGCACGGTCTGCGCGGTGGCGGGCTCGCCGCCGGCCGCGATCGTGCGCGCGTTGATGTCCTCGAACTCGAAGCGGTCGAAGAGCTCCATCGGCAGGAGCTCGGTGTCACCGGCC
>JBKJQY010000028.1:0-5096 GCA_046593725.1 Candidatus Limnocylindrales bacterium
AGGCGCGCCGCGTTCCACCGACGCGAAACCCCATCGAAGGCGTGCGCCCCCGGCCCCACCGCCTCGTACGGCCGTCGCTGCCAGTAGGCCAGGTTATGCCGGCTCTCATGCCCGGGCAGCGCCCAGTTGCTGATCTCGTAGCCGTGCCAGTCGTCGGCCGCCAGCCGATGCACGGCGTGGTGGTACTGCGCGGCGGCGCGATCCTCGTCCTGGAGCGGCCTGGCGGTCTCGCGCCAGCGGCGTGCGCCCTTGGTCGTGGGCAGGTGGTCCCCATCGACCTCGGTCAGCCCTTCGGCCTGCGGGTCGTCCAGCGTGAGTGCATACAGCGAGAGATGGTCCGGCTCGAGCGCCAGCGCCGACTCGAGCGTGTCCATCCAGCCATCGAGCGACCCGCCCGGCACGTCGTACAGGAGGTCCAGGCTCACGGACGGGATCTTTGCCTTCCGGGCCGCGGCGACCGCCGACTTGACGTCCTTGGCGCGATGCCGCCGTCCCAGCCGGGTCAGCATCGCGTCGTCCATCGACTGCGCCCCGAACGACAGCCGCGTGACCCCGGCCGCCACCAGTGCCGCCGCGTCCCCGCGCTCGTCCGGGCCCGGGTTCGCCTCGACGGTGATCTCGGCGCCATCCGCGAGCCCGAACCGCTCGCGGACATGCCCGATCAACGCCGCCAGATCCTCCGAAGGCAGCATCGACGGCGTCCCGCCGCCGAGATACAGCGTCTCCAGCGGCGCCCGTCCCGCCGGCGCCCCCAGGCTCCCGAACGCCGCATCTGTCGCGTCCGCGCGCAGGTCCAGTTCGACGTGGACGGCCGCAAGGAACGCCTCGATCCGGTTGCGCGGACCGCGAGACGCCGCGCCCGCGAACACCACGAAGTCGCAGTACGGACAGAGCGAGACGCAGAACGGGATGTGGATGTACAGGCCGTCGGGCGCCGTGCGTGTGCCGGCGACCGAAGCGTTCACCGTTCGCGCGAGGCCGATTCGCGACCGCCGATGACCCGCCAGCCGTCGGGCGGTCGGTGGCGCTTGTCGATCTCCTCGACTTCCCGGCCGCGGGGCTTCGTCTGGCCGATGTGCCCGGTCGTCAGGAAGACCGCGAAGCGCGTGATGGCATGACCCAGGAACGCTGCCGCGATCCCGCCAGTCAGCACGGTCAACCACCCACCGATGAGCCCGATCCCCAACGTCAGGACGAGGAGATAGCGATCACGTTTCGGGGCGCCAAGCCGGGTCGTCAGCGTGTACACGAGCGTCTGGATCACGATCGCGAGCCGGGGATCGATGCCCACGACGAGCATCAACCCGAGCATCGCGCCGCGGAATGTGACCTCGTCGATGAGGGCTGTGGCGGTGGAATTGAGCAGGGCGCCGGGGTACGACCAGGTCTCGGGGAAGCGGATACGGTGATAGCGGAACCACGCGAAGCCCAGCGCCTGGCCGACACCCAGCCCGCCGAACAGGAGGCCAAGGAACACGGCACCCAGTCGATCGCCGCTGCCCAGGTGGAGGTCGCTCTGTGGCGCTGGGTGGATGTACAGCAAGGCCACCGCCGCCGCGACACCCATCCCGTACCAGGCCAGGCGGCGCCGGATCAACGGCCGTTCGCCATCGCGGGTCGCTTCGTAGTACTCGGCGGTCCCGAACTTCTCGGCGTCCAGGCGGAGCATCGCCATCAGCAGCGTCAGGCCCAGGGCGATGAGCGAACGAGCGAGTACGACGAAGTCGTCCACGGTCCTCGCCCTAGCCCTCGTCCAGCCGCAACATCGCCAGGAATGCCTCCTGTGGGATCTCAACGGACCCGACCCGTTTCATCCGCTGCTTGCCTTCCTTCTGCTTCTCCAGCAGCTTCTTCTTGCGGGTGATGTCACCACCGTAGCACTTGGCCAGCACGTTCTTGCGCATCGCGCGGACCGTCTCACGGGCGATGACGTTGGATCCGATGGCCGCCTGGATCGGGATCTCGAACATCTGGCGAGGGATGAGTTCCTTGAGCCGCTCAGCCAGGATGCGGCCCGTCGTCTGCGCCCGATCGCGATGAACGATGATCGATAGGGCGTCCACGGGCTCGCCGTTCACCAGGATGTCCACCTTCGCCAGGTTGCTCACGCGATAGCCCGATTCCTCGTAGTCCATCGAGGCGTAACCCTGGCTTCGGCTCTTCATCTGGTCGAAATAGTCGACGATCAGCTCGGCCAGCGGGATCTCGAAGTGGAGCAGGACGCGCGTCGGGTCCAGGTACTCCATGGTCACGAACGTCCCCCGCCGGTTCGTGGACAGCTCCATCAGCGGCCCGATGTACTGGCTCGGCGTGACGACGCTGAGCTTCACCCAGGGCTCTTCGATGTGCTCGATGTCGCCCGGGTTGGGGAGCAGCGCCGGGTTGTCCACGATGACCTGGCCACCGTCGTGCAGGAGCTGCACGTGATACTCGACCGATGGCGCGGACGCGATGAGGTCCAGGTCGAACTCGCGCTCGAGGCGCTCCTGGACGATCTCCATGTGGAGCAGGCCAAGGAACCCGCAACGGAACCCGAATCCAAGGGCGACGGAGCTCTCCGGCTCGTAGGTGAAGCTCGCGTCGTTGAGGTGGAGCTTCTCCAGGGCTTCACGCATGAGCGGATAGTCCTCGCCGCTGACGGGGTAGATCCCGGCGAAGACAAGGCTCTTGGCCTCCTGATAGCCAGGCAGGGCCTCGGATGCCGGATGGGCGACGGTCGTGACCGTGTCGCCGACCTGCGCCTCGCGGACGTTCTTGAGGCCGGTGGCGATGTAGCCCACCTCGCCTGCCACGAGCCGCGCGACCGGCACGAGCTGCGGCCGAAAGACGCCAAGTTCCAGCGGCTCCGCCTCGGCGCCGCTGGCCATCAGCCGGATAGGCTCGCGGGACTTGAGCGTGCCCTGCGCGAGCCGGACGTACACGACGACGCCCTTGTACGCGTCGTAATGACTGTCGAAGATGAGGCCCTGGACCGGCTTGGACGGGTCGCCCTTGGGCGGCGGGATGCGCGCGACGATCGCTTCGAGGATCTCGGCGACGCCGGTCCCGTCCTTGGCGCTGGCGAGAAGGACTTCCTCGCGAGGGATCGCCAGCACGTTCTCCAGCTCGTCCATGATCGTCTCGGGGTCCGCTGACGGCAGGTCGATCTTGTTGAGGACGGGGATGAGCGTCAGGCCCTCGCGCATCGCGAGGTGGACGTTGGCCAACGTCTGGGCCTCGATGCCCTGGGTCGCGTCAACGACGAGGATCGCGCCCTCGCAGGCCTGCAGGCTGTGGCTGACCTCGTAGGCGAAGTCGACGTGCCCGGGCGTGTCGATGAGGTTCAGGCCGTACGTCTTGCCGTCGTTGGCCTCGTAATCGAGGCGCACGGCCCGCGCCTTGATCGTGATTCCCTTCTCGCGCTCCAGATCCATCGAATCGAGGACCTGGCTCGTCATCTGCCGCGCGTCGATCGTGTGGGTCATCTCCAGCAGCCGGTCGGCGAGCGTGGACTTCCCGTGATCGATATGCGCGATGATGCTGAAATTCCGGAGACGAGCTTGCGGGATCGGCTCGGTCAAGCGATGCCTCGATCCGTCGGGCTCGACGGGGCATGGTCCTGCTGCATCCCGTAGACATTCCCGTCGGGTGCGCGAAAAAAGAGCCAGCCGAAGCCGTCGAGGTCAGGATCTGCGAACGCCTCTGCCGCCCAGACGATGTCCGCGACGATCTCGATCCCGGCGGCCACGAGCTCTTCGCGAGCAGCGCGGATGTCATCGACCGCGAACGCGACGGTGACCCCGGCCGCGACGGCAGGGAGGAGGCGCTCGTCGTACCCGCCCGGGCGGTAGACCTCGAGCAGGTCGCGGTCCCCCGACTCAAGCTGGAAGACTGCCCATCCATCGTCCCTGTGCCCGGCTGCGAGCCCCAGTACGTCGCGGACGAAGGTGGTCATCGCGTCGAATCGCTCGGTCTTCATGCCGACGAAGGAGATGCGTCGGATGTGCATCGGCTAGCCTCCCGCCCAGCTTCGAGGACTCCCTCGGTCCGCTACGGCGACGATGGCCGCTGAGTACGATGATGCTGCGAATCCGTGGACATCGGCGGGGACCCAGAACGATGATCTGTCTGGACTGAGTTGCAGGCGGTCCTGGGGGATGGTCACGACGCGGGAGTGTAGCGGACTCGGGGCGCGCGATCCGCAACACGCGCGATCCGCAACATGCTGACCGGGAGTGCGTTCGAGGCCATCAGGGCGTGGATGGATCAAGGAGGCGGAGATGGACGACGAGGCGATGACCACCGCGGCCGAGGCGCGGCGCGATGCCTTCGCGGAGCGCTTGTTCGGGTCGATCAATGCGACCTTCGATCTCGCGGCGGTCTACCTGGGCGATCGGCTGGGCCTGTATCGGGCGCTCGCCGACGGCGGGCCGGCGACATCCGGGGAACTGGCGGTTCGGACGGGGCTCCAGGAGCGGTATGTCCGCGAGTGGCTGGAGCATGGCGCGGTGACCGGGATCCTGGACGCGGACGGCGCCGATGATGCCCTCGCGCGGCGGTACACGCTCCCGGCCGGACACGACAACGTGCTGCTCGACCAACTCGACATGACCTACTCCGCGGCGTTCGTCCGCTCGGTGGCGGCGTCGATGCGTCAACTTCCCGCGATCGCCGACGCGTTCCGCGATGGTGGCGGCGTCGCCTGGTCCGACTACGGCGCGGACCTGCGCGAGGGTCAGGCCGACGGCAATCGGCCGCAGTTCCACCACCTGATGGGGTCGTGGCTCGAGGCGGCGCCGGACATCCACGCGCGGCTGTCGGCCGATCCGCCGGCACGGGTCGCGGATCTCGCCTGCGGTGAGGGGTGGTCGACGATCGCGATCGCCCGCGCCTACCCGAGGGTGACGGTCGATGGGATCGACCTGGACGATCTGGCGATCGCGCAGGCACGGCGCAACGCGGCGGCTACCGAGGTCGTCGATCGCGTCGCTTTCCACGCGCGCGATGCCGCCGAGCCGGCGCTGCAGGGCCAGTTCGACCTCGTGACGATCTTCGAGGCGGTCCACGACCTGTCGCAGCCGGTCGCCGTGTTGCGTGCTGCCCGTGGCCTGCTGGCA
>JBKJQY010000052.1:0-22721 GCA_046593725.1 Candidatus Limnocylindrales bacterium
GGCCGGCCAGGACCAGCCGTTCATGGAGTCCGAGTGCGTCAGCTGCGGTGCCTGCGTCCAGGCCTGTCCGACGGACGCGCTCATGGAGAACACGCTCATCCAGCTCGGCCCGCCGAATCGGAGCGTCCTCACGACCTGCGCGTATTGCGGCGTCGGCTGCTCGTTCAAGGCCGAGATGCAGGGCGACACGGTCGTGAACATGACGCCGTACAAGAACGGCGGCGCCAACGAGGGACACTCCTGCGTCAAGGGTCGTTTCGCGTGGGGCTACGCGAGCCACGCGGACCGTGTCCTCAAGCCGATGGTCCGCAACACGATCGAGGATCCCTGGCGCGAGGTAAGCTGGGATGAGGCGATCGCCTACACCGCGTCTCGCTTCACGGAGATCTCCGCGCAGTACGGGGCGACCGCGATCGGCGGCATCACCTCGTCGCGCTGCACGAACGAGGAGGTCTACCTCGTCCAGAAGATGGTCCGCGCGGCGTTCGGCACGAACAACGTCGACACCTGTGCGCGCGTCTGCCACTCGCCCACGGGCTACGGCCTCAAGACCACGTTCGGGACCTCCGCCGGCACCCAGGACTTCGCCTCCGTGGCCAAGGCGGACGTCATCGTGGTCATCGGCGCCAATCCCACGGACGGCCACCCGGTGTTCGCGTCGCGCATGAAGCGCCGCCTGCGCGAGGGCGCCAAGCTCATCGTCATCGACCCGCGCCGGATCGATCTCGTGCGAACGCCGCACATCGAGGCTAGCCACCACCTCCAGCTGCTGCCCGGGACCAACGTGGCGGTCATCAACGCGATGGCCCACGTCGTGGTCACCGAGGGGCTGCTGGACCGGGCCTTCATCACCGAACGCTGCGAGGACGACGCGGAATGGGCCGCGTTCATCGCCCGGCCCGAGAACAGTCCGGAGGCGATGGAGCCGATCAGCGGCGTGCCAGCCGCCGAGCTGCGTGCCGCCGCCCGCCTGTATGCGACCGCCCCGAACGCCGCGATCTACTACGGCCTGGGCGTCACCGAGCACAGCCAGGGCTCCACCATGGTCATGGGCATGGCCAACCTCGCTATGGCGACCGGCAACATCGGCCGCGAAGGCGTGGGCGTCAACCCGCTGCGTGGCCAGAACAACGTCCAGGGCGCCTGCGACATGGGCTCGTTCCCGCACGAACTGTCCGGCTACCGGCATGTCTCGGACGACACCGTCCGCGAGCTGTTCGCCGACCTGTGGGGCACCGAGATCCATCCGGAGCCCGGGTTGCGCATCCCGAACATGCTCAGCTCCGCCATCGACGGCACCTTCCGCGGGATCTACATCCAGGGCGAAGACATCGCCCAGTCGGACCCGAACACCCAGCACGTCACCGCGGCGCTCATGGCGATGGAGCTCGTCGTGGTGCAGGACCTGTTCCTCAACGAGACCGCGAAGTACGCCCACGTCTTCCTGCCCGGGACCTCATTCCTCGAGAAGAACGGGACATTCACGAATGCCGAACGCCGGATCAACCGCGTCCGGCCGGTCATGCAGGCGGCGACCGGCAAGCAGGAGTGGCAGGTCGTCGTGGAGATCTCGGAGGCGATGGGTTACCACATGGCGTATGCGGACGAGGCCGCGATCATGGACGAGATCGCCGCCTTGACCCCCACGTTCGCCGGCGTGTCGTTCAAGAAGCTGGACGAACTCGGAAGCATCCAGTGGCCGTGCAACGACGCGGCCCCCGACGGGACACGGACCCTGCATGTCGACGGGTTCGTCCGCGGCAAGGGCCATTTCGTGGCGACCGCGTACGTGCCCACGGACGAGCGAAGCAACCGCAAGTTCCCGCTGCTGCTGACGACCGGGCGGATCCTCACCCAGTACAACGTGGGCGCGCAGACCCGTCGCACCAAGAACAACACGTGGCATCCGGAAGATGTCCTGGACATCCACCCCAGCGACGCCGAGATGCGCGGGATCAGCGACGGCGACTGGGTGTCGCTCGCAAGCCGGGTGGGCGAGACGACGCTCAAGGCCAAGCTGTCGGAACGGATGCCGCCGGGCGTGGTCTACACGACGTTCCACCACCCGGTCACGGGCGCCAACGTGGTCACGACCGAGTACTCCGACTGGGCGACCAACTGCCCCGAATACAAGGTGACCGCGGTCCAGGTCACGCCGGCCCCGAAGACGAAGCCACTGATCATGCACCAGGTGCCGCTTGAATCAACGCTCGTCGAGGTGGGTGGCGCCCGTGCTGGAGCCGTCGAACCGCGTGTCTGATCACGGTCTCGACCGGGACCTGGTGCGGATGGCCAACCAGATCTCTCGGCAGTTCACCTACCTGCCGGACGACCAGGCCGCGGCCAAGGTCGCGTACCACCTGCACGCGTTCTGGGAGCCGCGGATGATCGCGGGCCTGGAGGCACATGCGGCGGCCACGCCGGGCGACTTGTCCCCGATCGTGCTGGCCGCGACCCGCCTCCTGATCGATCAGTACGGCGAGGGCGCCCCGGCGCACTGATCCCTGCTCAGAGCCCGAGGAAACAGCGGATCTGGCCCGATCCTGCCCGGGAGCCTGCTCAGAGCCCGAGGAATCAGCGGATCTGGGCCCTGATCGTGCCAGACGCCCGCTCTGAGCCAGCGATGCGGGGCGGTGGATCGCGCATTCTGCCCTACATGCCCGGAAACACCGGCTCACAGCCCGGACCGCAGGGCTTTGGCGGTTGTTGGACGCAACATACCCGCTCTGAGCCAGCGGCGACGGTGTGGGTGGAGCCGCACGGACTACTCGAGCTGGCGAAGGTCTCGGCCCAGCGACACCGTTCCGTCGAATCCTTCCAGCGCGTGCGCGTCGCGTTCGGCGTGGTATCGCTCGAGTGCGTCGTCCCGCGAGACCCGACCCGTCAGCCAGTCGTCGATCGCGGTCGCCAGGAACGTGGCGTGCACACCGGCGTTGTCCATCCCGAGCCCGGTCCAGGCATCCTGCTGCATCCCGGCATCGCCGACGAGCGCCCAGCCGGGTCCGACCGGCACACGCACGAGGTTCGACTGCGGCCCACGTCCCAACAAGCCGCTCACCGCGGTCGCCGACGCGAACCGTCCGCTCAGCCCCGGGTGATGGCCAAGACGCTCCCGAAAGGCTTCCATGCCACCGCCCCGCATTCCAGCGAACGTCTCCAGCGTCACGGACAAGGCGACGCAGGCGATGCCGGCATCGCTGGGGAAGACGTAGGCCATCTCGTCGCCATCCAGGGAGAACTCGGGGCCATCCGGTGGGCCGCCATCCGGTCCGGGACACCCCGACACGTAGCAGAAGAAGCACCCTCGGACACGACCGGCATCCACCTGGACCGGTGCGTCCACGAGTCGGGCGATCGTGGAGTTATGGCCATCGGCGCCCACGACCATGCGGGCCAGCACGCGACGCTCAACGTCGCCGGCGCGGACGACCATGCCCACGACCTCCGGCCCGTCGGTCAGGATCGCCGACGCCAGGGCGCCCTCCGCGACCGAGACAGACCCCGAAGTCGAGGCGCGTTCGACCAGCAGGGCATCCAGCGGCTCGCGCCGTACGGACAGGCAGTAGCCGACCGTCCCTGGGTCCTGGGGTGGACCTTCCATACCCGCCGCGGAACCGGTCGCGTAGTTGAACTCGCGGGTGAGTGGGGGAGCACCGGTCGCGAGCGCCGCTGACAGAAGGCCCAGCTCGTCCAGGACGCCGACCAGGCCGGCGCCGCGGAAGAAGTGCGTGGAGATCGTGGTGCTCGGGAACGTCGCGCGGTCGACGAGGAGGACACGATGCCCGAGGTCGCCGAGGCGAGCCGCCAGGACGGAGCCGGCCACGCGCGCGCCCACGATCGCCACGTCGTACCGATCCTCGATGGAGTCGAGCGTGCGTCGCATCCGCGAAATCGTGCCAGATATCTTGACAACCGTGGTCCATCAGGCGTATAGCGTTCATCGATATAGTGGTCGACGCGAACAAGGGGTCACCCCGTGGCGAAACCGGCCTTTCCCGAACTCGGGCGGCATGCTGAGCCGTCACTGCTGATCCTGGTCAGCCTTTCCGATGGCCCGAAACATGGGTACGCGATCATGGAGAACGGCGACTCGGTCGGCGGTCGTCGGATCGGCGCCGGGACGCTGTATGCCGCGCTCGCTCGCCTCGAACGTCTCGGCCTGATCGAGCCGCTCCCGGCCGACGGCTCCCGCCGCCGCCCATACCGACTGACGGCCGCGGGAGCCGCCAGTCTGCGATCGCAGCTCGAGAGCCTGCGCCAGCTCGCTGATACCGGCCTCGGCCGTCTCGAAGGAGCGTTGTGATGAGCCGTCTGGTGAGCCTGTACCCAGCGTCGTGGCGATCCCGTTACGAGGACGAGTTCCTCGCCGTCCTGGAGTCGCGACCGCCGACCGTCGCTGACCGATTCGACATCCTTCGAGGCGCCATGGACGCGCGACTCCACCCCCAGGTTCCCGGCCGCCACCGTGTCCCGGACTGGTCCGGCGTCGCCCCACTTGCCGGGCTCCTGTCGTTCTGGGTCGCGCTCTGGCACTTCGCCAACGGGCCCATCCAGTACGACCGTTTCGGCTCGTACCGAGACGGCGCCGCAGGATTACCGTTCCTCATCCTCGCGTTCGTGCTGCTGTCGGTCGGCCTGTACCGGATCGTCCGGCACCTGCCGTCTGAGGCCGGTGGAGCCGCGATCGCCGGCAGCGTCGCGTTCGTCGCGGGCCCGACGTGGGCCGCTGCGCCATGGCTGTTCCCGGTGGGACTCGTCTTCTTCGTGAGCGTCCTCGGGCTCGCGATCGGGGCTCGATCGGCCGGCCTGATGCCGCGCGGCTCGGTCGCGCTCCTGGTGCTGGGCGTGGTGCTCCCCATGGCGCTGTTCGCGGCCTCGTTCGTCCTCCCGTGGTACTGGCTCCGAACGACGGGGCTCGAGATCGGTGGAGCTCTCGCCGGGATCAGCGTCCTGTGGATCGTCGTCGCCTGGACCCTGTTTCGGGGGTTCGAGCCGCCTGCGCCGGTAGCCCGGGCATGATGGTTCTCTCGAAGGTCATCTGGTTCGCGACCGGCCTCGTCGTCGGAGCGCGATCCCTGCTCGAGTTCGCCCACCCCGACTACTGGGACCCAGTGACCGCCCTCGACTGGGCGGCCGTGTGGTTGACGAGTATCGGGTGGATCCTGTTCGCACCATCGATCCTGTGGCTCGGGCGACTCGCCCCGACGCGCTCGGTCATCGCGGCGTCGCTCGTGGTCGCGGCCGGTGCGACCCTGACCGGAGCGGCGAATGTGCTCGAGGACGGGTTCGGGTTCAAGGCCCTTGGCACGTTCTACGTCATCGGGATCATGACCGCGGGGCTCATGCTCCCTGGGCTCGCGTGGGCGTTCCGATCCGCGCATCGGCCCCGCCTGGGATGGCTGTCGATCGCGCTGTTCGTCGGCATCCTGCTCACGAATGTCGGTGGAGGCGTCCTGGTCGCCCTCAGCCTGTGGAGCGTGGCCGCATTCCCGGCGTGGTACGGATCGACCCGTGACGCCTCGCAGAGCGTCGATCGGGTCACGTCTCCGTCCTGATCGGCACCGGCGCAGCCGGGTGATCCCCGGTGCAGCGCTGGCGTTCATACTGGTCGAGTGCCCATCCTGGAACCTGCGCGGCTGCTTGACGACCTGAACGACGCCCAGCGGGAGGCCGTGCAGGCCACGGAAGGACCGCTCGCGATCCTCGCCGGAGCGGGATCCGGCAAGACCCGGGTCGTCAGCAGGCGGACGGCCTACGCCATCGCCACGGACCTCGTTCCTGTGGATCAGGTCCTCGTGGTGACCTTCACCGCGAAGGCGGCCCAGGAGATGGTCGAGCGACTGGACCGGCTCGACCTGCCGGGTGTCACGGCCAGGACGTTCCATGCCCACGCGCTGAGTCAACTCCGCCACTTCTGGCCGATCTATCACGATGGGGCTGTACTGCCGGAGCTGCTTGAGTCGAAGGCGCAGTTGCTGGCCCCGCTCGTCCAGGGCCTGGGGCCGCCGTATCGATTCACGCCCGTGAAGGATGTCGCCGACGAGATCGAGTGGGCGAAGAGTCGACGCCTGACGCCCGAGACCTATGAGCTGGCGGTCGCCGGGACGAAGACCGTTACCGGCCGCAAGCCACCGATGCCGATCGAGCACTTCCTGAAGGTCTTCACCGGATACGAGGCCGCCAAAACGCGAACCGGCCGGATCGATTTCGATGACATGCTGCTCGAGACCATCCGTGTCCTGGAGACCGATGCATCCGCCGCCGCCACCGTCCAGGCGCGCAAGCGCTGGTTCAGCGTTGACGAGTATCAAGACACGAACCCACTCCAGCAACGCCTCCTTGAGCTGTGGTTGGGCGACCGGCGCGATGTTTGCGTCGTGGGTGATGTCGACCAGACCATCTACACCTTCACCGGTGCCACCAGCGAGTTCCTGACCGGCTTCGCGGGACGCTACGAGGGATCTCGCACGATCGAGCTGATGCAGAACTATCGGTCATCGCCAGAGATCCTCAGCGTTGCCAACAACCTCCTTGCCTCGACGGGCCGGGACAAGCGCCTGGTCGCGACGCAATCGTCGGGTTCCCCGGCGACCGTCGTCCGTCACGGGACGGAGGCTGCTGAACTGGCAGCGCTGGCAAGCTGGATCCGCGATCGCATCGCCGAAGGCGTTGCGCCTTCCGAGATCGCTGTGCTCGTTCGAACGAATGCCCAACTCGCGCCCATCGAAGCCGAGATGACACGGGCGGGGATCGCCTACCAGGTGCGTGGCGTGCACTTCTTCGATCGGCCGGACGTGCGGCAGGCGATCGACCTGGCTCGACGGGCGAGTCTGAAGACCACGGGCCTCGCGCTTGGTGCCGAGATCCGCGGCATCTGGGCCAACAAGCTCGGCTATGACGATGACGTCGTGACCGGGTTTGCGGGAGAAGCGGCCCGCGAACGGACCGCGGCCCTGGACACGCTCCTCGACATCCTCAGCACGCTCGCGCGAAAGGACGCCCGGGTCGAGGTGGACGGGTATCTCGCCGAGCTGGACCGTCGGCGCGCGGCGGAGCGCGCGGGTTCGGCCGACGGCGTGAATCTGCTGACCTACCATCGTGCCAAGGGCCTCGAATGGGATGCGGTGGCGCTGCCGGCGCTGGAGGAGGGCCTGCTGCCGATCCGTCAGGCGTTCGACGACGACGAGCTGCTCGCGGAAGAGGGCCGCCTCCTGTACGTCGGGATCACCCGGGCCAGGCGCCACCTGTCCATCTCGTGGGCCGCCGAACGCGAGACCCGCGGCCGGACCACCCGTCGCGAACCCAGCCGGTTCCTGGCGGACCTGCGGCCGCGCGGTGAGCATCGGGTCACGCAGCTGCCCGATCGCTTCGCCGCGGATCAGGGCGCACGCCGGACCGCGAGCAAGGCGGCTGCCGCAAACCCGTACGGCGTGGCCGACGACGACCCGCTGTACGCCGCGTTGCGTGCCTGGCGCACGGCCCGTGCCCGCGAGGACGCTGTGCCGCCGTATGTCGTGTTCCACGACCAGACCCTCGCGGCCATCGCGGACGTGAAGCCTCCGAGTGCGGCTGCCCTGCGGCGAGTGAAGGGCGTCGGGCCGGCCAAGATCGAGACCTACGGCGACGAGATCCTGCAGATCGTGGCCAGGCTGCGCTGAGTCGCGGCTAGTCGGGCAGCGTTCGCCCAAGGGTCCAGCTGGAGCCATCTGACCCGTCGCGTACCTCGACGCCGGCGTCGGCCAGGCTCGTTCGGATCAGATCGGCGGTCGCCCAGTCCTGAGTGTCGCGTGCTCGGCTTCGCAGCGTGACAAGGACATCCACGAATGGTTCGACGGTCGTCCTTGGATCCGCGGTCCCGCCCACGGCCGCTTCCCCGAGCCTGACGATGAGGGAGCGGAATGTGGCAGCCGCGTTGTCGAGATCCGGGCTGTCCTCGCCGGCGCGGATCCTGGCTTCGATCGCGTCGTCCAGGTCGAGCAGGGCCCCGACGGCATCCTTGGGTCGATCGTGCCCCAGCGCGGCGATGAACGACCCTTCCAGGAGCGCGACCTCATCACGCAACGGCTCCACGGCCCGTGGCTCGCGACCACCCCTCTTGCCCCCGCCGGTCCGCTCGCCCGGCGACCGCGGATCCGGTTCCCAGCCGATGTCCACGTGGCCGCCGATGGCCAGCCCCGCGGCGACCTCGGCGAGCGTGTCGATGGCGACTTCGCTTCCACTTGGAAAGACCGTGCCCCGGCCGTCCACCCGGACCGTGATGCCACCCAGGCCGGCGACCGTCGCCGTCCGGCGATCGAGGTCCAGGATGAGCGCCGTGTGGCTATCGACTCCCAGGATGGACACGCCGGCCGGAAGCTGGTCCTCGAGGGAACGCAGCCGGCGCTCGCCCATGTAGCAGAAGCGTGTGTCGTGGTTGCCGCCCTCGGCGTTATCGAAATGGGGGACCACGGCCACTCGCAAGCCCGTCGCCGGTCCCAACAGGTCCAGCCCGGGCAGCCAGGTCGGATCGGCGCCCACCTTGTAGATCTCATAGACCGGGATCGTCACGACGCCCAGCGTCAGGGCGGCGGCGCTGGCCATCGTCAGGATGCCGCCGTCGCGAAGGCCATCGGCGAGCGCGGCGGGGATCGGTCCCGCGGCCCACTGGCGGAGGGCGTAGCTGGGACTGCCGGGGCCGGCCATCAGGTAGCGGGCCTCACGGATCCGGGCGACAGCCGTCGCGGCCGTCACGCTGTCGACGTCGCCCGTCCGGTATGTCGCGACGGCCACAGGTCGCCCGACATTCTCCGCGAAGAACTGCGCGGTCCGGGCACTCAGCTCGTCGGCGTTCTCCTGGAACCCGTACGGCGTGTCCAGGATGGCTGCCGCAACCGGGCCCGGTCCGAGCCGTTCGAACAGCGCTCGGTGGACTTTGGCCATCGTCGGCGCAGTCTCGCCGGAACCCATGATCGCGAGGATGCGCGGTTCGGTCACCGGACCATCATGCGCCCTGCCGAAGTCGGTCTCCTTCACGCCTCTCCCTTCGCCGTCGAACGTTGGCCAGATGTCTCCCTGCCGGCCGCGGTGGCCAGGCATCGTGGGAGACGAGGCTGGGCGCGCTGGTGCCACATCTTCGACGGTCGGATAGCCCGTGGAGCGGGTAGTTGCATCCCATGCGCATCGCGGCCGTGACGTTCGGGAATCAGTAGCGACCGGTGGATGCCTAACTCGCGGCGCGCACGGGGGACCTCGGCGAGGCGGAACCGGACCTCCGGGCGCCGCGGGGGACCAGCAGAACCTGATCGATCCGCGACCGGCGACGTGGGCGGAGTCGGACCCGGCCGCTCGAGCCGTGTCACGTTTGCCTCGATTCAGTCGGATCCGACTCTTCCACGACACGACGTCAAGCCTGACACTGTGCTTGAAGCCAGAACCGCGCCGCGCGTCCTCGCAGCCCGGAACGGCACGGAGGGCGCAACATGCTCACAGTTGACCTTGTGACCTCGTTCAGCGGCACGATCCGCGGACGGGCGATCACTCCGGACGACGACGGCTACGACCCTGCGCGTCGGGTCTGGAACGGCATGATCGATCGGCACCCGCGCCTGATCGTCGAGGCCGCCGACGTGGACGACATCGCGCCGACGATCGCATTGGCGCGGTCGACGGGCCTGCCGCTCGCGATCCGGGGTGGCGGCCACAATGTCGCCGGCAACGGGACCGTCGAGGGAGGGATCCTTCTCGACCTGGGTCGCCTCGACAGCGTCGAGGTCGATCCGGTGGCTCGGCTCGTTCGCGTCGGCGGCGGTGCGCGACTTGCGGACGTCGACCGCGCCACCGAGCCACATGGGCTGGCCGTGCCGCTCGGTGTCGTCTCCGCGACCGGGGTCGCCGGCCTGACGCTCGGCGGCGGCGTTGGTTGGCTGACCCGGGCTCACGGCCTCACGATCGACAACCTTGAGTCGGCCGAGGTCGTTCTCGCGAGCGGCGAGAAGGTCCACGCGAGTGCGTCGGACCATCCCGATCTCTTCTGGGGCCTGTGCGGCGGTGGCGGGAACTTCGGCGTCGTGTCGGCGTTCACGTTCCGAGCCCACCCGCTCGACCCGGACGTGTTCGCCGGCACCCTGATCTACGAGCTCCCGCGTTGGGAGGAGGCGCTAGGTGCGTTCGTCGACTGGACAGCGGATCTGCCCGACGAGCTCACGACGCTGATCACGTTCATGGTCCCGCCCCCGGATTGGGAGCTGGGCGACAAGGTCCTGATGTTTCTGGGATTCGCGTGGGCCGGCGCCGACCGCGCCGAGGGCGCGCGATGGATCGAACGCCTCCAGGCGGCTTGCCCTCCAGACGTCGCGGTCCTCGATCCGACCCGCTGGATCGCATTCCAGTCGGCCTTCGACCCGATGCTGCCGAACGGAGTGCGGGCGTACTGGCGGAACGCTTCCTTCGATCGGTTCGACGCGGCGACCATCCGAGCGGTCGTTGAGCAGTGCGGCGCGCAGACGTGGTTCGGGACCGCCGCCGATCTGCACCACATGGGTGGTGCCTACGGGCGGGTCGCGGAGGATGCGACGGCGTTTCCGCACCGCTCTGCGCAGTTCTGGCTGAACATCTATGGCTTCTGGTCAGACGCGGCCGATGACGCCGCGAGGATCCGCTGGGTCAAGGGGTTCTCGGACGTGATGCAGCCCTTCGCGATGGCCGGCCAGTACGTGAACTTCCTCGGTCACGACGACAGCGACCCAAAGGCCAAGGCACTCGCGGCCTACGGATCGGTCAAGTTGCAGAGATTGATCGAGCTCAAGCAACGCTACGACCCCGAAAACGTCTTCCGGATCAACCACAACATCGCGCCTGGCGGCTGGCCGGACCCGACGCCCAGGCCGGGCTGACGGGGGCGGGGTAGGCCTTCTAGGCGCTTTCCTGGAGCGCCCGCAGGACGACGTTCGTGGGGTTCCCGAGGCTGGCCAGGTCGCCGATCGCCGCAGGGGCCATCCTGGCGTACCGGCGACGATACGCGGCCGGGGTCAGCCCGGTCGCACGGCGAAACAGTCGCCGGAAGAACGTCGGGTCCTCGTAGCCCACCTGGTAGCCCGCCTCCTCGATCGAGCCCGTCTCCGACTCGAGCAGCTGCCTCGCCCGTTCGATCCGGAGGGCGTGGACGTAGTCGATCGGCCGCTTGCCCGTCGCGGTTCGGAAGCGGCGTGCGAACGTCCGCCTCGTGAGGCCGGAGCGATCGGACATCGCCATCACGGGGTTCGGCGCACCGATGTTCTGGTCGATCCAGTCGAGCGACCGGCCGATCGCCGAATCCCCGTTGCGCCGCGGGTGACTGATCGCGGCGAACGGGAGCTGGCCGTCCTCATGTCCACCAAGCAGATAGACCTTGGCGGTCCGGATCGCGTGCTTGGGACCGCACAGACGTGCGATCAGATGGAGCGCCAGGTCCTGCCAGGCGGTCACGCCGCCGGCGGTGATCACGCCGTCGGCCTCGAAGGCGAGGTCGAGCAGAAGGCTTGAGTCGAAGTCGACCTGCGGGTAGGAATTCCGGAAGAGGTCGGCGTAGGCCCAGTGGCCGGCGCACGACCGGCCATCGAGCAGGCCGGATTCGGCGAGCAGAAGCGATCCGGTACACACCGATCCGATCAGCGTGCCCTCTCGGTTGAGCCGGCGCAGCCATTCGATCTCGGCCGGGTATCGGTCGCGCGGCGCGGTATCGATCGGTGTGTACAGGTCGCAGACCACCACGGCATCGACCGCACCGATCTCGCTGATGGCGAAGTGCGGCTCGACGAGGATGTTGCCGAAGCAGCGGAACGGGTCGCGCGACGCCGCGACGATCGAGACGTCCAGCAAGGCCTCGCCCGGTTGGCCCGTCGTCATGTCCGGATAGACGGCGCCGACCGAGAGCAGGACGTCGTACAGGCCGTAGAGGACCGATGGTGACGTTTCGGGCGCCGCCAGAAGCGCGATCCGTGGTCGATCGGCTGACATCTGCACCCCTTCTACAAGTCGACTGGCGCAGCATCGCACGCCTCCCCGCATCCGGTCACATCGCCCGCGTCGCCGCAAGCAGGATGTGGAGAGGCGCTCATGCGATTCGCGCGGCTAGCAGGTCTCGCCTGCGGTCGCGACCGACATGACGCGACCGACACCGAGGGTCAGGCCCGCGGCTGCCACGGCGAGGTGCACGTTTCCCGCGTACGGGTAGTAGGGCGGCGACACGTCGACGACGTCGTGGAAGCTGATCTCACCGCTGGCACCGGCAAACCCGCCCGTTCCACCGACGACCGGGTGGTGGCAGCGGCCGTGGATCTCTGCGGAGGTCGGCCACGGACCGTCGGTCTTCGCCGAGAAGGTATAGGTCGTGAAGAACGTCCCGCAGGTCGGCCCAAGACAGCCGGTGAAGTGCTCCGTACCGGTTGCGACATAGTGTGACTTGGTCGGGTCGGACTTCGACTCGAAAGTATCGATCCACCAGCACCCCACGAGCGACCCGGTCATGGCATAGCCACCGCTCTCGCAGGACCCAGCCGCCAGCTGCGTTCCGCGAACGATAGTGGCACCGCGGCTCGCTGCTGACGCCGGAATGACCGACGCGAGCAGCATCGCGACTCCCAGGAACATCCCCAGCGTGCGTGCCGTCACGCGACGATGAACGATCATGTCTGTTGTCCTCCCTGTGACCGAAGTCGGTGCCAAGATCGAAGGCACTTCGCGTCCTTGGGTCGACCGTCACGCTGAAGGTTCGAGTGAGAGGACGCTAGAGCGGGATTGGCCATCCCGATGGCAGATCGGACACTGAGGAGGGCTGGAATTGACACGGGACCGGACGAACCGCATCAGGGCCTCCTGGGCCACGCCATCGCCTTCGATACATGGCGGTCCCTGGCGAACCGGGGACTGACCGACCCCGAGGCCGCGGCGCTGATGGTGCGGCTGGTTTCGACGGTGAAGACTCGAGCCTGAAAAGTCGAGGTGGGCACGGTGGGCAAGCTCTTGCTACCATTGACCTACCTTGGTAGTATCGCAGTATGAAAGTCAGTGTCAGCTTGCCTGGGGACGATGTCCAGTTCCTTGACGACTACGCCAGGGAGCAGGGTCTGGAATCTCGATCCGCCGCCGTCCATCGAGCCGTGCGCCTGCTTCGAACGGCAGAACTCGGGAGCACCTACCAAGCGGCTTGGGAGGAATGGTCGGCTCAGGGCGAGGGCGACCTATGGGAATCCACGACGGACGACGGACTCAGGTCGTGATGCGGCGCGGCGACATTCATCTCGTGGATCTCGATCCTGTCCTCGGCTCCGAGGCCAGCAAGCGTCGGCCCGCGATCATCGTCAGCAATGACGCGGCCAACGCGACGGCGAGACGACTCGGTCGGGGGGTGATCACGGTGATCCCCGTGACCTCGAACGTCATACACGTGTACCCGTTCCAGGCTCTGCTACCAGCCGGCGAGACAGGTCTGGATCGCGACTCCAAGGCGCAGGCCGAGCAGATCCGATCGATCGCCGTCGAGCGGGTGGGCGATCGACTCGGCGTCGTCCCCAACGCGATCATGGCCGACATCGACGAAGCCATTCGCATCCATCTCGGCCTGTAGTGCTTACCCCGTTGTCAGCAGACCACTCTCGACGAGTTCGTCTTTCGCCACAACCGTCGGGGCAACCCGCAGTTGACATTTCAGACGCTACTTGGCCTCGGGGACCAAGCGACCACCCGTTTCACTGTCCGTTGTGAGAGGGGCGCCCGATCTCCCGCAGTTCCCGATGTCGCCCTAGCGAGGGAGAGCCATAGATGAATGACTCGGCCTTCTGGCGACTGCTCGATGACCTCGATTGGAATCAGCAGGGGAACGACGAGCGCGTCGTCGCACCAGTTCTCAAGGCGCTCACGAGGCTTTCACTGAAGGAGATCGAGTCCTTCCAGCAGATCCTCGCCCGCAAGTTGTATGCCCTGGATGGCCGGGCGTGGGCACGCGAGGTCGGATCAGGCTGGTGGGGCGGTGCGAACCCAGTGTCCGTCGATGGGTTTCTCTATGCTCGGTGCGCCGCGCTCACCAATGGCCGTGAGCAGTACGAGGCACTGCTCACGGACCCAAAGCAGATGCCGAAGGACCTGGAGTTCGAATCCTTGCTCTACATCGCCCCGAACGCATGGGAAGCGAGGACGGGTCATGAATGGGACCTCTTGACAGATGTGTCCTACGAGACCTACTCCAACCGGGCCGGTTGGCCGGCTGCGGACCCGGAGCCGGAGGTGCCGTACGCGCGATCTTCGAAAGGTGGGCGGTCGTCGGAGATCATGCGGTGGGATCACGGCAAGCCAGGTACGCGTCGCGTGATCAGAGCCTTGATCAAAGGCGAGATCGAGGACCCCGTTCTGACTGCGTATCTGGCGAAGACAGGACGCGTTCTCGTGATGCCCCCGGGCTCTGGGGTCGAACCGCCGCGCGAGCCTGATCAACCCAGGCGTGGGCCCGCGCCGCCATGGCGCGCTGCGATCCAGTTATGGACGGTCGATGTGGGGGAGTGAGGATCGTCAGCCGTCGGGCCTCAACGCATTGATCGAACTTCGCCGCGTCAGCCCGAGTGAAGTGTCCGCGAGTTTGACTGCAGTCAAGCCGTCTGACTGACTACATGTAGTGGTCTGCTGCCACAACGTGGTAAGCACTAGGCCTGTAGCCTCCCGAGGGCGACCCCAACGTGCGTCGTCACCGCCGCGGACCGGCCCTGCGGTCCTGCGAGGACCATGATCAGCGCGAGTTCCTCGTGAACCTTGACGATCGCGACGTTCGATGTCGGATCCGGCCGGTGGCCATGCACGTTCCACGCGATCGCGGTCCCTCCAGAACCGGAGCGGAGGAGTCGACGGGGATTGACAGCCGTGGAGAAGGCCTGTACTTTCTATGGAAGTTAATTAACTACTCGGACAAGTACGGAGGAAGGCTGCTGGTGCTCGTGATCCAGGATGCCCGACTGAGCGAGACGTTCGCTGCACTCGCCAACCCGATTCGGCGGGCCATCCTGGCCCGGCTCGCCGAGGGCGAGGCCAATGTCAATGATCTCGCCGAGCCATTCGACCTGAGCCTTCCAGCCATCTCCAAGCACATCAAGGTGCTCGAACGGGCCGGGTTGGTCGTGAAGGGTCAGCGGGCCCAGTTTCGACCGTGCACCCTCGACCCCACACCGCTCGCGGAGGTCCTGACCTGGGCCGAGCAGTACCGGCCCGTCTGGGAAACCCGCTTCGACCGGATGAACGACTACCTGACCCAGCTTCAAGTGCAACGAAAGGCGGACGAGCGCGATGAGTAAAGACGATGCAACTCGGGACGCGGTGGTCATCGAACGGACCTTCGATGCGTCGGCGGAGCTGATCTGGCAGATGTGGACCGATCCGATGCACTTCAAGGCGTGGTACGGGCCGGACGGCGCCACCATCCCCGTGGCGAAGATGGACGTGCGCGTCGGCGGCCGGCGTCTGGTATCGATGGAGATGGAAACCCCAGGCGGCCCGATGCAGATGTGGTTCACCGGCGAGTATCGCGAGGTCGTCATGAACAAGCGTCTCGTCTTCACCGAGTCCATCTCGGACGAAGACGGTAACGTGTTGCCGCCTCAGGCCATGGGCATGCCCGAGGGGCATCCGGCAACGACCGAGGTGATCGTGGAACTCGTGGAAGTATCTGGTCGCACGAAGATGGTGATGACGCACGTCGGCATCCCCGCGGACTCCCCAGGGGCAGCCGGGTGGGCGATGGCGTTCGACAAGCTTGCTGCCTACGTCAACGCACAGAGCACCCGATAGACGACAGGCTCCAGATGTCCGGCTTCGCGCCGCCGTGAGTGCGTCGATCAGGCGGGTTCTCGCGGCGGACGATCGCGACGCGATCACCTCGGCTCGCAACGGACGGGCGGAAGCTGGCCAGCCGCTCACCTCGTCAGCGTGGGAATCGATGTCGGGGTCGGCTACGGCGCCCCGGCCGATCCTTGGGATGGGCTTGAAGACGCCTCGTTCGTGACCCGCGCGATCCGCAGCAGGTGCCCTTCGACGACGCATCGCCCCCGTACCGGCGATCGGCACCCATGGAACTTCGGCACCCCGGCCGCCGTCCGAGCGGCTGGGAGGCAGACGATTGGACGAGGTCCGGCTCGAGGCGACATTCGAAGAGCACCATCGGAGAGTGCTTGCCTATGCGCTCCGGCGCGTGCCGATGGAAGCCGACGCCGAGGATGTGGTTGCCGAGACCTTCGCGGTCGCCTGGCGGCGTATCGATCGATTGCCCGAGACCGACGCCCTCCCTTGGCTCTTGGCCGTTGCCCGCAGGGTCATCGCCAACCAGCGGCGGGGCACCGACCGCCGCTCGCGCCTGGCACTTCGACTCCATCGCGAACCGCGGCCGACCGTGCCTGACGAGAGCGGCAGCCCCGCCCTCGAGGCGCTCGCCCAGTTGCCGCACGACGATCAGGAGCTGCTGCGCCTCCTGGCCTGGGACGGGCTCAGCCAGGCCGAGGCAGGGACGGTCCTCGGGATCAGTGCGAACGCGGTGGCGATCCGCCTATACCGCACCCGAAAGCGCTTCGCAGCCGAGCTCGCGAAAGGTTCTGGCGCGAGCCGGACATTGAACCAGGCAGAGGGCCAGACTCCTGGTCGTCGCAGCCACGAGGAACCCACGCCATGAATGAGCACCACGAGCGCGATACGCTCGACTTGCTCCGAGCGGCGAACCCGGTGGATGTCGACCGTCTGTCCTCCGCGAGCCTCGCCCGCATCCGCGCGAGGGTCAGTGAGGATGTCATGACAACGACCACTCGGCCACCATTCCGCCGTCGATTTGTCGCGCTGGGCGCGGGCGCCGCCGTTGCCGCGCTGGTTCTGGTCCTGGTCATCGGTCGACCGGGGGTCGCTCCGGGCGTTTTACCCGATGGCTCGGCCGGAACGGGATCGGCATCGTGTATAGAGCCGTACGCTGGGCCGGCCTCGGTTGCCAAGCGGGCCTTCGCCTTCGACGGCACCGTCAGCGCGATCAATGGGGACAAGGTGACGTTCACTGTCAACCAGGCGTATCGGGGCGCCGGCGGGCCGAGCATCACCCTGGACGCCGCGGGCATGACGGGCACGACGATCACCTCGGCGGGTGGGCCGGATCTGGCGGTGGGCGAGCGCTACCTCGTCGCCGGGGACGACCACTTTGTGTGGGCCTGTGGCTACACCCAACCCTACGACTCGGCGCTCGCTGCGCAGTGGCAGGCCGCGGGCGGCGGCTGACTTATGGGGCGGCGCCTCTGCCGAGGCGCCGCCCCATGCCCTGGGGTCTGTCCGGATGCCGTTTCGCGCTCGTCATCCCCCGCACGTCTCGATCGTCGTTCCGAGCTCGGCGACCGCCGCGCCCGCTCGATCGAGACAGTGAACGGGTACGAATCGGTCGGAGAGCCGACCGACGGGCTGATGTTGAGCGAGCAATGCGTACAGATGCCGTACACCGGTCGTGGCTGGCCACGCATTCGGTCGGTTCGGCCTGGGGTAGGCCGGGGTGGCGAGCGCAACTCGCCGACCGTGCACGACCCCCTTCAGGCAGGAATCCTGAAGTGAAGAGGCCGTTGACATGGTTTTGAAAGCCGGATCCGGCCATCCAGGACGGGCGGTATTGCGTATAGCTGGGTGACAGATCCCGCAGCACTGGCCTCTAATCAGGCCGACAACAGGAGAACACATGCGCATCGCACCCCGAGTCCTCGCCGGTATCGCCCTCGCCGGATTGGTAGCGGCACCGGTTCTCGCCGGCTCCGCAGGCCAGGTCTACACCGCCCGGCTGGACCCGCTCAATGCCGGCAGCCACACCGTCGCCGGCACGACCTACACGATCCCGACAACTCGCGGGACGGCCACCGTCACCCTCAAGGGCGACGATGTCACGGTCCAGATCATGGTTAACGGCGTCACGCCACTGACGCTGCACCCCCAGCACATCCACGCCGGGACCAACTGTCCGACGGCCGCCCAGGACGTCAACGGCGATGGCTTCGTCGACGTCATCGAGGGTCTCCCGAAGTACGGCCCGGTCCTTGTCAGTCTTGACTCCACCATCAACACCGGTGCTTCCTCGGACCTTGACTTCCCGATCGCTGGCGCGGATGGCTCCTACACCTACAGCGCCACGGGCAGCCGTCAGCACATCCAGGACGAGATCCGGACCGCCCTCAAGCTCGGGACTCGCCACGTCGTGATCCACGGCATCTCGTCCGACGCGAACGCGATGCCGCTACCGAGCACAGTGGCATCTCTGCCCGGCCTGCCGGCTTGGGCCACGCTTCCGGTCGCTTGCGGCGAGCTGTACCTCAGCTCCAAGTAAAGGGATCGTCTCCCTCCTCACCCCGAAGCGGCGCCCCTTTGAGGGGCGTCGCTTCTTTCGCTGAATCACGGCCGCGTAGTAGCGTGGCGCCTGGCGAGGGCTATGACGTGGTCGATGTCCGCGGAGGCTCTGGTCCGCTCGGCCACCGACGCGTACTCGTAGCCCTGGATCGGCCGTCCCCGTCTCATTACCATCTCGGACACCGCATCCTTCGTCACTCGGCCGCGAAACTTCGATGAGATGCCGGCAAGTCGATCGAGGCGGTTTCAGGTCGTACGACCGCCGCTCCACGTGGTCGAGAAGATCAGGCGGTCGGCATCAGCCCGACCAGCTCCAGCAGGACATTCGGCTCGTCGCCCTCGACCCAGGCATCGTGACCTGGGGGCATGACAGCAACGTCTCCAGGCTCGAGCAGCAACTCCGTCCCGTCCTCCATCAGGACGCGCTGCCTCCCGGAGAGGATGTACTTCACGTGATAGCGCTGGCAACGTTCGCCACCGACCATCGGCTTCACGTGTTCGGACCATCGCCATCCAGGTTGCAGGGTCTCGCGCTGGACGGTCAACCCCGCGAGCGAGAGCACAGCGATCTCACCTCGTTCAAACGGCGTTCGAAGTTCGTCCGGTGTCTCAAAGCTCTTCTTCTCGAGCCGTTCGATCTGAACCATGTCGCACTCCTCTCACATGCTGGTGTGGCGCCGATCCTAGTACAACGCCTACGTCGGCCCGCCGCCGAGGGTGCGCGACCTCCGGCCAGACCTACAGGCGCTCGCTGGCCGTCGCCCGATCGAGCTGCAGGCCGCGCCGATCGATTCAGCCAGGGTCATCGTCTCGCGTGGCGCGGACGTCAGGCGCAATCGTCGCCACGGGCACCCGGCGACGGCGAGTGCAGTCCGACGGCGACCTGGCCCAGGGAACGACAGAGTTCATCCAGCTCGATCATTCGTGCGCTGATATCCGCACGTTTCTCGGCCACTAGCAGCAGTCGCTCGGCCACCGGCTCGAGCGATCACCATCGAGCACCCCAACGAGTTCGGGCATGTCGTCATGTTGGACGCCCAGGCCCTTCGGCCCGACTAGGTCTGGTTCCCGGGGATAGTGAGACATCGGCGTACGACACGTTCTAGCGTCGGGGCATGGATAAACTCCCGATCAGGAATCGCGCTGAACCACTTCGTCGTCTCCTTCGACATACGTACCACGGCTCGACCGCCGGTCCATCGCGAACGTGGGCCCGCCTATGAACGGTGCCGACCCGATCGTTCACGGAATCGTGGAGCCGACAATCGGATGACGCGCTACGCGAAGAGCGGTCCACAGAGTCGCAGGGTTCGAATCCTACCGGGCACACTAGTCGGTCTGTTTCGCGCCGTGCCGCGTGCTATCGTCCGTGGTCGTCGGGTTCGCCGATGAGGGTGGAATGTTCCCCGGGGGGGCAGAGGACCCTGATGACCGACCTCGAGACCTCAGCGTCCCGCGACCTGCTCACGTGGATCGGCCGTGTCACAGTCTCCGCGTGGGCGGGATACACGACGCGTTCCGGGGGGCGCGTGGTCGAGGACCGCGGCCTGACCTATCTGGTCGGCAGCCATCCGACGCCGATCATCATCAATACCGTGTTCCGGACTGACCCTGCTGTCGAGCCCGCCGACGTACTTGCGCGAAGTCGAACGTTCTACCGGTCGATCCGGCACGCGTTCACGCTGCTCACGTCCGATCATTCCGATCAGGACCTGAACGCCGCCGCTGAGAATGCCGGGTGGCTGATGGCGATCGAAATCCCGGCCATGGTGTGTCGGTCGGTTCTGCCGGATCTGCCGTTGCCGGCCGCTGCCTCCATCCGTCGGGCGGACCCCGTCCGCGACATCGCCTCCTTCCGAGCCGTAGTGAGGGACGGCTTCGCCAGCGGCGACGACGAGATCGCGGCGGCCGAGACCGTCTTCTCGTCGTCTGAGGCGCTTGACGCGCCGGACACGGTCGGCGTGATCGCATCGATCGATGGCGTGGACGCCGCCGCCGCCCTGGTGAACGTTATCGGCGAGATGGGCTACGTCGCCTGGGTGGGGACGGTCCCGGAGTACCGCCGGCGTGGGTTAGGTGACGCCGTATCGCGGGCGGCGACGAACGCCGGGTTCGAACTCGGCGCGCGCATCGTCGCGCTCGAGGCATCGCCGATGGGCCTGCCGCTCTACGCGAAGATGGGGTACGAGACCGTGGCGATCGACAGGATCTGGCTGCCGCCGGCCGGCTGAGACGCTGAGTTCGCGCCCGGTAACCCGGGGCGACCGCTTAGTCTTGCCGCACGCGGGGTAGCCGGCGGGCCCGCGGGCCGGGTTCACCGCTATCCGCGCCGCCGGTTGGGTGAAGTCGCCAACGCGACCACTGAGCTCGAGGAGCTTGGCCGCATCGCCTGGACCTAGGCCCGGCACGCCAGGCGGCACCCGCGATGGTCCCCGGTCAGGCGGCCCAGAAGACGTAGGTCACGATCAGGCTGCCACGGCCTAGGTCGCGGACGTACATCGCCCCGTGTCCGTGGTTGGTCACGGCGACGAGCCGTCCCCACGCCGCATCAGCGAGGCGTGCCCCAGTCGCGTTGGAGACCACGGGCGCTACAGAGGCGACGGTCGTCGTCGAGTCGAGGTGTTCGTAGATGATCGCGAGCTCGTCGTAGTCGTGCTGGTTGGGATGCTGGTTCGTGCTCGGGTCGCTGGTGTAGTCCATGCATGTCCCGAGGTTCGGGTTGCTGAAGTTCGTGTCCTGGTGGTCGAGGCCGAGGGTATGGCCGACCTCTTGACAACTGACGAGGTTCCGCCAGGCTGGGGTGTTGTACTGCACGGTGTTGAAGTAGGTGTCGTTGAGCTTGACCGTGCCCTTCGTGATGTGGCTGCCAATTACCCAGATCGACGCCACGCCGAGCCAGCCATTGTCCCCGTACCTGGAGTTGCACACTTGGACCTGGCCTGTCGTCGCATCGCACAACTTCACCGACCTGCTCCCGCCGGGGACCTTCGTTGTGTCGAGGACCGTGGACAGGCTCCAGTCGGCGGAGGTCGTATCGAGGAAGGGATCCCAGACCGAGCTGACGTTGTCACCGAGCTTGAGGGTGAACGAGTTCGAGGTCCGAGCCCAGTGGTAGCCGCCCCACGAGTGGGTGGCAGTGACGGTGGCCGGGATCACCATGGCGACGATGAGTGCAGATGCCAGCAGGAGCGCTCGACGCGGCGTGCGGGACATGAGGACCTCCATGACGACAGGTCGGATCGGTACAGTGGCGCTGAAGATACGCGCGATACACTTCTTTGGGAAGGGCCGGGACCGATCGTCGTTGCCGGCGTGCTCCGAGGCTTCTGGGCCGGGACCAGGCCTCGAGATCCTCGTCATGAGCTCCGGGTCCTTCGGGGGAAGACCGGCCCACCGAAGCTGCGGGCCATCGATCGGGTGCTCCTCGCCGCAGCGAGCCCTTGCGATCCCGCGGGACCGATGGTCCTGTTTCATGGTCACCCCGGCGACGCTCGTCCGCCGGCACCGGGAGCTCGTGAGAAGGAAGTGGACGTACGGCAGGTCCGGTCGCCCGGGACGGCCGTCGATCGATCCCGAGGTCCGTGAACTCGTCCTCAGAGTCGCGAGGGAGGACCCTCGGTCGGGCTGCGTGCGGATCGAGGGCGAACTCCAGGGTGGAGCGACGTCGCTCGACTTCGTCCCAGGTCGCCGCCCGCGCAACCCGCTTCGACACTGACCGAGGATGGCCGCTCGATGCCTGGATCCGATCAGTTGACGAGCGCCTCGAGAACCGGCACGACGGAGTCCGGCGTCGGCATGTCCTCGATCGCCTGTTTCTGGCTTCGGGCGACTTGTGCGAACTGGCCATCGCCGAGCAACCGTCGCGCGCTGTCTCGGACGGCGATCGGGTTGAGGTCGGACGGCATCAGTCGAAGGCCAAGACCAACGTCGACGATCCGCTCTGCATTCGTGAACTGATCGGCACCCTGCGGAATCGCGAGCATCGGGACGCCGGCGTTGATGGCGCCCAGCAATGCCCCGGACCCCGCGTGCGAGACGATCAGGTCGCAATGGGGAAGGAGCTGCGACTGCGGGATGTACCGCTCGACGCGAACGTTGTCCGGCTGTGGGCCCACAGCGGCGGGATCCCCGTTTTCGCCGACCGTCACGATCACGTTGATCGGCTCATCGCGGAGCCCGTCGAGGCCCGCCGTGAACACGCTGGTGGCATCATTGAAGTAGGTGCCCATGGTGACGTAGACGGTCGGCCGGTTCGGCAGGTCCGCGACCCAGCCCGGGAGGACGGCGTCGGGGGCCGCGTCGAACCCCATCGGCCTGATGAGCTGGACGTGCGGGACGTCCGCGATCTCCGGCTGCTGGATTCCGGGCGG